>CAYSEW010000001.1:0-21280 GCA_964430245.1 uncultured Flavobacteriales bacterium
AATACATGTAAATATCCCAGGAGGATGTGAGAGGGTAATGAAATGGTTTGGAGTGATAAGACCTCCAGATTTGGATAGCTTTTAAGAACAATAAATCAACGAAATTCATTATATTTGCAATGTGAATTTGAGAATGAGTCCGCTTTTTAGCGGATTTTCTTGGTTATATATACTACCTAAAAATAATATTATGTCACAAGTAAGTTATTATACACCAGAAGGACTACAGCAATTGAAAAGTGAAGTTAAACAACTAGAGACTGTTGAGAGGCCAAAAATATCTCAGCAAATTGCTGAAGCAAGAGATAAGGGAGATCTTTCTGAAAATGCAGAATATGATGCTGCTAAAGAAGCACAAGGGCTACTAGAAGCTAGAATTGCCGGATTAAAAAACAAATTATCAAATGCTAGATTAATTGATGATAGCCAGCTAGATGCCTCAAAAGTATTGATCTTATCTACTGTAACAATAAAGAATGTTAAGAATGGTATGGAGATCACCTATACTTTAGTTGCAGAAAATGAAGCTGATCTAAAATCAAAAAAACTATCAGTCGATTCTCCTATGGGAAAAGGTTTATTAGGTAAATCTGTTAGTGATATTGCTGAAATTCAAACACCAGGCGGTAAAATGGAATTCGAGGTTGTAAAAATCACTAGATAATGGCATCTATTTTTTCTAAAATAGTTAAAGGTGAAATCCCGTGTTTTAAGATTGCAGAAAACGATGATTTTTTAGCTTTTCTGGATATAATGCCATTAAAAGAAGGACATACCTTAGTAATTCCTAAAAAGGAAGTTGATTATATATATGATCTTTCAGATGAACTTTTAGCAGAAATGATGGTTTTTTCTAAGATGGTGGCTAAAAAAATTGAAAATGCTATCCCTTGTAATAGAATAGGGGTAACTGTTATTGGCTTAGAGGTTCCTCATGCACATATTCATTTAATACCCATAAATAATGTCTCTGATATGAATTTTTCTTTACCAAAGCTTAATTTTTCAAATGAGGAATTGAAGGAAATAGCAAAAAAGATCCAAAGTTAATTAGTTCTATCAGGATTATCTTTAATAAATCCTTTCCAACCAGAATAGTTTTTATTATCAGTAGTTAAGTTTTTTTGAAAATAATGGCATACAGCAGTAGCCAGCCCATCTGTTGCGTCTAAAGATTTAGGGATTTCATTTAGCTTAAAAATACTTTTAAGCATTGCAGCAACTTGTTCTTTACTTGATGCTCCATTTCCAGTTATAGACTTTTTAATTTTTCTGGGTGAATATTCACTTATCGGAAGGTCTTTTATGAGAACTGCAGCCATAGCAACCCCTTGTGCTCTTCCTAATTTGAGCATTGATTGTACATTTTTACCAAAGAAAGGGGATTCAATGGCAACTTCATCGGGTAAATGCTTTTCTATGATAGTACTGATGTTTTCAAAAATGCTTTTTAATTTTAATTCATGATTTTCTAATTTGCTCATTTTAACAACACCTGAAGAAATTAAATGTATTTCTTTATTTAATATTCCTATTACACCAAAACCAAGTACATTAGTTCCAGGATCTATGCCAAGTATAATTTTATCAAAATCAGTCAAATCAAAAAGTTAATTTTACCTTAATAGAAAAATGAATCAGATCAAAAAAATAAAAATACATAATAAACTTCTTTTGTTCATTTCTTTGGTTTTATTCTTTTTAGCAGGTTATTATATTATTGATGAAATAAGTATAAAAAATCATGAGTTTATAAAGCTTAATGTCAGTATTAATTCAATAGGGTTTTATTTATGCTTATTACTTTTAATTATACTACAATTTTTTAATTGGTTTTTGGAAGCAGTTAAATTCAAGATTTTATATTTCCCCTATGAATCTATTTCATTAAAAAAGGCTATATATTCTGTATATATTGGAAATTTTACCTCGTTTTTTACTCCAGATAGAATGGGTTCTTTTATAGGTAGATTTTTATACTTAAAAAACAGCAGTAAATTAATGATAACAGCTGTTACAGCTTTAGGGAATTTAGCACAATTAATCATCACTATTCTCTTTATGTTAATAGGGTCTGTTTTATATATTTTGATTGATAATCAATTGGTTGAGTTCTCTAATGAAATAATCTTTTCAATCTTCATGGCTTATTTTATTCTATTTATTTCATTAGTCATCATTTATTTAAATCCTAGTATTGTTCTCAAATTTATGTCTAGGTGGAAAACAATTAAAACTTATATATTAAGATTACAATCATTAGATAAATTAAGTGCTAAAACAAAGACCTATGTGTTATTATTATCTATGTTAAGGTATATGATTTTTTACCTTCAATTTTATATTGTGTCAATAGGTTTTGATTTAAATATATCAGCAATTGAGCTTTTAGTTTTTATTGGTTTATTATATGGGATTATCACTTTTATTCCTTCTCCTTTTATGGGGAATCTTGGAACAAGAGAAGCATTGTCGATTTATCTTGCGTCTGGTGTAATTGGTTTATATGCCCCATTAATTTCTTTTATAATTTGGTTGATTAATGTTGCGCTATCAACATTAATTGGGGGTGCACTTTACAGTGTTTTAATAAAAAAGGAAGCAACATGATTTACTTAATTATTTTAATACCTCTTTTATTATATGCGTGTATATGGACCTATTTTATATTAGGTTGTATAAAAAAACCAATTAGCTCTTATGAAGATATAGCCAGTGATCTTAGATTATCTATAGTTATACCATTTAGAAATGAAAGGGATAGAATAGGTCCATTATTGTCATGTTTAGATCAATTAAACACTTCAGGTTTCGAGTTAAATATATTTTTTATTGATGATCATTCAGAAGATGGAGGTAAAGAATTTTTAAACTTATGGAAAAAAGAAACAAATAAATGTGTTCAAATAATAGACTTAGATAAGCCAAATGAATTTGGGAAGAAAATAGCGATAAAGAGAGGTGTCGATCAATCCAAAGATGATTGGATATTTATACTTGATGCAGATTCTACTATTTCAAATGATTTTCTTCAAGAGTTCAAAAAAGAGATAATCTACAATAAAGATGTTTATTTATTGCCAGTCGTTGAAGAATCTTCGGGTTTTTTGTTATCCGTTGTTGAATCATACATGCTTTCTATTATTTCATTTGCTTCAGCAAATAATAATCAACCGATATTGTCAAATGGAACAGGCATAATCATTAAGAAGTCCTTATTTCTTCAATTAGATCCTTATGAAGGGAATTATCATATTGCTTCTGGTGATGATTTGTTTTTATTAGAAAAAATTAAAGAAGAGGTGCCTTATAAATTACATCCATTAAGGAAAAAAAAATTAATTGTACATACAGCATCTCCTAAAACATATTCAAAAATGTTAAATAGGTCTATAAGGTGGGCAGGGAAAATGAATCGATCTAATTTACATTTCACTAAAGTTGTTGGTTTAATAGTAATACTTTGTAATTTTTCTATTCTATTAACTTTTGTTTTTCAGCTATATGAAAATACTTTTAAAGTAATAACAGGGATTATAGTACTGAAATTTTTCTTTGACCTTATACTTTTTTTAATAGCTGTGAATTTTTATGGAAGTAGAAAATTAATTATAAAAACACCAATTGTTTTTTTATTATATCCTTTACATTTATTGTTTGTTATGATTAATTTAATGATTAGAAGAAAAGTATGGAAAGGCAGAAAAATTTAAATAATTGAAAAGTTTCAATAAGGGAAATAGAAAAGCATCCTTTTCAAAGGAAACATGGAATAAATTAAAAAGGAACAAACCTGCTATGCTGGGTGTATTTATAATAATCTCAGCTATTATCATTAGTTTCTTGGGTGCTAATATTAGACCTGATTCCTCTCCAGATGCAAATAATCAAATTTATTCTATAGCTCGGATGAATCCTGGATTCGAAGTGACTATTCTTAAATTAAGAAAAAACAATGAAGTTGAAAAAGTAAACTTTTTTGGTAAATTATTTTTTGGTGGTCAACCTAAATCATATGATGAAATACCTGTTTCAGGTTATTATTTTCAGGGTCCAAATATTATTATAGAGGAATTTAGTATTTCAAAAGGAAATGATTCTTATGAACCTAGTTTTCAATCTTATTCAATTGTAGATGTGTTATTCCCATTATCAATAGAAAAACAAAATAATTTTAAGGTAAATAATGATGGTACTATATCTTATTGGTTATTAAGTGAAATTGAAAAAACAAGTACTATAAATGAGCTAAGAGAAAAAATAGAAAAAAATAACATAGAAAATAAATCCTATTATTTAGGAACTGATAAGCAAGGTAGAGATATGTTAAGTAGGCTAATGGCTGGAACAATTGTTTCTCTTTCTGTAGGGTTAATAGCAGTTTTAATTTCTTTAATAATAGGTTTGTTTTTAGGTGCTTTAGCTGGTTTTTATAGAGGTTGGGTAGATGATATTATTATGTTTATTATCAATCTAGTTTGGTCTATTCCTGGATTATTATTGATTATTTCTCTTACTTTAATTATTGGTAAAGGGTTTACGACTATATTTTTTGCTGTTGGATTAACAATGTGGGTTGAATTGGCCAGGATGGTAAGAGGTCAGATTATGAGCATAAGAGAATTAGATTATATTGAAGCTGGTAGAGCATTAGGATATGGTGATACTCGCCTTATATGGAAACATGTTTTTCCAAATATTATGGGCCCTGTTATTGTAATATGTGCATCTAATTTTGCAGCTGCTATATTGATTGAAGCTGGATTGAGCTTTTTAGGTATAGGAGTACAATTACCTACACCATCATGGGGTTTTATGATAGAGCAGCATAAAGGATTAATTATGGATCCAGATAAAGCCTATATGGCTTTACTTCCAGGCGTTTTTATTATTATGTTGGTTTTTGCATTTATGACCCTTGGCAATGGGTTAAGAGATGCATTTGATACTAGAGAAAAGGAAGATCAGATAGGAGAAAGTCAATTAAAAGGAGCACCAGTAGATAACTTACATGGATAAGGAACTTATGTTTTTTCCTTTATTATATTGATTAATTCCTCTTTGTTTATTAAGCCAGAATGTTTCCAAATCACCCCGCCATCTTTAAATAACAATAAAGTAGGAACACCTTTTATCTGAAACTTATCAGCTATTTGTTGGTTTTTATCAATATCTATTTTAATGATTTTAATAGAATCATTAAGAGTAGATTTCACATCTTTTAAAATAGGTGAAATTTGCTTGCAAGGGCTACACCAATCTGCAAAAACATCTACTAATACAGGGATTTCTCCATTAACAAGTTCTGTGAATTTAGACACTTTAGTATTTTTTAGGGTTCAATAGTTTTAGAAGGACAATTAAAATCAGATAACTCTAGACCTGTAGATTCTTTTATTAACTTAAAACCACCAGCAATGTCAATTACATTGTTAATGCCATTGGCTTTTAAAATTGAAGAAGCAATAACAGAACGATAACCACTTTGGCAATGGATATAGTATTTGTTATTTGAATTATAATTTTGAATATTGTTGTAAATAAAATCTAATGGAAGATTGATGGCTCCTTTTACACTTTCAGTATTGTATTCATTGGGTTTTCTAACATCAATTAATGAAATGTTTTCATATTCAGATTCAAGTTTTTGCGGATCAATTGATGTAATTGATGAGGTTTTTAATCCTTTCGATTTCCAAGTTTTAATACCTCCTTTTAAATACCCTAATGAATGATCATATCCAGTTCTGGCTAATCTTGTAACGGCTTCATTTTCTTTTCCTTCAGGACAAATAAGAATTATTTTTTGATCAAGATCTTTAATGAGGGTGCCAATCCAAGGAGCAAAGCTGCCATCTAATCCAAAAAATAAAGAACCAGGGATATGTTCCATAACAAATTCTGTTTTAGCTCTACAGTCTATCAGTAGTACATCATTTTGATCCATCAGCTTTTGAAAATCCTCTATGTTTAATGGAAGTGTACCTTTATTTAAAATGTCATCAATTGATAAATTATTGGATTGATTCATCAGAACATTTTTAGGAAAGTATTGAGGAGGGGCTGTAATTCCCGTTGTGACTTCTTCAATAAATTCTTCTTTGGACATATCTGACCTTAATGCATAGTTGACTAATTTTTGATTTCCTAATGAATCAAATGTTTCTTTAGACATGTTCTTACCACATGCGGAACCAGCACCATGAGCAGGATATACTGTTATTGAATCAGGAAGCTTCATAATCTTATTCCTTAATGAGTCAAATAATAAACTAGCTAAATCTTTATCTGTAAGGTTGGATTTAACAGCTAAATCAGGTCTTCCAACATCTCCAATAAATAATGTATCTCCAGTAAAAATACAATGCTCATTGCCATGCTCATCAAATAATAAATAAGTAGAAGACTCCATTGTATGTCCAGGTGTATGAAGCAATTGAAGAGTGGTTTTTCCAATAGAAAATTTTTCAAGGTCTTTAGCTGAATGAAAGTCAAATTGAGCTTTTGCATTTGGGCCAAAAACAATTGTTGCACCAGTTTTTTTTGCAAGGTCAACATGACCTGAAACAAAATCTGCATGAAAATGTGTAAGGAAAACATATTTTATTTTAACGCCATCTTTGTCAGCACGACTTAAGTAAGGCTCAGTTTCTCTCAAAGGGTCAATAATAGCGGCTTCTCCATCTGATTGTATATAATATGCAGCTTCGGATAAACATCCTGTATAGATCTGTTCTATTTTCATTTAGAATTTATTTAGTACAAAGATAAGGAAACTAATTATTTGATTGTAATGCGATATTGTTATCATCAATAGCATCAGATATATTGTCTATGTAATAGACAGCTTTTTTAACTTGAGTGAACATCATTTCTTTTCCAATAGTTTCAATTAGAGTGCTTTTAATAATTATATCTCTTACAGGACCTATAGTTCCTGTGATTATAAAAACATAGCCTTTATTTTTTAATGCTTCAATAGTGTTTTCAAGCATATAAATAGCACTTGAGTCTATGTGGTTTATTCCTTCAGAATTTAGAATGATATATTTTAAGTTCTTCCCTTTTTGTAAAATCATGTCATTTAATTGCTCTTTAAAGTATTCTGAATTGGCAAAAAATAGCTGACCATCAAATCTAAAGATGAGGATATCATCTCTTTGCTCTGTATTTTCAAATCGATTTTTATTCCTGAAATATTCTGTTCCTTTTATTTGAACACATTCTGCAATATGTGGCCTTGTACTTCTATATATCAACATGATTATAGAAATAAGAACTCCTGAAATAATACCTTCTTTGATGCCAATAGTTAATGTGATGATAAAAGTTAAAATTAGCATCAAAAAGTCATCCTTATTAAACTTAATAAGCTGTGTTGGATATTTAATGTCGATAAGAGTTATGACAGCTCCAATAATAATAGCAGCCAGTACACATTTAGGTAAAAAATAAAACAAAGGAGTAAGGAATAGTAGGGTTAATGCCACAATAATGGCTGCAGTAATTGAAGACATTTGCGTTTTAGCACCTGCAGTATAATTAATAGCAGACCTTGAAAAGCTTCCGGTTGATGGGTAGGTTTGAAAAAATGAACCAATAATGTTTGAAGCACCTAATGCTATTAACTCCTGATTGGGTCGAACTATATGATCTCTTTTTTTAGCTTCAATAGCTTTTGCGCTAGATATTGCCTCTAAAAATGCAATAAAAGCAAGAGTTAGTGCTAAAGAGGATAGGTCTTGTACATTGTCATATGAAATGGAGGGGATCTTAAATGAAGGTAGGCCTTGAGGAATTTTTTTGACTATTTCAACTCCAGTATATTCTAAATTCAAAAAATAGACTAAAGAGGTGCTAATAATTACAATAAAAAGAGCTACAGGAAATGTTGGTTTCTTTTGTCTAACGAATACTATGAAAAAGATGGAGAATAGACCAAGTCCAAAACTATAGTAGTTAATATCTCCCATTAGATGATAAAAACTATTGATTATCTCTTGAATTTTATTACTTCTTACAATGTCAATACCAAAAAGGTGTTTTAGTTGGTTGAAAGCTATGATGACTGCTGCTGCAGATGTAAATCCACTAATTACAGGTTTACTTAAAAAGTTCACCATAAACCCTAACCTAAAAACCCCAAACAATAACTGTATACATCCCATCATAAAAGCCAGTAGAATAGCCATTAATAGATGAAGTTCAGGGTCACTTTGTGCAATAGCTGATATCCCAGCAAAAACGATCAATGAATCCATGGCTACTGGACCAACAGCAAGTTGCCTGGAAGTTCCAAAAACTGCATAAATCAGTTGTGGGATCAAAGCAGTGTATAATCCATATATAGGGTCAATTCCAGCAATTAAAGCATAAGCAATACCTTGAGGAATTAGCATAATACCTATTGTTAATCCAGCAGGAATATCATATTTTAAATAGCTTGCTTTATACTTTGGAAGCCATTCTGTAATTGGTATGTATTTATTGATTAGTTTCAAACACTTTAAAATAAATAATTAGCTGTAAAGTTATTATATATCTTAAAGTAGAAGTATGAATTTAATTTTAATATATACATAACTGTTAAGAGGTTATGTTGATGTTATTAAATATATAAATTTGCAATTTATTATAATGAACGAATTTCTATACATAGCTTGGGATTTAGACCCTAATTTATATGAAGGGTTAGTAACCATAAGATATTATAGTTTATTATTTGGGATTTCTTTTTTCTTAGGATATTATTTAATGAAGAAAATGCTGTCTTATGAGAAATGCCCAGAAGAGTGGCTAGATAAGATTTTAATATATACAGTAATTGCTACTGTTATAGGAGCAAGGTTGGGACATGTTCTTTTTTATGACCCATCATATTATTTTAATAATCCTATTGATATTTTAAAAATTTGGGAGGGAGGATTGGCTTCCCATGGTGCAGCCATTGCTATTATTATTGCACTATGGATTTTCTCGAAAAAAGTTACCAAAAAGTCAGTTCTTTGGTCATTAGATAAAGTAGTGGTAACTGTAGCCATTGCTGCTTGCTTTATTAGAGTGGGTAATTTAATGAACTCAGAGATTATTGGAACAAAGAGTTCTGCTGATACAGCTTTTTTCTTCCAATACAATGCAGAGAGGTCCATTGCAGGAAACTTTAGAGTTGATAATAATGATGTTGAGATAAAACCTTTAGATGGTTATAAAGTTGTAAATACATTTAAATATCCATTAGCAAAATTATCAGTTACTTTTCCAAAAAACATTAACAATAACGCAACTACAATTTCACAATCATTTTATTTAAATAATGGTGCTAATTATAAGATAGCAGATAATCATTTTTTTGCATTATCTCCAAATGAATCAAATGCTTTTATTAAGGAAAATGTTTATACAACAACTATAGCAATTATCCCCAGAATACCTACTCAGCTCATTGAAGCGGGTTGCTATTTATTTATATTTTTAATTCTTTTTTGGGGTTATTGGAAAAGGAATTGGCATGAAAGGCCAGGACTTTTATTTGGTGCTTTTTTGAGTTTATTATTTGGTGCTAGATTTGTTGTCGAGTTTTGGAAAGAGCATCAAACATTATCAGGAGAAAGTTCTATTAATATGGGCCAGTGGTTGAGTATACCAGCTGTTTTATTAGGTTTGTTTTTTATTATTAGAGCGTTAAAGCTATATAACCATCAATCAAATGAAATTGAATAAATATTTTTTCATACCCTTAATCTTATTTATCAGCTGTGTTGATGATAAATCTCAAATTCAAAATGATTCGGAGAATTTATCACCTGTAAATAATTCAATAGCACAAGATTCTGGAACAACAGATCCAATCCTTCCTATTGATAGTTTCTTTAAAGAAATTGATACTAATTTTGCAGCAGACCAATTAATTCTTCCTGAAAACTTCAATACAAAAATTCTTTTTTCTCAGACAATAGATTCTGTTGTTAGAAAAGATGGACTAAAATTTCCTGCCAAAGGTAATCATGATATGATCGCTTATATCCCAATTGATGGGTCTAGTAAACATGGTTGGTTATACGTAAGTCATGAAACACACGATTCAAATCTAAATCTAGGTGATGGAGGAGGTGCTACAGTATTTCAAGTAAAATATGAAAAGGATAAATGGAATGTTATTTCAGAATATTTTCATATAGATTTTTCCACTGTAGGTAGTACCGACAGAAATTGTGGTGGTGTATTAGGTCCTAATGGAATGGTTTACACTTGTGAAGAGTATCAGCCAAATAATAATGCTGAATTATATAGACAGGGTTTAGGGCACAGAGATACATCTGATTTTGGAGAGCTTAAAAAATGGGAAAATATTGGATATGTAGTTGAGGTGGATCCATTAGGTAAAAAAGCAACACAAAAAATGTATCAATGGGGAAGGTATTATCATGAAGACCTTGAATTCATGGATGATGGTAAAACCATCTATTTAACAGATGACAATGACCCTGCAGTGTTTTTTAAGTTTGTAGCACATCAAAAAGGAAAATATTCTGAAGGTCAATTATATGCTTTTAAAGAAGGGGTTAATACTAAAAAAGGAACTTGGTTCCCTTTACCTATGGATATGCAATCATTAATAAAAGCTAGAGATGTTGCAATATCAATGGGAGCTACCATGTATGTGCGTCATGAATGGTTAGCTCGTGATGGACATATTCTTTATATAGCCGAAACAGGAAGTGATAATATGTTATGGGATACTTTTATAAATAATGGTGGAAATCCAGCTCATTATTTAAAACAGCAGGATTATCATGGTAGGATTTTAAAATTTAATACTCAAACAGATGAGATGAATAATTGGCTAGAATGTGGTAAAGGAACGGATGGTAAAACAGTCCTCTCAAATCCTGATTGTATTGAGATTGCTAGGTTAGGAGGAAAAAAATACTTAATCATTCATGAGGATATAATTGGATACACTCAGGATAGGGTGCCAAAAGAAAATCATAAAATCTGGAGGGCTATTAATGAAATGTATTTTGTGGATCTTGAACTAGAAAAGCCAACTGTTGATGATGCTGTTAGGTTTATTGTAGCTCCGCAGCGTTCTGAAATGACAGGTGGAGTATTTACACCAGATGGCGAAACTTTTTTTGTTAATATCCAGCATCCTGGTGCCATGAATAAACCTCCATATAATTACTCTTCAACAGTAGCCATTACAGGCTGGAAAAAATGATAGAGACAAAGAACATATCACATAGTTATACTAATTCTGAGCCTATTAATTTGCCAGATATATCTTTAAATCAAGGAGAAGAATCTTTGGTCATAGGAAAGAGCGGCTGTGGTAAATCTACTTTTTTACATGTTTTAGGGGGTTTGTTAGTGCCTACAAAAGGTGAGGTGAAAATAGGAGGTCAAATAGTTAATGATTTATCTGGATCAACTTTAGATAAATTTAGAGGAAATAATATTGGTGTTGTATTTCAAGTTCCTCATTTTATTCAAAGCTTAACAGTTAAAGAGAATTTATTGATAGCTCAGAATTTGGCTGGGAATTCAATTAACCAAGCTAAAATAGTTGAGCTTTTAACTGATATGGATGTAATACAAAAAATAGATTCAAAAATCAGTAATTTAAGTCAGGGTGAAAAACAAAGAGTTGCTATAGCAAGAGCTTTGGTCAATGATCCTTCAGTAATTTTAGCAGATGAGCCAACCTCTGCTTTAGATGATATGAATTGTAAATTAGTAATTAAGCTACTTAAAGAACAGGCTAAGAAAAAAGGCGCGACCTTATTGATTGTTACACACGATAATAGACTCACGGATCAATTTGAAAGGAGGGTGGAATTATGAATTTGCTGAAGCTGAGTTTTAGAAATATTCAAGGGCGGCCATTGTCTAGTGTCTTGTCAATGTTATTATTGGCAACAGGATTAAGCACGGCTATTATTTTACAATTAACAGAGTATCAGCTTACAAAAAACATTGAAAATACAGGTAAAGATGTGAAGTTGGTTATTGGAGCAAAGGGTAGTCGTATTGACTTAATCTTAAGTAGTGTTTTTCAAATAGGAAATCCAACTGGAAATATTAATTATGGGTTTTATCAGCTACTTAAAAGGAATCGTATTATTAAGGAAATGATACCCTTGTCAATGGGAGATTCTTATAAAAGGGTAAGGATTGTTGGTACAACACATGACTATGTAAAATTGTATTCAGGTGAATTAGAATCAGGTAAATTGTTTGCAGCTCCTTTGGAAGCAACTGTTGGGTATAGAGCATCTAAAAAATTAGGATTAAGTATTGGAGATGAATTTATTGGTGGTCATGGAATGGAAGATGAGGTTTTGCATCATCATGATGAATTTAAATATAAGGTAGTAGGTGTTTTAAAGAAAAGTGGATCAGTAATTGATAATCTAATACTAACTCCAGTTGAAACGGTATGGATCATGCATGCAGGGCACGAAGATGATTCAGACTATATCATTGGAAGTGGAGAGAAAAATCAACAGCATGATAATCATGAACATCATATAGAAGAGCATCAAGATGATATTGAAGTTGATCAGCATTCTAATGAACATGACCACCATGCTCACGACCACCATGCTCACGATCATCATGCTCACGATAATCATGACGAACATACAAATTATGATTATGATAAATTAATAAAAGCTATTGACCCTGTTAATAAGGAAATTACCGCTATTATTTTCCCTCATTTATCTGGAAATGCAAAGGTTGGTGTATTAAACAACGCCAATAATCAACCAGGGATGATGGCTGTTGATCCTGCTCCTGAAATAGCATTGCTAAAAAGTAAATTAGCTCCATTTGTGTCAATAATAATAGGGATAGCTTATTTTATAACTATAATTGCTATGTTCAGTGTTTTTATAGGACTTTTGAATTCTTTAAGTGCAAGAAAGTATGAAATTGCATTAATGAGGGTGATGGGTGCATCAAGATTCAAAGTATTAATGTCAATTTTATTTGAAGGATTAATGTTAGCTATTTTGGGTTTTATATTATCATTGGTTTTAAGCCATATCGGCATGGAGATAGTGGCAAGTTGGATGGAGTATGAATATCAATATGAATTTACTGGATGGTTATTTTTACCTTCAGAACTATATTTTTTAATAATAGCACTATGTATTGGCTTGATTTCTGCATTGTATCCAGCAATTAAAGCATATAAAACAGATATTGCAGAAACTTTATCAAAAGGTTAGGGTATGAAAAAATCATTAATACTGTTATTTTTTTTAATTGGGTTATTTCAAGTTGGTCAGTCTCAAAAGATCATTACATGGGATGTGCTAAAAAATGTAGAATTTGATGAGGTTTGGTCCGAAGAATTTCAAGCCTATTACATGGTTCCTAAATTTGGTAAAACCATTCAGGCATTAGACGGGAAAGAGGTACAGATAAGGGGATTTATTATTCCTGTTGATATTGTTCAAGATTATTATGTGCTTTCAGCCAACCCATATAGCTCCTGTTTCTTTTGTGGGCAAGCAGGTCCAGAATCAGTGATGGAGGTTCAGATGGTTAAGCAATATGACGGGCTAAGGATGGACCAGGTACTTACTTTTAAAGGAGTACTGAGGTTGAATGTTGATGATATCTATCAGCTGAATTACATATTAGAAGAAGCTGAGGTAGTAGAGTGATCCAATAGCTCTTTAATTGAATTAAAAACTATTTGAGTAGCACCTTTATTTTCCTGAATATAATTAAAAGCAGTAGCTTTCATTGTATTCATTTTCTCTTGATCCTTTAATTTATTTATAATATTATTTAATTCAGCTTTATTGCTAAAGCTATCGGCAGCATTTAATTGAATTAAGTCAATTGCTTCTGGGAATTTTTTATAGTTGGGGCCAAATAAAACAACATTGTTCTTAGATCCTGGCTCTAGTATGTTGTGTAATTTCCCAGAAAAACCACCGCCTATTATTGCAATATCTGTGAATTGATAAATAGACGCAAGAAGACCTATAGAATCAATGATCAGGATTTTATTAAAAGTGTTTTCTATGGATTCAATTTTTGAAAACCTTATGGTGTTTTCATATGCAGCTTCAATTTCGGAAATTCTATTCTCACTTATGTCGTGAGGGGCAATAATTAAAGCATGATCCAAAGTTTTATGTAAAGAAGCAACTATTTCTTCTTCTTTTTTCCATGAAGATCCTAAAATAATACTTTTCCTGTCTACAATGAAGTTTCGTATTTCAGAAAGAGCTTGATGGTCTTCTTTTATAGAAGAAACTTGATCAAATCTTGTGTCTCCACAAATTGCAGCATTATTAAAACCTTCATTAATTAAAAAAGTTAAGTTCTCCTCTTTCAACACAAGTATTTTTGATATCTTTTTAAGAATATTTTTATGCCATGACCAGCTAGTTCTAAAATAAATTTGTTGTTTATTGAGTGCTGATGAAAATACAATTGAAGGGATATTTCTTTTTTGAATTTCAGCTAAGTAATTGAACCAAAAATCATATTTAGCAAATATTGCAATACAAGGATTTATTTTATTTATAAAATATTTAGCATTAGAGGGAGTGTCTAATGGTAAGTAAATCTTTTTGATTCGAGTATTTTCAATTTTTGCATTTTCATATCCAGATGGACTAAAAAAAGAAAGGTATATGTTTTTGTCTTTAAACTCATCAAGCAGTAATTGAATCAGTGGCTTAGTCATTAAATATTCACCTAAAGAAGATATGTGGATCCAAATAGATGGGTTTTTATTGTCAAATTCCTTAATGGTTTCTTTCCATTTTTTACGACCATTAATCCACTTTTTAGCTTTGGAATTACCTGTAAATGCAGCTAAATAAATGGCTAGGTTATAGCATAATATTCCTAAATGGTATAAGAGCTTCATTGCTTAGTCAATATAGAATTCTTTAGGAGCTTGTCTGAAAACAGGAATAATCCATCCAACTCTTACTCCGTTTAATAAATCAAGTCTATTGTTTAAATAAGGTCCCATTAGGTCAATTTGATAATCTCTCATGCCTTGTGTGAAGCCTTGATAAAAGTCGAAACCCACATAAAAATTAGTCAATCTGTTATTGCTCATATGCTGATATCCAATGAACTCATGCAGATGAATGCCCATTGTTAATCGATCGTAATATGGAAGATGATCTTGATCTAATTGGGGGACTAAGTTGTTTTCGTTTTCAATTCTAATTTTATGACGCATAAACCCTAATCCAAATTTTAATATAATACCTGAGTTAGGGTTGGGACCTATAACATCGAATATCTTGCTTATGTTTAAAGTTATGGTTTGCCCTCTTTCAAAGATCAAAATATTGTTTTCTTCACCAGATTGATTAATAATCCATCCTTGACTATTTTGTAAGTGATCAATAATCGTTGTGTCTTTAACATTTTCTCCAAAAATAAAAGCAGCTTCAAGATCAAAAGACCAGTTAGAAGCTAATTTTATACCTCCTGAGATACCAATATTATTATTGACCCCAAATGAAGATTTCATGTCACCCCCTGGTAATTGTATGGCGTAGCTAACACTAAAAATAGGAGCAAATATTGAAGTATCTCTTACATTTTGGGCATAAGAAAACAAAGAAAAAATCAATAGTGGTATAATAATGAATTTATTCATGCAATAAAATAAGGTAAATTAAAACGTTATTTATATCATTTAATTATCAGATTTTCAACAAATTTATACAATAGCTATAAGGATATATACTTATATTCGCATTCCCAAAGAAAATTAAATATTTTATGCATACCATGCAAAAGATACAAATGGTTGATCTAGTGAGTCAGCATCAAGAAATTAAAGCAGAAATAGATGAGGCTATACAAGGAGTAATGGATTCTGCTGCATTTATAAAGGGGCCAGAGGTAAAAGCATTTCAAGAAGACTTACAAGAGTACTTAAAAGTTGATCATGTTATTCCATGTGCTAATGGTACAGATGCATTACAGATCGCATTAATGGCACTTGGATTAAAGCCTGGAGATGAAGTAATTACTGCTAATTTCACTTTTGCAGCTACAGTAGAAGTAATACATTTATTAGGATTAAAATCTGTTTTGATAGATGTTGATAGAGATACTTTCACAATAGATTTAGCACATTTACAAAGGTCAATTACACCCAAAACTAAAGCAATCATTCCAGTACATTTATATGGGCAATGTGCAGATATTGAAGAAATCATGAAGATTGCTAAAGAAAATAATCTTTTTGTAATTGAAGATGCAGCTCAAGCGATTGGAGCAGATTTTAAATTTTCAGATGGTACAATAAAGAAAGCAGGAACTATAGGAGATATTGGAACTACTTCTTTTTTCCCTTCAAAAAACCTTGGTTGTATGGGTGATGGAGGAGCTATGTTTACAAATAATCCTGATTTAGCACATAGGTTGACTGCAATTGCTAATCATGGTATGTGGAAAAGATATCATCATGATGAGGTTGGAGTTAATAGCCGGCTAGATTCTATACAGGCTGCAATTTTAAGAGTAAAGCTTAAAAGGTTAGATAGTTATAATAATGCAAGAAGAATGGCAGCGAATTATTATAATGAGCAATTGAAAAGTATTGAAGGAATTCAAACGCCTATAACTTCTGAAAGTTCTACTCATGTTTTTCATCAGTATACAATGAAATTAGCTTCAAGTATTGATCGTAACGGATTGCAGGAGTTTTTAAAATCTAAAGAGATTCCTTCAATGATCTATTATCCAGTTCCATTACATCAACAGAAAGCATATGTAGATAATTTAAAGAAGGATAAAGATTTTCCAATAACTATGGAATTGATAAAGTGTGTAATTTCATTGCCTATGCATACAGAGCTAACCATAGAACAGCAAGATTATATAATTGAGTCAATTATAGAATATTTAAATATAGATAAATGAATATAGCAGTAGTAGGAACAGGTTATGTTGGTTTGGTCAATGGAACATGTTTGGCTGAAACAGGGAATCAAGTAACCTGTGTCGATATTGATGTTGAGAAAGTACAGGAAATGCGTGAGGGAGTTGTTCCTATTTATGAGCCTCAATTAGATGTTTTATTTCAGAGGAATATTAAACAAGGTAGATTGAAGTTTACAAATAATCTTGAGGAAGCTATTGAAGATGCTCAGGTCATTTTTCTTGCTTTGCCAACTCCGCCCGGTGAAGATGGCTCTGCAGATCTTAGTTATGTGTTAGGAGTTGCTGAGCAATTAGGAAATATCATAAGGAATTATAAAGTAATTGTAGATAAAAGTACTGTTCCTGTGGGGACAGCTGAAAAAGTAACAAAAGCTATTTTAAACAATGCAAAGGTTGATTTTGATGTAGTCTCCAATCCTGAATTTTTAAGAGAAGGATTTGCTATTAGTGATTTTATGAAGCCAGATCGTGTTGTAATTGGAACTTCAAGTGAAAAAGCAAGGGGGATAATGGAGCGACTTTTTAAACCCTTTGTAAGACAAGGTAATCCAATAATTTTCATGGATGAAAAGTCAGCAGAGCTTACAAAATATGCTGCCAATGCATTCTTAGCTACAAAGATTACCTTTATGAATGAAATTGCTAATTATTGTGAGCTTATAGGTGCAGATGTTGATATGGTTAGAAAAGGGATTGGAACAGACTCAAGAATTGGTAAAAGATTTTTATTTCCTGGTATTGGGTTTGGAGGCAGCTGTTTCCCGAAAGATGTTTTGGCATTAACTAATTCAGGGAAAGATGTAAATTATGATTTTCAGATTATTGATTCAGTATTAAAGGTCAATCATTCGCAGAAATTAAAGTTAGTTGAAAAAGTTAAAAAATATTTTGATGCAAATTTAAAGGGATTAAAATTTGCGATATGGGGTTTAGCTTTTAAACCAGACACAGACGATATTCGTGAAGCTGCTTCTATATATATTATCAATGAATTGATTGACGCAGGAGCAAAGATCGTTGTTTTTGACCCTGAAGCGATGGAGAATATTGAAAACATATTTGGAAATAAAATTGAATATGCATCTAATCAATATGATGTCGTAGAGAATGCTGATGCATTGTTAATTGTTACTGAATGGTCTGTTTTCAGGAATCCTGATTTTAATAAAATGGAAAGTTTATTAAAAAACAAGGTCATTTTTGATGGTAGGAACTTATATGATTTAGAATTCATGAAAGGCAGACAATTTTATTATGAAAGTATAGGTAGAGAAATTGTAAATTAATAAATGAAAAAAAGAGTATTAATAACAGGAGCAGCTGGTTTTTTAGGGTCACATTTATGTGATCGCTTTATTAATGAAGGTTATCAGGTAGTTGGAATGGATAATTTAATCACTGGTAATCTTAAAAATATAGAACATCTATTTGAAAAGGAAGATTTTGAATTTCACCATCATGATGTCTCTAATTATGTGCATGTTCCGGGAAAGTTGGATTATATTTTACATTTTGCTTCTCCTGCAAGTCCTATAGATTATCTGAAAATCCCAATTCAAACTCTAAAGGTAGGATCTTTAGGTACTCATAATTTATTGGGATTAGCAAAAGCAAAAAAAGCAGTGATTATGGTGGCTTCTACAAGTGAAGTATATGGTGATCCTTTAGTGCACCCTCAGACTGAAGAATATTATGGGAATGTAAATCCAATAGGTTTAAGAGGGGTTTACGATGAAGCTAAAAGATTTCAAGAATCTATTACTATGGCTTATCATCGTTTTCATGGCTTGGATACTAAAATTGTTAGGATTTTCAACACCTATGGGCCAAGGATGAGGCTAAATGATGGGCGCGTATTACCGGCTTTTATTGGTCAGGCATTAAGGGGAGAAGACCTTACTATCTTTGGAGATGGATCCCAAACAAGGTCATTTTGTTATGTAGATGATCTAGTAGAAGGAATTTTTAGATTGTTGCTTAGTGATTGTTCTACACCAATTAATATAGGTAATCCTGATGAAATTACAATTTCATCATTTGCTGAAGAAATTATTGAATTAACTAAAACATCACAAAAGGTGATTTATCAACCCTTGCCAGAAAATGATCCTTTACAACGACAACCAGATATTTCAAAAGCAAAAGAGATATTAAACTGGGAGCCTACTATTTCAAGAGAAAAAGGGCTGAGATTAACTTATGAGTATTTTTTGAGTCTTTCTGATCAAGAACTTAGAAATAAGGAGCATAATAATTTTGAAAAATACATAAAATATTAAATGAATTATTTTGCACATCATACTGCTGAAATTGATCAAGGATCTAAAATTGGAAAAGGGTCTAAAATATGGCATTTTAGTCATATAATGTCTGATTCTACTTTAGGAGAGAATTGTAACATTGGGCAAAATGTAGTTGTTTCTCCAAAGGTAGTTTTAGGGAATAATGTTAAAGTTCAGAATAATGTTTCTATATATACTGGTGTTATATGTCAAGATGATGTTTTCTTAGGCCCATCAATGGTCTTTACCAATATTCTAAACCCAAGAAGTGTAGTTGTAAGAAGGGATAAATATATTGAAACCATTGTAGAAAAGGGAGCTTCAATTGGAGCTAATGCCACAATTATATGTGGAAATAGAATCGGTAAATATGCTTTAATAGGAGCAGGAGCTGTTGTTACAAAAGAAGTGAAAGCATATGCATTGGTAGTAGGGAATCCGTCTAAGCAAATTGGTTGGGTAAGTGAACATGGGCATCGATTAATTTTTGAAGGTGATATTGCGGTCTGTCCTGAATCAAATTGTAAATATCAATTAACTAATAATTCTGTATATAAAATAGGATGAGCAATAGTGAAAAAATAAAATTTGCAGTAGTTGGGGTAGGTCATATTGGCAAACGTCATGCTGAGATGATTGAAAGGAATAAAGATGCTGAATTGATAGCTATGTGCGATATTCTACCTAAAGCATCTTTGGGTATTGAAAATTACCAATTACCATTGTATGCTTCTATGGAAGAGCTTTTTTCTAAACATCCTGAAATAGATGTGGTAAATATATGCACTCCTAATGGCTTGCATTCAGATCAAGCAATTTTAGCAATTGAATATCAAAAACATGTAGTAGTAGAAAAACCTATTGGATTATCTAAGAGTAAGTGTGAACAAGTCATTTATAAAGCCTTACAAAATAATAAACAAGTTTTTGCTGTTATGCAAAATCGTTATTCACCACCTAGTGTTTGGCTGAAAGAAGTCGTTGAAAATAAAATAATTGGTGATATTTTTTTAGTGCAGGTAAATTGTTTCTGGAATCGAGATGAAAGGTATTATAAAAAAGGAAGCTGGAAAGGAACTCAGGATCTTGATGGAGGGACATTATTTACTCAGTTTTCTCATTTTGTAGACATTATGTACTGGTTGTTTGGAGATATAGATAATATTCAAGGAAAGTTTAATGATTTCACTCACAAAGAATATACTGATTTTGAAGATTCTGGATTAGTTTCATTTGAATTTATTAATGGAGGAATGGGTTCTCTTAATTATTCAACAGCTGTATGGGGTGCAAATTTGGAAAGCAGTATAACAATTATTGGAAGTAAAGGAAGTGTCAAAGTTGGTGGTCAGTATATGAATGAAGTTGAGTATTGCCATATTGATGATTATATTATGCCGGCACTCAAGGATTCTAATCCTCCTAATGATTATGGTGCTTATAAAGGGAGTGCGGCTAATCATCATTTTATAATAGAAAATGTAGTGGATACATTAAAAGGAAATAACTCCGCTACAACAAATGCATTAGAAGGATTAAAAGTTGTGGAAATTATTGAAAGAATATATAATATTAGAGATGGAAAATAAGGTGGAAATATATAATAGTTTGGTGAGTAAAGATGCTAAATTGGCTGTAATAGGGTTAGGATATGTGGGATTGCCCATCGCGTTAGAATTTGCTAAAAAAATCAGTGTTATTGGTTTTGATATTAACCTTTCAAGGGTAGATATGATGAAAAGGAACATAGATCCAAGTAATGAATTGGTAGCTTCAGATTTTGAGGGATGTGATATCCAATTTACAGCTAACATTGAGGACCTTGAGGAGGTAAGGTTTTTTATTGTTGCTGTTCCAACACCTATTGATGATAGTAAAGAACCTAATATAAAACCTTTATTAAGTGCTACTAATTCCGTTGCTAAAGTCTTGAAAAAAGGAGACTATGTAGTATATGAATCTACTGTTTATCCAGGTTGCACTGAAGAGGATTGTATTCCTGTACTTGAAGAAGTAAGTGGATTAGGGTTTAAAAAAGATTTTAAAGTAGGTTA
>CAYSEW010000001.1:21380-42792 GCA_964430245.1 uncultured Flavobacteriales bacterium
AAAGAATTGGGTTATCATGCAAAAATTATTAATTCTGGAAGAGCTGTAAATGATTCTATGGGAGCACATGTAGGAAGAAAAGTAGCTAAAAAGATTATTTCAAGTGGAACTAATATGAGAGATGCTAAGGTATTGGTGATGGGTGCAACCTTTAAAGAAGATGTTTCAGATATAAGAAATTCAAAGGTAGTAGATGTTATCAATGAATTAAAGTCATTTTCATGTAGTGTTGATGTAATAGATCCACATGCTGATTCTGATGAATTAATGGAGGAATATAATTTTGACTTGGTTGAAAATGTTAATGGAAACATTTATGATGCTATTATAATAGCTGTTAATCATTTAGAATATAAGAAATATACAGAAGCTGATTTTAAAAAGATGCTCAATCCAAAAGGATTATTAGTAGATTTAAAAGGTGTTTTTAGAAACCAAATATCAGACATTGATTATTGGACATTGTAATGGAAAGTAAGAAAAAAATATTAGTAACAGGCGGTGCTGGTTTTATTGGGTCTCATGTAGTTAGGTTATTAGTGAATAAATATCCAGATTATTTAATTGTTAACATGGACAAGCTTACTTATGCAGGGAACCCTGAAAACCTTATTGATATTGAAAAAAAACCTAATTATTTATTTGAAAAAATAGATATCAATGATGAGAAAAAAGTTTTTGAGCTATTTGAAAAATATAAATTTGATGGGGTAATTCATTTAGCTGCAGAGTCACACGTAGATCGTTCCATATCAAATCCAAATGAATTTATTTATACTAATGTGATAGGAACCTTAAATCTTTTAAATGCTTCTAAATTGATTTGGGAAGATAAAAAAGAAGATAAAGTATTTTATCATATTTCTACAGATGAAGTTTATGGTTCATTAGGAGATGAAGGTTTTTTTGTTGAAACTACAGCTTACGATCCAAGAAGTCCCTATTCTGCATCAAAAGCAAGTTCTGATCATTTAGTAAGATCCTATTATCATACATTTAATATGCCAGTTAAATTGTCTAATTGCAGTAATAATTATGGGTCTCATCAATTTCCTGAAAAGTTAATTCCTTTAATAATCAATAATATTTGTCATAAGAAGGAGCTTCCTGTTTATGGAAAAGGTGATAATGTAAGAGATTGGCTATGGGTTGAAGACCATGCAAGGGCAATAGACCTTATTTTTCATGAAGGTAAAATAGGAGAAACTTATAATATTGGTGGATACAATGAATGGAAAAATATTGATTTGGTTCATTTAATTTGTGACATCCTTGATGAAAAATTAAATAGAAAAGATAGCTCTTCAAGAGAGCTAATAAAATTTGTAAAAGATCGAGCAGGACATGATCTTAGATATGCAATAGATGCATCTAAGATTAAAGATGAATTAGGTTGGGAGCCTTCTGTTACATTTAATGAAGGACTTGAGTTGACTATTGACTGGTATTTAAATAATAAAGAATGGTTAGATCATGTAACTTCTGGTACTTATTTAGAGTACTATTCCAAACAATATTTATAGATTAATTTTTGGGGTTTTTAAAGAAAATATTTAAAAAAGAAGAAAAGCTTCCACCTTATGATCTTTCTCTTTTAAATGTTGATGTTCATTCTCATTTTATTCCTGGAATAGATGATGGGGCACAGACAATTGAGGAGTCTTTGGATTTGCTTCGTAAAATGCAAGGGTTTGGTTATAAAAAGCTAATCACTACTCCTCATGTTATGGAAGATTATTATAAAAACACACCTGAAATTATCTTGGGAGGTTTAGAAAAAGTAAAAAAGGCTATTGAAGAAAATGGGCTTAATATTGAAATAGAAGCTTCTGCAGAATATAATCTAGATACAGGCTTTGAAGAGATAATAAAAGAAAATAAGCTATTGACTTTTGGAGGAGATAAAAAGTATGTGCTTTTTGAACTGTCTTTTTATAATGAACCTAAAAGATTAAAAGAAGTAATTTGGGAATTGAGTACTTCTGGTTTTCAGCCAATATTAGCACATGTTGAAAGATATCCATATTGGCATAAAAAGTGGGATAAAATAGAAGATATAGTTAACAGAGATGTGAAATTACAGGTGAATATTGGTTCATTTACAGGTGTTTATGGTTTAGAAGTTAAAAATACTGCTCATAGACTTGTGGATGAAGGACTGGTTGATCTTATTGGGTCTGATTGTCACAACCTAAGACATATTGATATGATTAAAGAAGCTATCTGTTTACCTTATTTCCATAAGGCCTGTGGAAACCCTAATTTAATTAATAAGCAGCTCTAATTTAACCTATAGTCACACTAGAAGTAGGAATTGATCGATCTATTTTTTTAAATAATCCTTGTAATACTTTTCCTGGTCCAGATTCGATGACCTCTTTAGTGCCATCATTTAACATATTCTGCATGATTTGAGTCCATTTTACAGGACCAGTTAGTTGTGCAATTAAATTTTGTTTGATCTCATTAGGATCAGTAACTGGGTTTGCATTGATGTTTTGATAAACAGGACAAATAGGTTCATTGAATGAAGTAGAATGAATGGCTGCTTCTAATTCTGCTCTTGCAGGTTCCATTAAAGGGGAATGAAATGCGCCTCCAACAGGTAAAATAAGGGCCCTTCTAGCACCAGCTTCACTTAAAGATTCACAAGCTATTTTTACAGCATCAATTTCTCCTGATATTACAAGTTGACCAGGGCAATTATAGTTAGCAGCAACAACAATTCCATCTGTTTGAGAACAAATATTCTCAACAATATTATCATCTAAACCTAAGATAGCAGCCATAGTAGATGGCTGAGCTTCACATGCTTTTTGCATAGCTGTGGCACGAGCTAATACTAATTTTAATGCAGATTCAAAATTTAATGATTTATTAGCTACTAAGGCAGAAAATTCTCCTAAAGAATGACCTGCTACCATATCTGGTTGAAATGATTCACCTAAGCAATTTGCTAAAATAACTGAATGTAAAAATATGGCTGGTTGAGTAACTTTGGTTTGTTTTAAATCTTCATCAGACCCATTGAACATAATATCTGTGATCTTAAAACCAAGTATTTCATTGGCTTGCTCAAAAAGGTTTTTTGCTTCAGATGAATATTCATATACATCTTGGCCCATACCAACAAATTGGGCTCCTTGCCCAGGAAAAACATATGCTTTCATATAAAATAAAATTAATCTCTGCCCCCAAATAACCTTAGCATGAATAGGAATAAATTGATAAAATCAAGATAAAGGGTTAAGGCACCCATAATAATTAATTTCTGTTTGGTTTCCCCATCATATTCAACCCCTGCACCTATGCGTTTTAATTTTTGGACATCATATGCAGTAAGCCCAGTAAAAATAAGAACTCCTAAAATGCTAATTATATAATCAAGACCAGCACTATTCATAAACCAATTGACTATAGAAGCAATGATAATTCCTATTAATGCCATATAAAGTATGCTTCCAAATTTTGTTAGATCTGTGGAAGTTGTATACCCTAGTAATGCCATAGTTCCAAATGTACCTGCAGTAATAAAAAATGTAATTGCAATAGAAGATGAGCTGTATGCAAGGAAAATAAAACTTAGACTCATCCCTGTAAGTAGAGAATAGATAATAAAAACAACCATCAATGTGGTAAGACTCAGTTTATTAAATCCAAAGCTCATTAACATAACTAATCCTAGAGGGGCAAGCATTATAATCCAACCCAGGGTTGTCACTCCAGTTTCATTAATCAATGAGAACACAGCCTCTGATTCGTAAAACCAAAATGCAGTAACTCCTGAAATTCCCAAAGCAATAAACATTAAAGAGAATACATTAGAGATAAAGTTTTTAGATAAAGCACTACTGTCAATCTTAACAGTTTCTTTTGTATTTAATAAATTTTCAAGCATGATTTTTTATTTATTGTACGCCAAAATATTCAACGTAATTATTTTCAGTTTCGTGTAATTTAATAGCATGTAATTTACAGTCCAACAAATTTAATTCATTTTCTAATTGTTCCCATATAGCAATACATAAATTTTCTGTACTGCATAGTTTATTTTTTAAAAAAGAGACATCTAGATTTAAGTTTTTATGATCCAACTCTTCAATAATCAATCTATTAATGACAGCACTGACTTTTTTAAGATCTACTAGGTATCCAGTTGAAGGATTAACAGCTCCTTTTACAGTTACAAATAATTCATAATTATGACCATGCCAGTTAGGGTTAGCGCATTTACCATAAACCTGCATGTTCTTTTCATCTGACCATTCATGATTCCACATTTTATGAGCAGCATTAAACCGTTCTCTTCTTGTTAAATATACTGTTTTCATTTTTTTTGAATATGGATTGAATGTGCTAAAAGAGATTTTTTAAAGTTCTTTTTTAATCTCAAGAAGAAAACCTTTAATGTGGTTTAATTTTTTAATGATCTCATGGTTTTCAACCATATCATCTTTGTTTCCTTTTAATTTATCCTTGGCGCCTTTTAAAGTGTAACCTCTTTCTTTCACTAAATGAAAAATTAGCTGGTAATTTTCTACATCCTTTTTAGTGAATAAACGATTACCTTTTTTATTCTTTTTAGGTTTGATTATATCAAATTCTTTTTCCCAGAATCTAATTAGGGAGGTATTTACATTGAACATCTCAGCGACCTCTCCAATGGAGTAATACACTTTAGTTAATTCAAATTCTTTTATTGAGATGGTTCCCATTATAGTGTAAAGATACAATACTTTATCTCAACATTATTAGTCAATAAAAGAAATAAAATAACACTTAGTTGTTTATTTTACATTGATTGAGTAGGGCGGGATGAAATTTCAATTACTTTATCGTATTCTTCAGGTGAAAGGTCTTTAAAGAAATAATTGGCAGGATTTATAGCTTTGTTCTTCTTTAAAACTTCATAATGTAAATGAGGACCTGTAGAAACGCCAGTTGAACCTACTAAAGCAATTACATCACCTCTTTTTATTTTTTGCCCTTTTTTGCAATTGTATTTAGAGCAATGTGCATACCTGGTTTTATAATCATAACCATGATCTATTATTACACAATTTCCATAGCCACTCATCCATCCACATTTTTCTACTACACCATCTCCAGTTGCATATATTTCAGTGCCAGTAGGAGCAGTAAAATCAATTCCTGCATGCATCTTTAAGATTTTATAAATAGGATGCATCCTGTATCCAAAACCAGAGGCTATTCTTGTAAGGTCTTTATTAGATATTGGTTGAATACTGGGTATTGACCTTAACATTTTCTCTTTGTTTTTTGTTAAGCTAATTACTTCATCAAAGGACCTAGATTGGGCCACTAATTTTGATTCGATAGTTTCAATTTTTTTCGAAATTTCTATGATCAAATCCTCATGTTTAAGGCCTTCAAATTTCTTGTATTTCATTGGATTTCCACCAGTACCTAATTTTCTTTTGTGTTCTGGATAAGGTTCAGTATTGAAAATTGATCTGTAAATTTTATCATCTCTATTTTGAATATCTTCTAATACAATAAAAATTTCATTTAAATCAGTATTGAATTTTTTAATCTCCGAATGAACTAATTGATTTTCTTTTAATATGTCTTTTTCTATGTAATGCTTGATCTGATTATAGGATAGAGCTAGAATTATTACTGAAAAAACAATGGCAGCTACAAAATAGTAAGATATTTTTTTGAGCTTGTCAATAAAAGTTAACTCAACCTCCTCGTAATTTAATGAATCAGGATTATATTTATATTTTTTCTTAGCCAAACTAATTTGAGTTAAAAATGAATGCAAAAATACCTTAAAAAGAATAACTTTGCAACCAGTTATGTCGATGATATTTTACCATTTGTCGATTATAAATAATAAGACTTTTAATGAATTCTAAAGAGATAAGAAAAAAGTATTTTGATTTTTTTAATGAAAAGAATCACAAGATTGTTGCCTCTGCTCCAATGGTTATAAAAGATGATCCGTCACTATTATTTACCAATGCTGGAATGAATCAATTCAAGTCTTTTTTTCTTGGTGATGCTGTCCCTGAAAATAAGCGATTAGCAAATACACAAAAATGTTTAAGAGTATCAGGAAAACACAATGATTTAGAAGAAGTAGGAGTAGATACTTACCATCATACAATGTTTGAGATGTTGGGTAATTGGTCATTTGGAGATTATTTTAAAAAAGAAGCTATTCAATGGTCATGGGAATTGTTGACGGATGTTTACAAGTTAAATCCAGAGCAGGTCTATGTAACTGTTTTTGGAGGTGACAAAAGGGATGGTCTTGCTTCAGATTCAGAAGCATATGATATTTGGAAAAATATTGTTGATGAAAAACGCATCTTAGAATGTGATAAACAAGATAATTTCTGGGAAATGGGGAGCGCAGGCCCATGTGGCCCTTGCTCTGAAATTCATATTGATTTAAGAGATCCAGCAGAAAGAAAGAAAACTCCGGCTGTTGATTTAATAAATAAAGATCATCCGCTAGTTATAGAAGTATGGAATCTTGTTTTCATGGAATATAACAGAAAAGCAGACGGATCATTGGTGCCATTAGAAAATAAGCACATAGATACTGGGATGGGTTTAGAAAGGCTTTGCATGATCATTCAGGATAAAAAAAGTAACTATGACACGGATGTTTTTATGCCTTTAATTGAAAAGGTTGAAGACATATCAGGATTGTCATATAAATCAGGTTCAGAAAATAAAAATGATGAGCTTATTAATACAGCCATTAGAGTAGTAGTAGATCATGTAAGGGCAATTTCATTTTCAATTGCAGATGGTCAGCTTCCATCCAATAATGGTGCTGGTTATGTTATACGTAGGATTTTAAGAAGAGCAGTTAGATATGGATACCAGGATCTACAATTGAAGGAGCCGTTTTTATATCAACTTGTAGCTGTTTTGGCCGATCAGTTTAAGGGTGTGTTTTCTGAAATAGATAAGCAAAAGTCATTTATTGAAAAGGTGATACATGAAGAGGAAAGTTCTTTTTATCGCACTCTTGATCAGGGATTAAAAAGGATAGAGCAGGTTTGTACTCAACTAGTCAACAAACAAGAAAAACAAATTGCTGGAGATGATGTTTTTGAATTATATGATCGATTTGGATTTCCAGTTGACCTTACATCTTTGATAGCAAAAAGAAATAATCTATCCATTGATGAGGAAGGTTTTAATGAAGCACTTAGTGCTCAGAAAAAAAGATCTAAAGCAGATGCTGAATCAGAAAAGTCTGACTGGGAAATAATCTTTAAAGATGATAAAGAAGAATTTGTTGGTTATGATTATTTAGAATCTGAAGTAAGGATTACTAGATTCAGGACTGTAACTGAAAAAGGAAAAAAAAGCTATCAATTGGTTTTTAATTATACTCCTTTTTATCCTGAAGGTGGTGGTCAGATAGGTGATGTTGGAATAATTGATAATGGAGAACAGGAAATTCAAATTCTAGATACTAAAAAAGAAAATGATCTGATTCTTCATTTTTCATCGGAGCTACCAAAAAATGTGAAAGCTAAGTTTAAGGCAGTAGTAGATCAGAATAAAAGGGAATTGATCTGTAATAATCATACAGCTACACACTTATTACATCAGGCTTTAAGAGAAATTTTGGGTAGCCATGTAGAGCAAAAAGGATCACTAGTCAATGATGAATATTTGAGATTCGATTTTTCACATTTTGAAAAGGTGTCAAATGATCAGGTTCTAAAGATAGAAGAATTGGTGAATAAGAGGATAAGATTAAATATTCCTCTGGAGGAGAAAAGAAATATGCCATTAAATAAAGCCAAAGAGATTGGTGCAATGATGCTGTTTGGGGAAAAATATGGAGATGTTGTGCGTGTTATTAAATTTGGAGAATCAGTTGAGCTTTGTGGAGGAATACATGTTCCAACAACATCTGTTATTGGTAATTTTAAAATAATTACTGAAAGTTCAATTGCAGCGGGAGTTCGTAGGGTAGAGGCAGTTACTTCTATTTTTGCAGATCAATATTATAGTGATCAACTAGAAATTGTAAAAGAGGTTAATAAGTTATTAAAGTCACCTGAAAACACTGTGAAAGCTGTAAAAGAATTAATTGATCAAAACGCTATTTATCAAAAGAAAATAGAGGCATTAAATAAAGAAAAAGCAGGCAGCCTAATTGATGAATTGATTAATGGTTTAGAAAACATCAACGGCATTAATTTCATTGCTAAGAAGATAGATATTGAAAATAGTTTAATTAAAGATCTTGCCTTTAAACTGAAAGATAAAATTGATCACCTATGTTTGGTGGTGGGTTCAGAAAATAATGGAAAGGCATTATTAACTGTAATGATCTCCAATGAGCTGGTTAAAGAAAAGAATTTACATGCAGGTAACATGGTTAATGAATTAGCACAAGAAATAGGTGGTAGAGGAGGGGGGCAACCATTTTTTGCAACTGCTGGAGGAAAAAAAGTGAATGGTATTGAAGAGGCGCTAAAAAAAGCAAAAAAGTTAATATCCTAACTTTTTACATTAGCATATAGTATTACATCTTTATCTTGAATTTCTTTATCACATAAGATGATCAATCTTTCAATAATGTTCCTTAACTCTCTAATATTTCCAGTCCAGTTTATTTTTTGAAGAACATCAATAGCTTTTTTATTAATGCTTTTAACAGGCACTCCTTGTTCATTACATATTAAGGAAAGAAAGTAATCAGCTAATATTGGAATATCATCTTTTCTTTCATTCAAGGAAGGTACATGTATAGGTATGACATTTAATCTATGAAAAAGATCTTCTCTAAAATTTGATTTATCAATTTCTTCTGCCAAGTTTTTATTTGTAGCTGCTAGTACCCTAACATTTACTTTGATTTCTTTGTCACTACCTACTCTAGAAATTTTATTTTCTTGTAAAGCCCTTAAAACTTTGGCTTGAGCTGAAAGACTCATGTCTCCAATTTCATCTAAAAATAAAGTGCCGCCATCTGCTTGTTCGAATTTGCCTTGTCTTTGCTTATGTGCAGAAGTAAAGGCACCTTTTTCATGACCAAATAATTCACTTTCTATTAATTCAGAAGGAATAGCTGCACAGTTAACTTCTACAAATGGCAATTTACTTCTTTCGCTTTTCTCATGTAATTGTCTAGCGACTAGTTCTTTCCCAGAGCCATTGCCTCCTGTTATTAATACCCTTGCGTCAGTTGGGGCTACTTTTTCAATCATGGTTTTAATGTTCATTATTTGTTCACTTTCACCAATAATATCTGTCACCTTTCCTTTAGATACTTTTCTTTTTAATGTTACGTTTTCTTTAACTATATTTTCTCTATCTAATGCATTTCTAAGTGTAACAAGTATCCTATTCAGGTCTAAAGGTTTTTGTATAAAATCATAGGCACCTTTTTTTATAGCCTCAACAGCTGTTTCAACATTTCCATGCCCACTTATCATTATGAATGGTATATCAATTCCTTCTGAAATGGATTTTTCCAATACTTCCATTCCATCCATTTTGGGCATTTTAATGTCACAAAACACTAATTCATATTTGTTTTTTTTGATTAGATCATAACCTGCTTTTCCATCTTCAGCATCATCAACCTGGAATTTTTCAAATTCTAGAATTTCTTTTAGAGTACTTCTAATTGGACGCTCATCATCAATTATTAAAATTTTATTCATTTTGTTTTTTTAATCAAATTATACAATAATCAAACCAGATTAATCTCTATGCCTTATCCATTTAATTAATTCTTTATAGCTGGCTTTTTTACCATACATTAAAATGCCAGTTCTATATATTTTCCCAGCTAACCATGTAGTGCCTATAAATGTGATTATCAATAGACCCATGCTTAATAAAACTTCCCATATAGGAATTCCTCCTTCACCAACTCCCATAGCAACTCTAACAAGCATTATAATGGGTGAAGTAAATGGTATTTCACTTAACCAAAAAGAGGCACTTCCTGCTGGATTTGTGATCACATTTTGAGCTAAAATAAAAGCAAATATTAGCGGAATAGTAATGGGAATCATAAATTGTTGTGTGTCAGATTCACTATCAACAGCCGATCCTATAGCAGCCATTAAACTTCCATAAAGAAGGTAGCCGCCTAAAAAGTAAAAAACAAAAAGTCCTAGCATTAAGGTCCAGTTGATTTCATTGAGAATAAAATCAGAGACTTCACTGAATTCTATTGCATTTTTATCTGATATAGGTTGCTGCACATCTTCTGCTATTTGCATTTGTTCAGGCATGTTTTTCGCCTGATTGGCAGCGTCATATTGATTAGGGAAATAAAATGTAAATACTCCAAACATTAATACTAATGAAAGTAGTACCCAAACACCAAATTGTGTAAGTCCTACTAGGGCAATTCCAATTATTTTACCCATCATTAATTGAAATGGTTTGACAGAGGAAACGATTACTTCAACAACCCTATTGGTTTTTTCTTCAATTACTCCCCTCATAACCTGAACACCAAAAAGTAAGATAAACATGTAAATAATGATGGCAAAAATATATCCAACAGCTGCTCGTTTTTGAATATTTTGATTTTCAAGATGTTCTATGTCTATTACATCTAAATTGACAGAAGTTTTAATTGATTCATATTTTTTTCTATCCCATTTTTCAGCTTTTAATTTTTCAATTTCAATTGTTTTATTAATAATACTAGCAAGGTGTTTTTGTGCTTTTAGAGAAGGAACTTCTTTGTATAGACACTTGGAAATATTACTTCTAAGTACATTTTTAGGTATATATAACAAAAGATCATAGTTGTCATCTTTTTTAAATTCATTTTGTACATCTTCATAAATTAAGTCGGCATAATTTTTATCCGATGTTGATGGAGTTAGATCGTATTTATCTTTGTATTTTTCATTATAATTAAGAATGGAATTCATAAAAACATTATCACTTTCATCCAATACAAGTATGTTGTATTTTTTTTCTTGTTGAGTGCTTATGAATATGGCCAAACTTAGAAACCCTACAATTAGTAAAGGGCCTAGAATTGTCATGATGATAAAAGATTTCTTTTTAACCCTAGTGCTGTATTCTCTTTTAATGATCAGTCCTATTTTATTCATCATTTTCAAGATTTTTTGTTTGATTGGATGTTTGTATTGCTTTAATGAAAATTTCATTCATGCTAGGAATAACTTTCTGTATCTCGATAATTTCAACAGCGTCAATGATCCCTTTGATAAAATCATTTAACTTTAATTGATCACCTAATTGAATGGTGCTTTTGAACACATTGTCTTTCAATTGTTCTTGATTTAATAATGACCATCCTCCCCAAATTGAATTGGCAAAAGAAACCACGTTTCCTTTAAAAGTTATATCCCATAAGCCTTCTGAATATTGTTCTTTAACATCCTCAACCTTTCCTTCTAGAATTTTATTTGAACGATCTATTAAGGCAATGTGATCACAAATTTCTTCAACAGAATTCATGTTATGAGTGCTAAGTATGACACTTGTTCCTTTTTGTTTTAATTCTAAAATCTCCTGTTTTACTAAATCAGTATTTATTGGATCAAAGCCACTAAAAGGTTCGTCTAAAATTAATAATTTAGGTTCATGTATTATGGTGGTGATAAACTGGATTTTTTGCGCCATTCCTTTTGAAAGATCTTCTATCTTATTGTTCCACCAATTTTTGATCTCAAATTTCTCAAACCAGTAAAAAAGTTTTGATTTGGCTTCTTTTTTATCCATTCCCTTTAACATTGCAAAATAAAGAGCCTGCTCACCTACTTTCATTTTTTTATAAAGACCTCTTTCTTCTGGAAGATATCCTATGTCTTTAATATGATCTCTTTTTAAAGGAGCTCCTTCTATGAAAATTTCTCCGGAATCTGGAGCGGTAATCTGATTGATAATTCTAATTAATGAAGTTTTTCCAGCTCCATTTGGACCTAGTAACCCAAATACAGATCCCTTGGGAACTTTTAAGTTCAAGTTGTTTAAAGCAACATGATTAGCAAAACATTTCCTTACTTCTCTAGCTTCTATTATCAAGGGATTTTCCATGCATTAAAGCTAAAAAAAATATATAATTTATTTGAAATGTTCTTTCATTCTATTGAAAAAACCTTTTGTAGTTGTAGGTTTAGGAGTAAAATTGTTACTGTCATTTAATTTTTTCAGCATATCTTTTTCTTCATTTGATAATTTTTGAGGGGTCCATAATTGTATATTAACAATAATATCTCCTCTACCATACCCATTGATCTCAGGAATACCTTTGTTTCTTAAACGAAGGTTTTTACCACTTTGTGTACCAGCAGGAATTTTGATTTTAGCTTTGCCATCTACAAGTGGAATTTCAGCACTAGTTCCTAAAGCAGCATCAGTAAAGCTAACATGAAGATCATAATAAAGGTCATTCCCATGTCTTTCTAAAAATTCATGTTCTTCTTCTTGTATTACTATTATGAGATCTCCTGGTACACCTCCACCAGGAGCGTCATTTCCATTTCCTTGCATATTTAATTGCATGCCATCTTCAACTCCAGGAGGGATTTCAATGTTAAGTACAGCTTCTTTTCTTTCAAGCCCATTGGCGTCAACTCCAGGGGGTCTTTTGCCAACAATTTGACCACTTCCCTGACAACTTGGACAGGTCGATGAAGTTTGCATGGCTCCAAGAATAGTATTAGTAACCCTTGTTACCTGACCAGTACCTCTACAGCTACTACAGCTTGTAAATTCTACTCCCGGTGCAGCAGTCATTTTAGTTACTTTGATCTTCTTTTTAACTCCGTTTACAATATCTTCAAGGTTTAGTTTTAATTTCACTCTTAAATTAGAACCCTTTCTTCTTCTTGGCCCCCTACTTCCACCAAATCCTCCACCAAATGCACCTCCAAAAATATCTCCAAAATGTTCAAAAATATCATCCATGTTCATTCCGCCCCCACCAAAACCTTGACCTCCTAATCCAGCATGTCCGAATTGATCGTATTGTTGTCTTTTTTGTGCATTGCTAAGCACTTCATAAGCTTCTGCAGCTTCTTTGAATTTATGCTCAGCTGATTGATCTCCAGGGTTTTTATCGGGATGAAATTTAATAGCTAATTTTCTATAGGCTTTTTTAATTTCAGATTCAGAAGAGTTTTTCGAAACACCTAATATTTCATAAAAATCACGTTTGCTCATTTTTAGTGTTATTTAATAGTTCTTATTGCCCAACAACTACTTTGGCAAATCTTAGAACTTTATCATTTAAATAATATCCTTTTTCAACGACATCAACTACTTTACCTTTCATGTCATCATCTGTTGTAGGGATATTTGTTATCGCCTCATGTAAATCAACATCAAAAGGGGTGTTTATTGAATCCATGGGTTTTAAACCTTTAGATTGCATGGATTGTAGAAATTTATTGTAGATAAGGTTGAAGCCTTCTTTTATAGCATTAGAATCATCAGAATCTTTGTTATTACGAATTGCTCTTTCAAAATCATCTAGAACTGGAAGAAGGTCGGCTATTAAATCTTTGCTTGCATTGTTAATAGTATCCAATTTTTCTTTTGCAGTTCTTTTTCTGTAATTTTCAAACTCAGAATAAAGTCTAATGAATTTCTCTTGAAATTCATTTTTCTCTTGCTGAAGCTTTAAGACCTCTTCATTTTCTACTGTTTCTGTTGAAGCTTCTTTCTTTTTTGTTTTTGCTTTTTTACTCTTTTTTGATTCCGCTGTCTTTTCTTTCTTCATGAAAATAATATTTTGCAGTTTTAGGTCTACAAAAGTAACGCCATTTTACAATTAAGGTCATTGTGGCAGAAAAGCATAAAAAACAAGATGAAAAGGGTAAATGTTGTCAGTTTTTGATGGCTTAAAAACTTTTAACAAGTTTGTCTATTGCAATGTGAAGGTTTTCTCCTCTTAGATTCTTGCCTATTATCTTACCATTTTCATCAATAAGATAATTGTAAGGAATTTGATTGATACCATAAATTTGAGCTCCTTTACTATACCACCCTTGAAGATCACTAACATGGTATTTCCATAAGTTCAATTGATCATCATCTATAGCTTTTACCCATGCAGCTTTGTTTTTATCCAGGGATAAACTATAAATTTCAAATCCTTTAGCGTTATTAAAAGTAGCTTTAGAGTATTTTTTATAAGCCGCTACTATATTTGGATTTTCCCTTCTACATGGCCCACACCATGATGCCCAAAAATCTAATAAAACTATTTTTCCTTTCAAATCAGAAAGAGCATATTCCTTTCCATCTTTGTTTTTGAATTTCAGGTCTGGAGCAATATCTCCAATATTTAATCCTTTTTTATCTTGTACTTGAGTTGAATCCACGTTTGGATTATAGCAATAATCCTGAATAGGTTCATGCATTAGGAACCCAAAAAGTAATATAAAAGCGATTTTAGTCATTGTTTGTTTTTATTTAAATATAAGACCATACAAATATTATTCCAAGTTAATGGATTCTTTTAATATCTGCTCCTAAGTTTTTTAAACGGTCTTCAATATTTTCATACCCTCTGTCTATTTGTTCTATATTTAATACTGTGCTTTTTCCTTTTGCAGAAAGGGCAGCTATCAAAAGAGAAACTCCAGCACGAATATCTGGTGAGGTCATTGTAATCCCTTTAAGAGAGGTTTTTCTATCTAGTCCAATTACTGTTGCTCTATGTGGGTCGCATAAAATTATTTGTGCTCCCATATCAATTAATTTATCAACAAAGAAAAGTCTGCTTTCAAACATCTTTTGATGAATGAGTACACTTCCTCTAGCTTGTGTAGCAACAACAATTATTATACTTAATAAATCAGGAGTAAAACCAGGCCATGGCGCATCAGCAATTGTCATTATTGAGCCATCTATAAATGATTCAATTTCATAGCTTTCTTGAGAGGGAATGTAAATGTCATCACCTCTTTTTTCTATTTTAATTCCTAATCTTTTAAATGTGTTAGGTATAACTCCTAGATTTTCATAGGAGACATTCTTTATAGTAATTTCAGATTGAGTCATTGCGGCAAGACCAATAAAACTACCAATTTCAATCATGTCAGGTAAAATAGTGTGCTCACATCCATGAAGCTCATCTACTCCATTAATTTCTAGCATGTTTGACCCAATTCCTGTAATATTAGCCCCCATGCTGTTAAGCATCTTGCATAGTTGTTGGATATAAGGCTCACAAGCAGCATTGTATATAGTGGTTTTGCCTTCGGCTAATGAAGCAGCCATAATTATGTTTGCAGTACCAGTAACAGATGCTTCATCTAAAAGCATGTAAGCACCTTTTAATCTTTTTGCATGAGCTTTATAAAAGTTGTTACTTGAATCAAAATCAAATTGTGCTCCTAACTTTTGGAAGCCTATAAAGTGTGTGTCTACTCTTCTTCTTCCTATTTTGTCACCACCAGGTTTAGGTATATATCCCTTGCCAAACCTACTTAAAAGTGGCCCAACGATCATAATAGAACCTCTTAGACTACCGCCTTTCTTTTTAAACTCATCAGTAGTTAAGAAATCTACATCAATATTATCTGCTTTGAAAGAATAGCTTCCTTTTTTAAGATTTTTGACTTTTACTCCTAAAGTAGAAAGAAGGTTAATCAATTTGTTGACATCAATAATGTCAGGAATATTATTAATAATAACTTCTTGTTTAGTAAGAAGGATAGCATTGATTACTTGTAAAGCTTCGTTTTTAGCGCCTTGAGGAGTAATTTCTCCTTTTAACTTTTTACCTCCTTGTATTTCAAAGGCTCCCATAGTCTTTTTTTCGATTTTTGTATTTACCTTGATGTCTCCCTTGTTTATTTACTGTTTTTTTCTTTTTGTACTGCTTCAAGATATCGTTTGTGTCTCTCAGTTCAGAGGCTGATATTGTTAAGGCTCCATTAGATAACTCTTCAAGGTTTTTAATAATTACAGTATCATTTACAGTATCTCTATTCCATAATAGATAAGAAGTTTTAAGTAGATTAGCGATATGTCTAATAAGGTTTTTTTTGTCCTCTCCTTCTGGATATTTAACAGCAGTATTAATTAAGTCTTCCATTATCTTTCCATAATGACCATATTTGATATTATTTTTTGGATAAGGAACTTTTTCAGGTTTTGAATTGTAAGTTTCTTTATTGGGTTTAGGGTAAGGGCTTTCAATGTGTAGCTTGAAATCAGACATAATAAAAAGATGCGTCCATAGTTTTTGATTAAGATCTTCACTATCTCTGTAATGAGGATTAACCTGTCCCATAACTCTTATTATAGCGTCAGCACATTTTTTTTGTTCTTCTTTGTCTTCGATAGTAATTGCATGATCTATCATTTTCTGAATATTCCTTCCATATTCAGGAATAATCATTTTTGGTTCTTCTGTATTGTATGCGAGTTCTAGAATATTACCCATAGTATTAATTGTATAATGATTTCAAAAGTAGTAATTCACTTTAATTAAAGCAATCTTAATTTAAGATTTGAAGTTTTGCAAACTTTAAAAGCAATTGTTTTTGACCTGAGCTTGGGAAAAAAACAGTAGCTTTTATATTCGGACTTTCGCCAGAAAGATCAATTACTTTTCCTTTTCCAAAACGATCGTGTTTAACTTCAACACCTATTTTAATTTCATGGGAAATTGTAGGTTTAACATTTGATGATTCAATTGAAGATATTTTTTTTAAATTTCTTTTAGTACTGATTTTTGATGGTGTTTTTTGATTGGAATTAGACCAAGTGTTATTCAATGAAAGGTTGTTTTTCTTAACAGCTCCTGTTAATGAAATATCTAAGTACTGTTCGTCTAATTCTTCAATAAATCGACTGGGTTCACAAGAGACAAAGTTTCCCCATTTATATCTACTAACTGCGTATGATAAGGTAGCTTTAGATTTTGCTCTTGTAAGAGCTACATAAAAAAGCCTCCTTTCTTCCTCTAATTCAGATCTAGTATTTAAGCTTAACTGTGAAGGAAATAAATTTTCTTCTACACCTACTATATAAACATAGGAGAATTCAAGACCTTTAGCAGCATGAATTGTCATTAATGAGATTTTGTCTTTGTCTTCTTCTGTTTCATTGTCAGCATCTGTTAATAATGCAACGTCAATTAAGAAATCTGATAGTGAATTGTCAGTATTTTCATTTTTAGATTGTGTTTCAGAGAATTCGCTAATTGCATTTAGCAATTCTTGTATATTTTCATAACGAACAATTCCTTCTGGTGATTTGTCTGTATTTAGGTCATGTAGAATTCCAGAAGATTTTGCAATTTCTTCTGCTAATTCATAGGCGGAAGAAATGTTTAGTTTTGATCGAAAACTTTTAATTTTAATAACAAAGGATTCTATTTTTGTTCTAGTTCCTGAGTTAACTGAAAAGTTAAATTGTTCAGGTTTTTCTAATACATCCCATATAGAAATGTTTTGTTGATTAGCAATGATGGTAGCTTTTTCTAAAGTTGTTTTACCAATCCCTCTTTTTGGATAATTAATAATCCTTTTTAAAGATTCTTCGTCATTGTGATTAGTTGTTAATCTGAAGTAAGCCAATAAGTCCTTTATCTCTTTTCTTTGATAAAATGATAATCCACCATATATTTTATATGAAAGATTTAATTTCCTTAATGCTTCTTCAAATGACCTAGATTGTGCATTAGTTCTGTATAGGATTGCAAAATCTTTATTTTTTAGATGATGATGACTTTTGCTGTTAAATATGTCATTAGCGATTACTTTACCTTCTTCATTGTCAGAAAAACTTTTTATGACCTTGATCAATTCTCCTGAATTATTTTCTGTCCAGACCTTTTTTTTAATTTGATCTTTATTAATAGTGATTATGCTATTGGCTGCATTTACAATATTTTTTGTTGATCTGTAGTTTTGTTCTAGCTTATAGAGGTTGTAGTCAGGGTAATCTTTTTTGAAATTTAAGATATTTTGAATATTGGCCCCTCTAAAAGAATAGATGGATTGAGCATCATCTCCTACAACACAAATGTTTTCAAATCTTGCGGCTAGCGATTTAATTATAAGGTATTGCGCATAATTGGTGTCTTGGTATTCATCTACCAGTATATAGTTAAATTTGTTCTGATACTTTAAAAGAATATCAGGATGTTGGTGAAGTAAAAGATTGGTTTTAAATAGTAGGTCATCAAAGTCCATTGCCCCAGCTTTAAAACATCTTTTTTGATATTCTAAATAAACCTCTCCAATTCTCGGTCTTCCTGTAGATCGATCTTCACCCATTGCTCCCGCGTTTTTGAGATAATCACCAGCGGAGATTAAGTTATTTTTTGCAGCAGATATTCTATTGTAGATAATGTTGGGCTTGTAAAGTTTGTCATCAAGCCCCATTTCTTTTACAATTGCTTTAATAAGTCCTTTGCTGTCTTGAGTGTCATATATGGTGAAATTATTGGGGTATCCAATCTTTTCATGTTCTATTCTTAGAATTCTTGCAAAAATTGAATGAAAAGTGCCCATCCAAATATTTTTTGCTTCATTATCACCGATCATTTCAGCAATTCGGGATTTCATTTCTAGAGCTGCTTTATTGGTAAAAGTTAATGCAAGGATATTAAAGGCGTCAATGCCATTATCAATTAAATGAGAAATCCTATAAGTGAGTACCTTAGTTTTACCGGATCCAGCACCAGCGATGACCATCATAGGGCCATTAATTTGAATAGCTGCTTCTTTTTGTGCTGCGTTGAGATCCTCTAAATATTTCATCATCCAAAAATACTAAACACTACTTAAAGTAGAAGGACTAAAATCATCAATTTTAAAAAGTTATCTACACTTATTAGTTATGATTAAAAACAATATGTTTTATCATTTATGTTTAAAATAAAAAAAGGAGAATTAAAAACATGTCTATTTCTTGCAAGAAACAGCAATAAAAAAAAATCAAGTCAAAGTTGTATTATAAATTAAATCGTTTACCTTTGCACGCCCTAAGAAATGTTATTAGGGATAAATTAAAGAATTTAAAAGTGTTATGCCAACTATACAACAGTTAGTAAGAAAAGGAAGACAAACTAAGTCTAAAGTAAGTAAATCAATTGCTCTTGGATCATGCCCTCAAAGAAGAGGTGTATGTGTAAGAGTTTATACTACTACTCCTAAAAAACCTAATTCTGCAATGAGAAAAGTTGCAAGGGTTAGATTAACTAATGGTAAGGAAGTAAATGCCTATATCGGAGGAGAAGGTCATAATCTACAAGAACATAGTATTGTACTTGTAAGAGGAGGAAGAGTAAAAGACCTACCGGGTGTAAGATACCATATTGTTAGAGGAGCATTGGATACAGGTGGAGTTGAAGGCAGAACACAAAGAAGATCTAAATACGGAACAAAAAGACCTAAGAAAAAATAAAAGTCACTTGTTATGAGAAGAAGAACGGCTAAAAAGCATATTATTTTACCAGATCCGAAATTCAAGGATATTGAGGTAACTAAGTTTGTTAACAATCTAATGTCAGATGGTAAAAAGAGTATTGCATTTAATATTTTTTACGATGCCATAGATATCGTTAGTGAGAAAACATCAGAAAATGGTCTTGAAATATGGAAAAAGGCTGTTGAAAATATCACTCCAGGTGTTGAGGTAAAAAGTAGACGTGTAGGTGGTGCTACTTTTCAAATACCTACTCCTGTAAGAGATAGTAGAAAACGTTCTTTAGCTGTTAAATGGTTGATTGGCTTTTCTCAGAAAAGAAATGAGAAAACAATGAGTGAAAAATTAGCTGGAGAAATTATTGCTGCTTCAAAAGAAGAAGGCAGTGCATTTAAGAAAAAAGAAGATACACATAGGATGGCTGAAGCTAATAAAGCTTTTTCACACTTTAGATTTTAAATAAAATGGCTAAAAGAGATTTAAAATATACAAGAAACATTGGTATTGCCGCACACATTGATGCAGGTAAAACAACTACTACTGAACGTATTTTATATTATGGCGGTGTAAGTCATAAAATTGGTGAAGTACATGATGGTGCTGCTACAATGGATTGGATGGAGCAAGAGCAAGAAAGAGGTATTACTATTACGTCAGCTGCTACAACTTTGAATTGGAATTATAGAGATCAAGATTATCATGTTAATATAATAGATACACCTGGACACGTTGATTTTACTGTTGAAGTTAATAGATCGTTAAGAGTCTTGGATGGGTTAGTATTCTTATTTAGTGCTGTTGATGGTGTAGAACCACAGTCAGAGACAAATTGGAGATTGGCTAATAATTACAATGTACCGAGAATTGGTTTTGTAAATAAAATGGATCGCCAAGGAGCAGATTTTATTAATGTTTGTAAGCAGGTTAAGGAAATGTTAGGTAGTCATGCATTACCATTACAAATTAATATAGGATCAGAAGATGATTTTAAAGGAGTTGTTGATTTAATCAATTTCAAAGGGATTGTTTGGAATGAAGAAGATCAAGGAATGACCTATAAAGAAATTGAGATTCCTGCAGATGTAATTGATGAAGCTCGTGAATTAAGAGGTGAGTTATTGGAAGCAGTTGCGGAATTTGATGATACATTACTAGAAAAGTATTTTGAAGATGAAAATTCTTTGACTGAAAGAGAAATATTAGATGCATTAAGAGAGGCTACAATTTCAGGTAAAGTTGTTCCTATGATGTGCGGTTCTGCCTTTAAAAACAAAGGTGTTCAAGCTATGTTAGATATGGTTATGGAAATATTACCATCACCATTAGATATTGATGCTATAACTGGTGTTCATCCAGATACTGATGAGGAAATTTCTAGAAAGCCATCTGTTGATGAACCCTTTAGTTCTTTAGCATTTAAAATTGCAACTGATCCATTTGTTGGTAGGCTTTGTTTTACTAGGGCATATTCTGGCAAATTAGATTCAGGTTCTTATGTATATAATCCAAGAACAAATAAGAAAGAAAGAATTTCTAGAATCTTTCAAATGCATGCTGATAAACAAAATCAAGTTCCTTCATTGGAAGCTGGTGATATTGCAGCTTTAGTTGGTTTTAAAGATATTAAAACAGGTGATACTTTATGTGATGAGAAAAATCATATTGTATTAGAATCTATGGATTTTCCAGATCCAGTTATTGGTTTAGCTATAGAGCCAAAAACTCAGGTTGATGTTGATAAATTAGGACTGGCATTGTCTAAGCTTTCAGAAGAAGATCCTACTTTTCAAGTTAAGACTGATGAAGATTCAGGTCAAACTATTATATCTGGAATGGGTGAACTTCACTTAGATATCATAATTGATAGACTAAGAAGAGAGTTTAAGGTAGAGTGTAATCAAGGAGCACCACAGGTTGCTTATAAAGAAGCAATTAGTCAAGAAACTGAGCATAGAGAGGTTTATAAGAAACAATCTGGAGGTAGAGGTAAGTTTGCTGATATTGTTTGTACTATAGG
>CAYSEW010000001.1:42892-81738 GCA_964430245.1 uncultured Flavobacteriales bacterium
ATAAGAAACAATCTGGAGGTAGAGGTAAGTTTGCTGATATTGTTTGTACTATAGGGCCTGGTGATGCTGAAAATCCTGGATTAATTTTTGAAAACAAAATTAAGGGTGGTAATATTCCTAGAGAATATATTCCTTCAGTAGAAAAAGGTTTTAAAGATGCAATGAATAATGGTATTCTCGCTGGTTATCCTATTGATAATATGAAGGTGATTTTAACAGATGGTTCCTTCCATGCAGTAGATTCAGATGCATTATCATTTGAACTATGTGCTAAAATGGCTTATAGACAAGCATTACCTAAATGTTCTCCTGTGATCTTAGAACCAATGATGAAAATTGAAGTGGTTACACCTGAAGTAAATATGGGTGATGTTGTGGGAGATTTAAACAGAAGAAGAGGCTTGATTGAAGGAATGGATGATAGAGCTGGATCGAAAGTGGTTAAAGGTAAAGTTCCATTATCAGAAATGTTTGGTTATGTAACACAGCTAAGAACTATAACTTCAGGAAGAGCAACTTCATCTATGGAATTTTCACATTTTTCAGAAGCACCTAAGAATATTTCTGAAGAGGTGATAGCAAAAGTAAAAGGAACTGTTAATGCATAATTTGAATATAATTTTAGATTAATGAATCAAAAAATAAGAATAAAATTAAGATCATACGATCACAATCTAGTTGATAAATCTGCTGAGAAGATCGTTAAAACTGTAAAATCTACTGGAGCAGTAGTTAGTGGTCCAATTCCTCTACCTACTCATAAAAGAATATATACAGTATTGCGTTCTCCTCATGTGAATAAAAAAGCTAGAGAACAATTTCAATTATGTGCATATAAAAGATTAATGGATATATATAGTTCTTCATCTAAAACAGTAGATGCTTTAATGAAATTAGAATTACCAAGTGGTGTAGATGTAGAAATAAAAGTTTAAATAAATATAAATATATTATGGCTGGTATCATAGGCAAAAAAATAGGGATGACTAGCGTGTACAGTGCCGAGGGTAAAAACTTACCATGCACACTCATAAAGGCAGGACCATGCGTTGTCACACAAATTAAATCTGAGGAGAAAGATGGGTATTCATCTGTTCAATTAGGATTTGAAGATAAAAAAGAGAAAAACACTTCTAAGGCAATGAAGGGGCATTTCTCAAAAGCTGGCACAACCCCTAAAAGAAAAATAGTAGAGTTTAAAGGATTTGATGAATTAAATCTTGGAGATACTGTAACAGTAGATATCTTCCAAGAAGGAGAATTTGTTGATGTAGTAGGTACTTCTAAAGGAAAAGGATTTCAAGGAGTAGTGAAAAGACATGGATTTGCTGGTGTAGGTCAAGCAACCCACGGTCAGCACAATAGAATGAGAGCTCCTGGATCAATTGGAGCTGCTTCATATCCCGCAAGAGTTTTTAAAGGAATTAAAATGGCAGGAAGAACTGGTGGAGAAAGAAACAAGATGATTAACCTTAAAGTTATTAAGGTGTTGCCAGAACAAAATGTAATAGTAGTAAAAGGGTCTGTTCCTGGAGCTAAAGGATCATATTTAATTATTGAGAAATAATGGAACTAAAAGTAATAAATAAAGAAGGCAAGGAAACTTCAAAAAAAGTGAAGTTGGCATCATCTATTTTTGGAATTGATCCAAACGATCATGCTATTTATTTAGATGTTAAACAACACCTTGCTAGAAAACGTCAAGGTACTCATCAGTCTAAAGAAAGAGGTGAGATTGTTGGAAGTACTAGAAAGATTAAAAAACAAAAAGGTACTGGAACTGCTAGAGCTGGTAGTATTAAAAATCCTTTATTTAGAGGTGGTGGTCGTGTTTTTGGACCTAAGCCAAGATATTATGGATTTAAATTGAATAGAAAGTTAAAAACTTTAGCAAGGAAATCTGCACTTACATATAAAGCAAAAGAGAAAAGTATAATGATTTTGGAGGATCTAACTATTAAAGAACCAAAGACTAAAGACTTTTATGGCGTGCTGAATAATTTAAAGATTGCTGATTCTAAATCATTATTTGTTTTAGGTGATCTTAATGAAAATGTGTATTTATCTTCTAGGAATTTACAGTCATCTAAAGTTGTTACTGTTGATAGATTAAATACTTATGACATTTTAAATGCAAAGAATTTAGTGATTTCTGAAAGTGCAGTAAAGAAGATTGAAAAACAATTTAAGGCATAAACAATGAAAAATATTATTATAAAACCAATATTAACAGAAAAAATGGCTGCTCAAGGAGAGGAGCTAAATCGTTATGCTTTTGAAGTTGATAAAAGGGCAAATAAGATAGAAATTAAAAATGCTATTGAAAAGTTTTATGGAGTAACTGTTGATGCTGTTAATACAATGAATTTTGGTGGTGGAAAGAGAAAAATGAAATACACTAATCGTGGAGTTGTCAACCAAAGGAATAAAGCAGTGAAGAAAGCTATTATTACTGTAGCTACTGGAGATGTCATTGATTTATACGAAAACATTTAACGAATAGAAATTAAAGAAAATGGGATTAAGGAAATTAAAGCCAAATACACCAGGTCAACGTCATAAAATCATTAGTGACTTTTCTAATGTTACAACTGGCACTCCTGAGAAGAGTTTAACCAAAGGAAAATCAAAATCTGGAGGTAGGAACAATTCTGGTAAAATGACAATGCGTTACATTGGTGGAGGGCATAAGAAAAAATACAGAGTAATTGATTTTAAAAGAGATAAGCAAGATATACCTGCTACTGTTAAATCAATAGAATATGATCCTAATAGATCTTCTCGTATTGCTTTGTTAGTTTATGCTGATGGTGAAAAGAGATACATTATAGCGCCTGAAGGGATTTCAGTTGGTCAAAAATTGATTTCAGGTAAGAAAGCTACACCGGAAATCGGAAATACTATGTGTTTGAAAGACATTCCATTAGGAACTATTATTCATAATATTGAAATGTCACCTGGAAAAGGAGGAGCAATTGCAAGAAGTGCAGGTTCTTATGCTCAATTGAATGCAAGAGATGGTAAATATGCTATTATTAAGTTGCCTTCAGGTGAGATACGTATGATTTTAACTTCTTGTATGGCAACTATTGGATCTGTTTCAAATTCTGAACATAGTTTATCTGTGTCTGGAAAAGCTGGTAGAAGCAGATGGTTAGGAAGAAGACCAAGGGTAAGAGGAGTTGTAATGAATCCAGTAGATCATCCTATGGGTGGTGGTGAAGGTAAAGCTTCAGGAGGACACCCTAGATCTAGAAAAGGATTACCAGCAAAAGGTTATAAGACAAGAAGTAAAACAAAAGCTTCAAATAGATTTATTATAGATAGAAGAAATAAATAAGAAATGGCAAGATCATTAAAAAAACCACCATTTGTTCATTATAGTTTAATGAAACGTGTTGAAGAAGCACAAGAGTCAAAGAAGAAATCAGTTATTAAGACTTGGTCTAGGGCTTCAACAATAACACCAGAGTTTGTTAATTTAACAATAGCGGTACACAATGGAATGAAATTTATACCTGTTTTTGTAACAGAGAATATGGTAGGTCACAAGTTAGGTGAATTTGCGCCAACAAGGAACTTTAGAGGGCATGCTGGTAAAAAAGATAAAGCTAGGAGATAGTTATTTAATTATTAAGGGCAAATAAAATGGGAGCAAGTAAGAAAAATAAAGCAGAAAAAATCAAAGAGGATAAAAAAACTTTAGCTATGGCTAAGTTGAATAATTGTCCAACATCTCCAAGAAAGATGAGATTAGTTGCTGATCTAGTAAGAGGAGAAAATATTTATACAGCTTTGAATATATTGAGATATAATCCAAAGCATGCTTCAAAGAATTTAGAGAAATTATTGCTTTCTGCAATTAATAACTGGGAGCAGAAAAATGATGGTTCTGATCCAGTAGAAGCTAATTTGATAGTAAAAGAAATTTATGTAGATAGTGCAAGAATGTTAAAAAGAATTCAAGCTGCTCCTCAAGGGAGGGCACATAGAATTAGGAAACGTTCTAATCATGTCACTTTAATAATTGATAAAGGATAATACAAAAAAGTAATGGGACAAAAAGCAAATCCAATAGGTAATAGATTAGGTTTCATCAAAGGATGGGATTCAAATTGGTTTGGTGGTAATGATTATGCCGCTAAATTAGTTGAAGATGATAAAATCCGTAAATATCTGAAAGCTCGTTTATACAAAGCAAGTGTTTCAAGAATTGTCATAGAAAGGACATTGAAGCTAATTACTATAACCGTTAATACAGCAAGACCAGGTGTAATTATTGGTAAGGGGGGGTCTGAAGTAGATAAGCTTAAAGAAGAGTTAAAGAAACTTACTTCTAAAGAAGTACAGATTAATATTTTTGAGATCAAGAGACCTGAATTAGATGCTCAATTAGTTGGAGATAGTATTGCTAGACAAATAGAAGCTAGAATTTCATTTAGAAGAGCCATTAAAATGGCAATTGCATCTACTATGAGAATGGGTGCAGAAGGTATTAAAGTAAAAATTTCTGGAAGATTGAATGGTGCTGAAATGGCAAGAAGTGAATCTTACAAAGATGGGAGAATTCCATTGCATACATTCAGAGCTGATATTGACTATGCATTGTCTGAAGCACAAACTACTTATGGAAAAATTGGAATAAAGGTGTGGATTTGTAAGGGTGAGGTATATGGCAAAAGAGATCTATCACCAAATCTAGGGATGACCAAGAAAAAGCCAAGAGGAAAAAATAGGAATTAAGTTATTAATAAGTTGAATAATGTTACAACCAAAGAAGACAAAATATAGAAAACAGCAAAAAGGCAAGATCAAAGGCAACGCCCAAAGAGGTGCTCAGATTGCGTTTGGTACTTTTGCTATTAAATCATTGGATGAAGGCTTTATTACTGCAAGACAAATTGAAGCTGCTCGTATTGCTGTAACAAGATATATGAAAAGAGAAGGAAAGGTATGGATAAGAATTTTTCCAGATAAACCAATGACATCTAAGCCCGCTGAAGTAAGAATGGGTAAGGGAAAAGGAGCTTTAGATCATTGGGTAGCAGTTATTCGCCCTGGAAGAGTTTTATTTGAAGCTGATGGAGTGCCTTTTGAAGTTGCAAAGGAAGCCATGCGTCTTGCTTCTCAAAAACTACCTATGAAAACAAAATTTATAGTAAGAAATGATTATTAATAATCTTATTTGAAAAAATGAAAATTACTGAATTCAAAATAAAATTAAATGGTTTATCTAAAGTAGAATTAGAAGATATGTTATCTGACACTAGATCATCTCTTTCTAAATTGAAAATGAATCATAAAACCGCTGAATTGGAGAATCCAATTGAGCTAAGGGATTTAAGAAGAAATGTTGCACGTATTTTAACTGAGTTGAAATCAAGAGAAATACAAGAAGCAAATAAGTAACACTATGAGAAACTTAAGAAAAGAAAGAATAGGTATTGTAACCAGTAATAAAATGGACAAGTCTATTGTGGTAATGGTAGAAAGACGAGTAAAGCATGCTAAATATGGAAAATTCGTCAAAAAAAGTTCAAAGTTTTTAGCTCATGATGAGAAGAATGATTGTAATGAAGGAGATACAGTGAAGATCATGGAGACTAGACCTTTGAGTAAAATAAAAAATTGGAGATTAATTGAAATACTCGAAAGAGCAAAATAATATTTACAATGGTACAACAGGAAAGTAGATTATTAGTTGCAGATAACAGCGGTGCTAAAGAGGTATTGGTGATAAGAGTACTTGGTGGAACAAAAAGAAGGTATGCTTCTATTGGTGATCAGGTTGTAGTTACTGTTAAAGATGCAATGCCTAATGGTAATGTAAAAAAAGGACAGGTTTCAAGAGCTGTAGTAGTTAGGACTAAAAAAGAAGTTAGAAGAAATGATGGGTCATATATAAGATTTGATAATAATGCTGTTGTTCTTATTAATAATACTGGAGAAATGAGAGGTACAAGGATTTTTGGACCTGTTGCCCGTGAATTAAGAGAAAAACAGTTTATGAAAATTGTTTCATTAGCACCTGAGGTACTATAAATAAAAGATCATGCAAAAGAAATTAAAAATAAAAAAAGGAGATACAGTAAAAGTAATTGCTGGCGCAGCATTGGGTCAGGAAGGTACGATCCTTGAAGTTGATCATAAAAAAGACCGTGTGTATATTGAAGGTCTTTCAGTGGTAAACAAAAAACATGTAAAACCTCAAACAGATAAAGCAAATCCTGATGGAGGTATTATAGACAAGGATAGAAGTATTCATATTTCAAATGTAATTTTAGTACATAACGGAACACCTACTAAAGTAGGAAGAAGAATGAATGAAAATAATAAGTTGATTCGTTATGCAAAAAAAACGGGGGAGGAAATTTAAATGAGCTATACACCTAGATTACAAGAAAAGTACAGGAATGAGGTTGTTCCTGCTTTACAAGAAAAATTTAAATATAAAAGCTTAATGCAAGTCCCTAAGGTCGAGAAAATCGTAATTAGTCAGGGAGTTGGTGAAGCAGTTACTGATCGTAAATTAATTGACGCAGCTATTGAGGATTTATCATCAATAGTAGGTCAAAAAGCGTTAATAATAAAGTCTAAAAAAGATGTTTCTAATTTTAAATTAAGAAAGGGCATGCCTATAGGTACTAAAGTTACTTTAAGGAGAGAGAAAATGTATGAATTTTTAGACAGATTTATTTCAATTGCATTACCAAGAACTAGAGACTTTAGAGGAGTTAAGTCTAAAGGAGATGGTCGTGGGAATTTCACATTTGGAGTAACTGAAAGTATTATTTTCCCTGAAATAGATATTGATAAAGTTAAAAAGATATTAGGAATGGATATAACCATTGTAACAAGTGCTAATTCAAATGAAGAAGCAATGGCATTGTTAGAAGAGTTTGGATTTCCATTTGCAAAAAAATAAATTATTATGGCTAAAGAATCAATGAAAGCGAAAGAGCGAAAAAGAGAAAAACTTGCCGCTCAATATGCAGAAAAAAGAGCATTGCTTAGAAAAGCTCAGAGTGAGGGTGATTGGGAAGCAATGTATAACTTACAAAAGCTGCCAAAAAACTCTATGGGTGTTCGTAAGCACAACAGGTGCCAATTAACTGGTAGACCAAGGGGTTATATGAGACAATTTGGAATTTCTAGGGTAACTTTTAGGGAAATGGCATTAGCTGGAAAAATACCAGGAATAACTAAAGCAAGCTGGTAAAATATTAATAAGAAAGACAAATAAAATGGTAACAGATCCAATAGCAGATTATTTAACTAGATTAAGGAATGCAATTAGTGCAAAGCATAAGGTTGTTGAAATCCCTGCATCTAATATTAAAAAGGAGATTACAAAGATCCTTATGGATAAAGGGTATATCCTTAATTACAAATTTGTTGATGATAATAAGCAAGGCATAATAAAAATTGCATTAAAATACAATCCTCAAACTAAGGAGTCTGCAATTCATGATTTAACAAGAATCAGTAAACCTGGATTAAGACAGTATGCTGGTATTGGTAATTTGCCAAGAGTATTAAATGGTTTAGGAATTGCAATTATATCTACATCTAAAGGATTGATAACTGATAAAGAAGCTAAGAAAGATAAAATAGGGGGAGAAGTCCTTTGTTATGTACATTAATAATGTTTAAAGTATAAAGAAATGTCACGAATAGGAAATGCACCAATAACAATACCTGAAGGAGTCGAATTAAATATTTCTCCAGATAATAATGTTACTGTGAAAGGAAAATTAGGAGAGCTATCTCAAAATGTTCATCCAGAAATTAAGATTACTCTTAATGAAGGTGAGCTAAATCTATCTAGAGCAAGTGATCAAAAAGAAATTAGATCTATGCATGGTTTGTATAGAGCTTTGATATTCAATATGATTGAAGGAGTGACAGAAGGATATATTATTGAGCAAGAGCTAGTTGGAGTTGGTTATAGAGCTAAAGTTCAGGGTCAAAGATTAGAGCTTTCTCTAGGATTTTCACATCCTGTAGTATTTGAACTTCCAATAGAAGTTAAAGTTTCTGCAGTTTCAGAAAAAGGAAAAAACCCAGCAATAAAATTAGAATCATTTGATAAACAATTAATTGGACAAGTTGCTGCTAAAATCAGATCATTTAGAAAACCTGAGCCATATAAAGGAAAAGGTATTTTATATAAAGGTGAAGTTATAAGACGTAAGGCAGGTAAAACTGCAGCTAAATAAAACAAGTTAAAACACAATAGTAATGGCTTTAACAAAAAGTAAAAGAAGAGAAAGAATTAAAAAACGTGTTAGAAAATCGTTAAGCGGTACAGCTCAACGACCTAGACTAACAGTTTTTAGAAGCAATAAACAGATTTATGCTCAGTTGATTGATGATGTAGCAGGTGTAACGCTTGCTTCAGCAGAATCTATTAAAGATGACGCTGCTCAAAAAGTAAATAAAACTGAACAAGCAAAACTGGTTGGTGAAAAAATTGCTGAAAGCGCATCTAAAGTGGGTGTTAAGGAAGTGATTTTTGATAGAAATGGATATTTATATCATGGTAGAATTAAAGCTTTAGCTGACTCAGCAAGAGAGGCAGGCTTGAAATTTTAAATATTATGGCAGAATTAAAAACAAAAAACATTAGAGCAACAGATATTGAATTACAAGATAGACTGGTTGCTATTAACAGGGTAACTAAAGTAACTAAGGGTGGAAGACATTTTAGTTTTTCAGCAATTGTTGTTGTAGGAGATGAAAATGGTGTTGTTGGACATGGTTTAGGTAAGGCAAAGGAAGTAACTGAAGCCATAGCTAAAGCAATAGATGATGCTAAAAAGAACTTAATAAAAGTTCCAATTATTAATGACACGTTACCACATCTTGTTAAAACAAGATATGGTGGCGCAGATGTATTGATTAAACCTGCTTCTGCTGGTACAGGAATTATCGCTGGAGGTGCAATGAGAGCAGTGCTAGAAAGTTCAGGATTAAAAAACGTATTGGCGAAATCTCAGGGATCTTCAAATCCACATAACGTTGTTAAAGCTACTATTAAAGCATTATCTCTATTAAGAGATGCTAATATGGTAGCTAAAAGTAGAGGTGTATCAATTGATAAAGTATTTAACGGTTAATAAAAAGAAAATGTCAAAAATTAAAGTAACACAAATAAAAAGTGCTATTAACCGTCCTAAAAGACAAAAGCTAACTTTACAAGCTTTGGGCTTAGGGAAATTAAACAGGACTGTTGAACATGAAGCAACTCCACAGATATTGGGGATGGTTAAGAAAATAGAACATTTAGTAAAAATTGAAGAATAGCTCTTCGTAAGATTATAGTAAGATGAAACTACATGAATTAAAACCCGCTGAAGGATCTACCAAGAATAAGAAAAGAACTGGTAGAGGTCAAGGATCTGGAAAAGGAGGTACATCAACTAAAGGGCATAATGGTGCCAAGTCTAGATCTGGTTATAAAACCAAGATTGGATTTGAAGGTGGCCAGATGCCGTTACAAAGACGTGTTCCTAAATTTGGATTCAAAAATATTAACAGAGTAGAATACAAAGGAATTAATTTAGATACTATTCAGAATCTAATTGATAATTCTAAAAAAATAGGGGACCTTAATCCTGAAATTCTAATTGAAAATGGCTTGGCTAATAAAAAAGACCTTGTTAAAATATTAGGTAGAGGTGAATTGAAATCAAAAATTAATATTAAAGCTCATGGGTTTTCTGCTACAGCTAAAGCTGCAATTGAGAAATTAGGAGGAACAGTTGAAATTGTTAAATAAAAGTATTTAAGCTTTAGAATGAAAGGATTTATAGAAACAATAAAACAGATTTGGGCAGTTGAAGAACTGAGAAAAAGGATTATTTATACATTGGGTCTTATTTTAGTGTATAGAATAGGATCTTTTATAGTTCTTCCTGGTGTTAATACAGATGCTTTGGATTCTTCAGCTTCTCAAGGAGGTATTCTTAGTTTGATTAACATGTTTGCTGGTGGCGCTTTCTCAAGAGCATCTATAATGGCATTGGGAATTATGCCTTATATATCTGCATCTATTGTTATGCAACTATTAGGAATGGCTGTTCCTACCATTCAAAAGTTACAAAGAGAAGGAGAAAGTGGAAGAAAAAAGATCAATCAATACACAAGGTATTTAACAATTGCTATTTGTTTATTCCAAGCACCAAGTTATATGGTTGCTTATGTTGGTACAGGTCCTGATGTTATTACTGGAGGAGCATCAACAATGTGGTGGATTCAAACTATTGCTGTATTAACTGCTGGAACTATGTTTGTTACTTGGTTAGGTGAGAGAATTACTGATAGAGGAATTGGGAATGGTATTTCATTAATCATTACAGTGGGTATTATTGCAGGGTTACCGGGTGCTTTTTTACAAGAATTAGGAGCTAAAGTAACAGATGGAGGGATGGTTATTTTATTAGTAGAGATTGTAACATGGCTATTGGTTATTTTAGTTACTATTATGTTAGTTCAGGGAACTAGAAGAATCCCAGTTCATACAGCAAAAAGAGTAATTGGGAGAGGAAATAAACAAGCAATGGCTGGAGGTCAAAGAAGTTATATTCCTTTAAAGATTAATCAAGCAGGAGTAATGCCAATCATATTTGCTCAAGCATTAATGTTTTTACCTGCTATGATTTTTGGTCAGAATTCTGCAATGTCTGATATGGCAGGATTTTGGTATAACCTAGTTTTCTTTATAATGATTGTACTATTCACCTATTTTTATACAGCTATCATGATGAATCCTAATCAAATGGCTGATGAATTAAAACGAAATGGCTCTTTTATACCTGGTGTAAAACCTGGCAGAAAGACATCAGAATTCATAGATTCATTAATATCAAGGTTAGTATTACCTGGATCAATCTTTTTAGGAATAATAGCAATATTGCCTGCATTCGCTATGAATGGCGGAATTCAGCAAGGATTTGCTTATTTCTTTGGAGGAACATCATTATTGATCATGGTTGGAGTAGTATTAGATACACTACAACAGATTGAAAGTCATTTATTAAATCGTCATTATGATGGTTTAATGAAAGGAGGAAGAATAAAAGGAAGGTCTGGAGGGGCATCGGCAGTAACGATGAGTCAGGCTTTATAAATTTTCTAGTCGAAATGATTTTTTATAAGACTAGAGAAGAAATTGAACTAATTAGAAAAAGTTCTTTACTTGTTGGTAAAACGTTAGCAGAGGTTGCAAAGAGAGTGAAACCTGGAGTAACTACTTTAGAATTAGATAAAGTAGCAGAGGAATTCATATGTGATCATGGCGCTACACCATCTTTCAAAGGGTATGGTGGATTTCCGAATTCATTATGTACTTCAGTTAATGAAGCTGTTGTTCATGGTATACCTAATGATACTCCTTTGTATGATGGTGATATTGTGTCTGTTGATTGTGGAGTTTATTTAAATGAGTTTCATGGTGATTCAGCCTATACTTTTGAAATAGGTGAGGTTAAGCCTGAAGTTAAAAAGTTGATTGAAGTCACAAAAGAATGTTTAAATAAAGCCTTAGAGGTTTCAGTATCTGGTAATAGGATTGGAGATATTGGATTTGCAGTACAACAGCATGCTGAAAGCAATCAATATGGAGTAGTTCGTGATTTAGTTGGACATGGTTTAGGAAGGTCATTACATGAAAAGCCAGAAGTACCTAATTACGGAAAAAGAGGTAGGGGGTATAAAATGAAAGAAGGATTGGTTTTAGCTATTGAGCCTATGATCAACATGGGAACAAAAGATGTAATGCAATTAAAAGATGGATGGACTATTGTTACAAGAGATAGTAAACCATCAGCTCATTTTGAGCATGATGTAGCAATTATGAAGGGAAAAGTGGAAGTTTTATCGACATTTGAGTATATAGAAGAAGTATTAAATAAATAAAAAAAGTAAAAAAGTATGGCAAAACAGACATCTATAGAGCAAGATGGAACCATTATCGAAGCATTGTCAAATGCAATGTTTCGTGTAGAATTAGAAAATGGACATATCATCACTGCTCATATTTCAGGGAAAATGAGAATGCATTACATTCGAATATTACCTGGAGATAAGGTGAAGCTTGAGATGTCACCATACGATTTAACTAAAGGTAGAATAACATTTAGGTATAAATAATAAAAAGATGAAAGTAAGAGCTTCAATAAAAAAAAGATCTGCAGATTGTAAAATAGTTCGCAGAAAAGGAAGATTGTATGTTATTAATAAGAAAAACCCAAAGTTTAAACAAAGACAAGGTTAATATTTAAGATTATGGCAAGAATAGCAGGAATAGATTTACCTAAAAACAAAAGAGGTGTAATTGGTTTAACTTACATCTATGGTATAGGTTTAAGTACAGCTCAAAAGATTTTATCTGAAGCAGGTGTTGATGAGAATGTCAAGGTTTCGGATTGGGATGATGAGCAATTGGGTAAGATTCGATCAATTATTAGTGAACAATATAAAGTTGAAGGAACCTTAAGATCTGAGGTGCAAATAAGTATAAAGAGACTAATGGACATCGGATGTCAAAGAGGAATTAGACATAGATCTGGTCTTCCTTTAAGGGGGCAAAGAACTAAAAACAATTCAAGAACAAGAAAAGGTAAAAGAAAAACAGTTGCTAATAAGAAAAAAGCAACTAAGTAATTAATACATAAGCGATAGAAATTATGGCTAAGCAATTTAAAAAGAAAAAAAGTGTTAAAGTAAATCCTGTTGGGCAAGCTCATATACAGGCTACATTTAATAATATTATTATTTCATTATGTAATGACAATGGTCAAGTGATTTCTTGGTCATCTGCTGGTAAAATGGGATTTAGAGGATCTAAAAAGAATACACCTTATGCTGCACAAGTTGCGGCTGAAGATTGTTCTAAAGAGGCATTTGAATTTGGATTAAGAAAAGTAAAGGTGTTTGTTAAAGGTCCAGGTGCAGGTAGAGAATCAGCTATTAGAACAATACATAATAATGGAATTGAGGTAACTGAAATTGTGGATATAACACCTATGCCGCATAATGGATGTAGACCTCCAAAAAGAAGAAGAGTATAAATTTAAAAACAGAGGAGATAGTTATCGAAGGATTAATTAAGACCTTAATTCATAACTTCCTCATATAAAAAAAAAGAAAAATGGCAAGATATAAGGGTCCAAAATCAAAGATCGCCAGAAAGTTCAGGGAACCATTATTTGGTCCTGATAAGGCGTTGGAAAAAAAGAATTATCCTCCTGGGGTTCATGGCCCTAATAAGAGGAGAATGAAAAAATCAGAATATGCTGTACAGCTTGCAGAAAAGCAAAAAGCTAAATATACTTATGGTATATTGGAAAGACAATTTTCCAATATGTTTAAAAAAGCTAATGCGAAATCTGGAATTACAGGTGAGATTTTACTACAATTATGCGAGGCAAGATTAGATAATGTTGTTTTTAGATTGGGTGTTTCACCTTCAAGAAGAGGAGCTAGGCAATTGGTTTCTCATCGTCATATAACTGTAAATGGTAGTATTGTGAATATTCCTTCTTATAATTTAAAAGAAGGGGATGTAATTGGAGTTCGTGAAAAATCTAAATCATTAGAGATTGTCACTAATTCATTAGCTAATGAACAAACAAGAGGTGAATGGTTAGAATGGGACAGTAGTAGTCTTTCAGGAAAAGTAATTTCACTTCCAACTAGAGAGCAAATTACAGAAAATATTAAAGAACAATTAATTGTTGAATTATACTCTAAATAAGAGTTTTAAATAAATTATAAAAAATGGCAATTTTAGATTTTCAAAAACCAGATAAAGTAATAATGTTGAACTCTACAGAGATCAATGGTCAGTTTGAATTCAGACCATTGGAGCCTGGGTATGGAATTACTGTAGGAAATGCATTAAGAAGAATTTTATTAAATTCTTTAGAGGGATTTGCAATAACTTCAATTAAAATTGAAGGAGTAGATCATGAATTTTCAACTATTAAAGGTGTTGTAGAAGATGTAACAGAAATAGTTTTAAACCTTAAGCAAATAAGATTTAAAAGACAAATTGAGGATACTGATACAGAAACAGTAATGATCAATATTTCTGGGCAAAACACTTTCACCGCAGGTGATATTGGTAAATTTACATCAGGATTTCAGGTGTTAAACCCAGATCACGTGATTTGCCACATGGATTCATCAGTTAAACCAAAGTTGAATATAGAATTAACAATTTCTAAAGGAAGAGGATATGTTCCATCTGAAGAAAACAAAACTTCTAGTGCAGCTGTTGGTACGGTTTTTATTGATTCAATTTTTACTCCTATAAGGAATGTAAAATATACAATTGAAAATTATCGTGTAGAGCAAAAGACTGATTATGAAAAATTAATCTTTGATATTGATACTGATGGTTCTATTCATCCTAAAGAAGCTTTGAAAGAAGCCGCAAAAATATTGATTCATCATTTTATGTTGTTTTCAGATGAGAAAATCACTTTGGATTCTGATGAAAAATCAGAAACTGAAGAATTTGATGAAACTTCATTACATATGCGTCAATTATTGAAGACGAAATTAGTAGACATGGATTTATCTGTTAGAGCACTAAATTGTCTAAAGGCAGCAGATGTTGAGACTTTAGGTGAGTTAGTTTCTTATAATAAGAATGATTTATTAAAGTTTAGAAACTTTGGAAAGAAATCACTTACAGAATTGGAAGATTTAATTGAATCTAAAGGTCTTTCATTTGGTATGGATGTTTCCAAATATAAATTGGATAGAGATTAATAGATCGTAAGGATCTTTAAAGCAAAGTGATATGAGACACGGTAAAAAATTTAATCATTTAAGCAGAACGAAAGCTCATCGTGAAGCAATGCTTTCTAATATGGCTTGTTCATTGATTCAACATAAAAGGATCAATACAACATTAGCCAAAGCTAAAGCACTTAGGAAATATGTTGAGCCTTTGATTACAAAATCTAAGACAGACACTACTCATAGTAGAAGAGTTGTTTTTAGTTATTTGAAGAATAAAGAGGCTGCTTCTGAATTGTTTAGGGAGGTTGCGCCAAAGATCAATGATAGACCAGGAGGTTATACTAGAATCATTAAGTTGAATAATAGATTAGGAGATAATGCTCAGATGGCAATGATAGAATTGGTAGATTTTAATGAACTTCTATTGAGTGACACTTCATCTAAGAAAAAATCAAGAAGAAGAAGAGGCGGTAAAAAGAAAGCTGCTGATTCTCCTGTTTCTGAAGTAGCATCAAATGACTCTAATGAAGCGATTGAAGAGGCTGCGATTGTATCTGAAAGTGTTCAAGAAGAGAAGGTAGAAGAAGCTACTGACACTGCTGAAACTACTGAAGTTGTAGAAGAACAAACGAATGCAGAAGTTGTTGAGGAAGAAGTGAAAGCTGAAGCATCTTCGGAATCTGTTGAAGTTGTAGAAGAGGAAGTGAAAGCTGAAGAAACTACTGAAACAGTTGAAGCTAATGAAGAAGAAGTGAAAGCTGAAGAAACTACTGAGAATGAAGAATCGTCTAATGAAGAAGATAAAAGTTCTTCTAAAGGTGACGAAAATGAAGAAGATGATAAAAAAGAATAATTTGAAATTTATTTCAGTATTGATTTAATTATAAGGGATAGCTTGTTGAGTTATCCCTTTTTTGTTGATAATTTAAAAATCTTGTTGAATTAAAATTAGATATAATCCTTTATAAATTTACAGTTAACTTTATTTTTGCGTTATGGAAAAAACAGATAAACCTGCAGTTATATTATTAGAAGATGGTAAGCTATTTAAAGGTAATTCATGTGGTAAAATTGGTACTACAACTGGAGAGATAGCTTTTAATACGGGAATGACCGGATATCAAGAGATATTTACAGACCCTTCATATTTTGGACAAATCCTTGTCATGGCAACTTCACATATAGGTAATTATGGTGTTAAAGCTAATGAGATAGAGTCTGATTCTTGTAAGATTAGAGGACTGGTAGTAAAGAAATTTGCTCATACTTTTTCAAGATATGGGAAAACAGCTTCTTTAAATGATTATTTGATTGAGAATAAGATTGTTGGAATTAAAGATATTGATACAAGGGCATTGGTGATGTATATAAGAGAAAATGGAGCTCAAAACGCAATTATTTCATCAGAGATAACAGACATTAGTGAGCTTAATGAAATTCTTAAGAAGGTTCCATCAATGAAGGGGTTAGAGTTGGCGTCTGAAGTATCAACTAAGGAAAAACATGAATTTGGTGAAGGCGATCATAAAATTGCATTGATAGATTATGGAGTAAAAAAGAATATTATTAGATGCTTGGTAGAAAGAGGATGTAAGGTAACAGTTTTTCCATATGATGTAACCTATGAAGAGGTCATGGAATTTGAGCCAGATGGAGTTATGTTATCAAATGGACCTGGAGATCCCGAACCATTAAAATCTTCTATTGAAACAGTAGAGAAAATTGTACAAACAAACATTCCAATATTTGGAATTTGCTTGGGTCATCAGATCTTATGCTTAAGTCAAGGATTGAAAACAGAAAAAATGCATAATGGTCACAGAGGAATTAATCATCCTGTTAAAAACTTAATGACTGGAAAATGTGAAATTACTTCACAAAATCATGGGTTTGTAGTTAGTAAAGAAGGTGTTGAGAATAATGATAAAGTTATACTAACGCATATACATTTAAATGATGATACTGTTGCGGGGATTGCATTAAAGGATAAAAGTGTTTTTTCAGTTCAATATCACCCAGAAGCTTCTTCAGGTCCTCATGATTCAAGGCATTTATTTGATCAGTTTGTTGAAAACATTAAGAATTATAAAAAGGAATTAGTTTCTTAAATAGAACATTCACAAAACTATTTTATGGCATATATACAGCAAATTCAGGCAAGACAGATCTTGGATTCTAGGGGTAACCCCACAGTAGAAGTAGATGTTTTAACTAACAATGGTGCTTTTGGTAGAGCAGCAGTGCCTTCAGGTGCATCTACTGGTATTCATGAAGCAGTTGAATTAAGAGATAACGACAAAGGAATCTATCTTGGTAAAGGGGTATTGAAAGCAGTAGATAATGTAAATTCAGTATTAAATAAAGAATTAAAAGGGATCTCGATTTTTGATCAGAATAAACTGGATAAGGTGATGATTGCATTAGATGGTTCTGAAAATAAATCAAGATTAGGTGCTAACGCTATTTTAGGGGTTTCATTGGCTGCTGCAAAAGCAGCTTCAATGGTATCAGGTCAATCATTATACAGATATATTGGAGGTGTCAATGCCAATACTTTACCTGTTCCAATGATGAACATTTTAAATGGTGGTTCACATGCAGATAATTTAATTGATATTCAAGAATTTATGATCATGCCTTTTGGGGCTTCAACTTTTAGTGAAGCGCTCAGAATGGGAACCGAAGTCTTTCATCATTTGAAGAAGGTATTAACTGATCAAAAATTATCTACGAATGTAGGTGATGAAGGAGGTTTTGCTCCTAACTTAGGATCTAATGAAGAAGCTATTAAGTTTGTGTTACAGGCTATAGAAGCTGCAGGATATCAGCCAGGAAAGGATATTTGGATTGCTTTAGATGCTGCTTCATCAGAGTTTTATGATGCTGACAGTAATCAATATATTTTTGAATCAACCGGTGATAAAATGACATCTTCTGATCTAGTTTCATTTTGGAAAGAGTGGGTTGGTAAATACCCAATTGTATCAATAGAGGATGGGTTAGCTGAAGATGATTGGAAGGGATGGAAAGAACTTACAGATGCTGTTGGTGACAAGTGTCAATTGGTAGGGGATGATCTTTTTGTGACCAATACCAAGAGATTGTCAAAAGGTATCAATGAGGAGATAGCGAACTCTATTTTAATAAAGGTCAATCAGATTGGAACTTTAACTGAGACTATTGAAGCTGTTGACCTAGCAACAAAGAATAGTTATTCATCTGTTATGAGCCATAGAAGTGGAGAGACTGAAGATAGTACAATTGCAGACCTTGCAGTTGCATTAAATACGGGCCAGATTAAAACTGGATCAGCTTCTAGATCCGATAGAGTAGCCAAATACAATCAATTATTAAGAATAGAACAGGAATTAGGACAATTAGCTATTTACCCTGGAAAAGAGTTTAAGTTTCTTTAAAAAAGGTTAATTTTTAAATGAAAAGAAGATCTTCAAAAGGTATTAATATTTATAAATATCTTTTCTATTCATTAATAGTTGTCAATCTTTGTATTCTAGGTTATGTACTTTATATAAATCCTAATTTAAGAGGTTATTTTTCTGAAAAGATTCAAGATGTAATAGGGTTTCAAGATGCTCCAGATGGAAATTTTTTATATGGCATAGATGTTTCAGAATACCAAGGAGTAATTAATTGGAATCAATTAGAAGACCTTGAGAATGGAGAAAAGACATCATTTGTTATAATTAGAAGTACAGCAGGAATAAATCATAGAGATAGGTATTTTACATCAAATTGGAGAGAAGCTAAAAAAAAGGGAATAATAAGAGGCGCTTATCATTATTATAGACCCAATGAAAATGGAAGTCAACAAGCAGAGTTCTTTATCAAAAATGTAAAGTTATCACCTGGCGATCTTCCTCCTATAATTGATATTGAAAAGTTAAGTGATATTCAAAGTGTAAATAGCTTAATTGAAGGAGTTTCTACTTGGATCAATAAAGTTGAAGAACATTATGGGGTTCAGCCAATTATATATTCTGGAGCCTACTTTTATAAGAAATACTTAATAGGGAAGTTTTCAAAAAACATTCTATGGGTTGCTAATTATAATAAAATAAAAAATCCATTAGTAGAATTTCCTTGGTCATTTTGGCAATATACAGATAAAGGAAATATTATTGGAATTAAAGGACCTGTAGATATGAATGTTTTTAAGGGGGATGAGGTTAATTTGATTAAATTGCTTTTAAAGTAAATAACAAAGGGCTTCAATTGAAGCCCTTTGTAGAAACAACTCTACTTTTTGGAAAACTTTAAAACTCAAACCATATAAATAAACGCAAGAAAATTTCATTTGTTTCAAAAAAACAAAATTTATTTTTAAATAAACAACTTAGCTATCTTATTTGCTATATTTGTCCCCCTGATTATCGATGATAATGAACCTTAAATTTAATTTACTCAATGAGCAATAATCAACACAAGATATTTTATACTAAAACTGATGAGGCGCCAGCATTGGCTACTTATTCACTATTATCTATAGTTAAAGCATTTACTTCTACTGCTGGAATAGAAGTTGAATTAAAAGATATTTCATTAGCAGGTAGGATTTTAGCCAATTTTCCTGATTTTTTAAACCAGGACCAACAAGTTGAAGATTCATTGTCCTTATTAGGTGAATTAGCAAAAAAACCAGAAGCTAATATTATTAAGCTTCCCAATATTAGTGCTTCTATTCCTCAGCTAAAAGCAGCAATAAAAGAATTACAGGATAATGGATATAATCTTCCTTCATACCCAGAAGAACCTAAAACTGACAAGGAAAAAAATATAAAAGCTACTTATGATAAAATTAAAGGTAGTGCTGTAAACCCTGTTTTGAGAGAAGGAAATTCTGACAGAAGAGCGCCTAAAGCAGTAAAAAATTATGCGAAAAAGAACCCTCATTCAATGGGGAAATGGTCATCTTCTTCAAAAACTCATGTTTCATCTATGCCTAAAGGAGATTTTTATGGGAGTGAGAAGTCAATGACTTTAGCTGAAAATAAAAATGTAGCTATTGAGTTTATTTCATCTGAAGGAGAAAGAACCTCATTAAAAAGGAATCTTAAATTACAACTCGGGGAAATTGTTGATGTTTCAGTAATGAGCATGGCTGAGCTAAAGCTCTTTTTAGAAAAAGAAATCAATGATGCAAAAGAAAAAGACATCTTGTTTTCTTTGCATCTAAAAGCGACCATGATGAAGGTTTCTGACCCTATAATTTTTGGTGCAGTTGTAAAAGTTTTCTATAAAGAAATTTTTGAAAAATATAAAGAGAGATTTAATGAAATTGGAGTAGATGTCAAAAATGGAATAGGGGATATATATAATAAAATTGAAAATTTATCAGAAGAAGTTAGAATAACTATTTTGAAAGATATTGAAGAGCTATATAGCTCTAAGCCTGACCTTGCAATGGTTAATTCTGATAAAGGAATTACCAACCTACATGTTCCAAGTGATGTGATCATTGATGCATCTATGCCAGCAATGATTAGAACATCTGGTCAGATGTGGAATAAAAAAGGAGAACAGCAAGATACAAAAGCAGTTATTCCAGATCGGTCTTATGCTGGTGTATATCAAGCAACAATTGATTTCTGCAAGGAAAATGGAGCTTTTGATCCAGCTAATATGGGTAGTGTTCCTAATGTTGGATTAATGGCTCAGAAAGCAGAAGAGTATGGGTCTCACGATAAGACATTTCAAATGGACAAAGCAGGTTTTGTTCGAGTTGTAGATGAGAATGATGAAGTATTGTTAGAGCAAGAAGTAGGTGAAGGTGATATTTTTAGGATGTGTCAAGTAAAAGACGCTCCTATAAGGGATTGGGTTAAATTGGCAGTTTCTAGAGCTAGAGCTACTAATGTGCCTGCTGTTTTTTGGTTAGATGAAAATAGAGCTCATGATAATCAACTGATTAATAAAGTAAAAGAATATCTTTCAGATCATGATACTTCAGGATTAGAAATACATATTAAGTCACCTGTTGAGGCTACAAAATTTTCCTTAGAAAGGATTAATAAAGGCTTAGATACTATTTCAGTAACTGGAAATGTGTTAAGAGATTATTTAACTGATTTATTTCCTATTTTGGAATTAGGGACAAGTGCGAAAATGCTATCTATTGTACCTTTAATGAATGGCGGTGGACTATTTGAAACTGGTGCTGGAGGGTCTGCTCCAAAACATGTACAGCAGTTCAATGAAGTAGGGTATTTAAGATGGGACTCTTTAGGAGAGTTTCTTGCTCTAGCAGTATCATTGGAACACCTAAGTAATACTACTGGAAATAAAAAAGCTAAAATATTAGCAGATGCATTGGATAAGGCAACTGAACAATTATTGGAAAATAATAAATCACCGGCTAGGAAATTAGGACAAATTGATAATAGAGGTAGTCATTTCTATTTATCATTATATTGGGCAAAAGCTTTATCTCAGCAGCATGATGATCTGGATTTACAGAATAAGTTCAATGAAGTTTATCAGTCACTTGCAAATAACGAATCAACAATAGCTGATGAATTGATTAATGCTCAGGGACAAGCAGTCGATGTAAATGGTTATTATTATCCAAATGATCAAATCGCAGCTAAGGCCATGCAGCCAAGCGATACATTGAATTCAATAATTAATGCTATTTAGTTAGAATTGGAATCTTAGTTGAGCCCTTATTTCTGATTTACTATTCCCGTTGATCTCATTAAGTCCAGAGCTGATTGTGTCAACATTGGTGTATTTCCATCTTGACCAACGAATCCAACAATCAATTCCTTTTTTAATTTTATATCTGGCAGTAATGTATGTCCTTGAACCTCTATTGTAATAAGCTGGTATTCTGTAATAGTACAAAACATCATTCTCATAACTATATATTCTAGAATTATAAGAGTCTGTGTCAAAAAGAGCAAACCTTGCATTAAATGATAATTTTTTCATGGGTGGTTTTAAGATGAAATCTTGTAATATCAAAATTCCATCCTCTTTTTCTCCACCACCTCTATGATAGGTCATATATTCTATTCTACTTCTTAGCTGAATAGCATCAGAGATTTGAACATTTAAATTAAAACGATAATTCCATTGATCAACAGTTTCTACATTATCGATATCCCTTTCTAACTCAAGATCGGTATTGTAAGGTTTATTTCTATGTCTTATTCTGCCATAAAGCTCCATTTTTTTATGGGGTTTATATTTTAATTGTGAGAAAATATCATATCCATTAGTGTTAGGAGCATCTACTTGATACCTCATCCAAGGAAAAGAAAATTGATCAAAATAGGTCGACAATGTCCATTTTTTATTCAATTTTATGTTCAATCCTGTTAGTATTCCTTTCTCATTGATATTGGTACTTCCTTCTGCTATTGCATTGCTGAAAACACTTTGATAATCTTTACCATAATTTCTATAAAATGCAGAGATTGAAACTCTTGGGTGCAATGAGGCAAGCATCCCGTGAAGTTGTGCCATTCCGCCATTATTACTTCTACTTATTTCACCAAAAAAATTAAAGTTTTGATGGACCCAATTATAGTTTGCTCCAGTCACCCAATTAAAATTCGAGTTAAATTGAAATTGGCTATAAGGAACTAGAGACCTTTCTAAATTTCCATTGTAATGGGTGATTGCTGAAGCTAATCCAACTTTTAATTTTTTATCTCTGTAAGAAATTTCACTTCCTGCAACTGTTTCTTGTATAATGTCTTTGTCTTCTATCTCGCCAACAGTACTATGTATACCTGATGATTGAAAGCTGCTCACAGTAATGTCACCATCTGTATTTGTCGAGTCTGTCTGTAGATTAGCGTCTATCATCTTTTTAGATCCAAAAGCAAGTACGTTTATTTTTTTCCATTGAAATTCTGTTGCTGCGCCTCTTAAAAAAATATTTTCATCTACTGATGAATAGGGTCTAATACCAATAGGATTTCTTTTAATTCCCATAATGTCAGAAGATTTTCCAAATGCAAGACCAGACCAGAAGGTTAATCCTTGACCAATCTGAACATGGTAATCTCCCAAGGCTAAAGCTTTAAATTTCCCAACATTTCTTAGAAAAAAATGGGCGGAATAAAAATCGAACCCTAGGGTTGACCTTTGATCAAATAATTCTTCAGCTTTTTTATTAGGAATAAATGATTCACCTGCATCTTTTTCCATTGTCAAACCAATACTTATGTTATTTAAGTATTTAAATCTATAACGCATGTAGATATTATCAGGTGAACCTAATTGTTTAGAATTTCTACTATTGAACCAAGTACTGTCATCTAAATCTTGTTGTCCTTTTGTTTCTTCTAACACCCTTGAGTATCTAATAAAAAGATCATTCTTCCCAAATTTTAGCATTTCTGAAAAAGAGATATTGGGAGCATTCAAATCAGTTGTTACCATAATAAATGGGAGTAGAGTGCGTATCTCATTTTGATTCAGTAGGTCTATTACTTGAAGCTCATAAACGGTAAGGATTTTCCCATGTTTTTCTATGTGGTCTATAATAGCATTGATCTGAAATTGATTAAGGATCCTTAGCTGCTCAAGATCATAAGAAATCTCCTTTTTATTTAAATTGATAGGATGCTCATAATAGAAACTAAGTAGGTCAAACAGAGTAGTGAAGTCAATATCTTCATCTTCTGTGTTTTCAGCAATGGTCTCTATACTTTGTTCAATGATGTATTGTTTCTGAAGCTCTTTTGCAGAGGACCTTTTGCCCTTATAATTAAGCTTGTATTTATAGGGTTGAATAGAATCTTGACTATTCAGATTAGAGCTAATGAAAAGAATTGAGACTAAAAGATATGTTATAAAAGATTTATTCAAATTTATTTAAAACAATAGTGAATAGATATTTCAGGGCTAAAACCAAGTATTTGATGATATTGAGCTGCTAGATCAATATTCAATGATTTAATGGAAGTTCCTATTCCAAAAGCAGCAGTAGTGGGTTGTGTGCCTACACCTCCTCTTAAGGTAAAGCTTTTCATGGGTTGATAAATAATAGCTGCTTTTAAAGAAGCAGGGTACATGATGTCTTTTTCAATAGCTATCAATGTATGTAGCTGTTCAGAAATTAAATAATCAAACCCAACTTGAATAAGAGTAGGAAGCCTTTCGTCTTCATAATCAGCAAGTTTAGATAGAGTAGGATTTTTAAGAGATGCACCGAATTTAAGATCTGAGCTTAGTTCTGCAGACAAACCAATATCTGCAGAAATAATAGAGCTATTCCCATAGTAGTTTCCTAGGTTAATATAGTGGTAATTCAATTTCATACCTGCACTAATATGTTCTCCTAGCTTCATAGAATAACCTACACCAGCTGTATGATATTGGTAGTTTTCATTTCCAAAATTTGAATAATTAACTCCAATAGCTTTGTTGTTGAAGGGAAGAGCAAATGCAATTGTTCCAGTCATTAAGTCAGATAGTAGAAAACGATTATTAATGCTTATTCCAACTTGAGTATTATTTAGTCCAGTTAGATTTCCGACATTGTTGTTTATACTCCATAAATTGTTTTCTGTAACATTTAATCCAGCCATGGAAGTACTTACTGCTCCCTGATCATAGATTACTTGACTTTTTAAATGAAAAGATAAAATGAAAATAAAAAAAAATGACAAATATGTTTTTTTCATTCTTCCAATTTAAAAAAAAATCCTTTCTAATGGATGAGAAAATCAATTATTCAACACCATAAGTTTGTTATTAATAGTTTATTAAAACCATATATTATGGATTTTCTTTTTAATTTAATGAGCTAATTTTAAATATACCATGCTTAATAAAATCTCCCTTTTACATATTATCATTTTATTTAACTATTTATGTCAAGCTCAGTCAAAAGGTCATTTATATCATAAGGAATTAATCAATACTAGTTTTATTGAAAATGAACAGATCAATATAAAAGCAAATGATCCTTATATATTTTCAATGGATATGGAAAGATTATCAAATGATCTAGATGTTACGTTTAATCATAAACAGACTAATCATTTTATTTTAATAACGCTTCCTTTACCTGATGGTGGAAGTTCAACTTTTAAATTGGTTAGAAATAATGTAATGCATCCAGACCTTGCTGCAAAATTCCCTGAAATTAAAACTTTTGATGCTGTTGATGTAAATGATAAAAGGATAAAAGCTAAGCTGGATTTAACTCCTCATGGATTTCATGCAATGATTTTTAGAGATGGAAAATCAACTGTTTTTATAGACCCTTATTTAAGAAATAATAACAAGTATTATATATCTTATGCTAAAGATGATTTCATCACTGATAAAACCATGCAATGCTCATTTTCTGGTAAAATGGATGTTGTTAAAATGAAGATCAAGCAAGCGAATAAAGAAAAAAGTTTTGGCACATGTGAGCTGCGAACTTATAGGCTAGCTCTTGCTGCTAGTGCTGAATATACTACTTACCATGGAGGGACAGTTGCTTTAGCTCAGGCTGCTCAAGTAACTACCATGAATAGAGTTAATGGCATCTTTGAAACAGATATGGCCATTACAATGCAAATAATAGCTAATAATAATTTAATTATATATACCAATGCCTCTTCAGATCCTTATACAAATGGGTCACCTGGATCAATGATCAATGAAAATCAAACTACAGTTAATAGTATAATAGGCAGTGGTAATTACGATATCGGGCATGTTTTTGGTACCAATAGTGGAGGGCTTGCTGGATTAGGTGTGGTGTGTAGTAATTCTCAAAAAGCTCGTGGTGTTACTGGAAGTGCAAATCCTATTGGAGATCCTTTTGATGTAGATTATGTATCTCATGAGATGGGTCATCAATTTGGTGCAAATCACACATTCAATAATTCCTGTAGCGGAAACAGAAATGACCCTACAGCAATGGAGCCTGGAAGTGGTAATTCTATTATGGCTTATGCTGGTATATGTTCTCCTAATACAAAGACATTTAGTGATGATCACTTTCATGGAATTAGTTTAGAAGAAATAGAAGCAGAAATATTAAGCGGCTCTCATTCTTGTCCAGTAATTACACCATTAACTAATTCTGCTCCTGTAATAAGTAGTACTAATGGAAACGTTACTGTTCCTGCAAATACTCCTTTTGCTTTAACAGCTGTTGCAACTGATCCTGATGGAGACCCATTGACTTATAATTGGGAACAAATGGATAATGATATTACTACTCAGCCACCATTAAGTACTTCAACAGGTGGTCCAAATTTTATTTCAAATTCCCCTTTAACAAGTCCAACTAGATATTTTCCTAATCTTACTGATCTTGCCAATGGAGGCCCTTTCACATGGGAAGTGCTTCCTAGTGTTTCAAGAACAATGAACTTTAGAGTAGTTGTAAGAGACAATGCAGCAGGAGGAGGTTGTAATGACCATGCAGATATTACTATTAGTACAGACGCAGGATCTGGTCCTTTTGTACTAACCTATCCAAGTGCTACTGGAATTACATGGACTGCTTCTTCATCCGAAACAGTAACCTGGAACGTAGCAAATACAGATAATGCACCTGTTAATTGCACCAATGTAGATTTGTTATTGTCAATTGATGGAGGTGTTACTTTTCCTACAACTTTAGCGTCCAATGTTCCTAATGATGGATCTGAAGCTATTACCGTTCCTAATCTTCCTACTACGACAGCTAGAGTCATGGTAATAGCTGCTAATGGAACTTTCTTTGATGTTTCTGATAATGATTTTATAATAACAGGATCTTCTTGTAATGATCCTGATATACCTGTTGTCGCTGGATTGAACACTGCTTGTATAGATGATACAGTGAATTTATCTATTTCTTCAGGTAATTTAAATGATGCTACTGATTGGCAATGGTATTCAGGAACCTGTGGTGGAACAGCATTAGGATCAGGGACTTCTATCAATGTAATAGTTACTACTTCTTTTCATTCTATTTATGTAAGGGGAGAAGGTGGATGTGTGGTGCCTGGTACATGTACACAACATGATATTACTGGAGAATCATTTTCAAACACTACTACAGTATCGACTTGTGGAAATTATATATGGAATGGTCAAACATACAGTAGTACTGGATTTTATATTGACTCGCTCATATCCATAAATGGTTGTGATAGTATAGAGAATTTAGATTTAACAATCATTCAAAATTACATGGATACAATTGTTGATACTGCATGTGGAAGTTATGTATGGAATGGTCAAACATATACTGCTACAGGTTTTTATACTGATACAGTTATAATATCAAGCGGCTGTGATAGTATTTTAAATCTGGATCTTACTATTATTCCTGGTGTCATTGATTCTGTTTCAGTTACATCATGTGCGAGCTATACATGGAATGGGCAAATATATACGGCTACAGGCTTTTATAATGATACTATTACATCATCTACAGGCTGTGATAGTATTTTGACTCTTGACCTTACTATTAGCCCTGGAACTATTGATTCTGTTTCAGTTACATCATGTGGAAGTTATGTATGGAATGGTTTAACCTATACTAGCTCAGGTCTCTATACAGACACCTTGACCTCTTTGAGTGGTTGTGATAGTGTTGTGAACCTGTATTTAACTATTGATCAGAATTATGCTGATACTATTGTTGTTTCTTCATGTACAGATTATGTATGGAATGGGCAAACATATACAGCTAATGGACTTTATACAGATTCGTTACTTACAGCAAATGGATGTGATAGTGTTATTACTTTGGATCTTACTATAAATAATACTTCAGAAAGCCCTTTTGTTTTTACATTGATTTTGGATGATTATTGTTTAGAAACAACTTGGGAATTGGTTAATTCTACAAATACCCTTTTATATAGTGGGGGTCCATATGATTGTTTCCCTAATGGTGGCGGAAACAATGCCAATGATACTATAATAGACACCTTATACCTAAACAATTTGGATTGTTATACTTTAACAATTCATGATGAATATGATGATGGGCTAGGAGCTTCTTTATGGGGAGGGACTGATGGAAGTTGGGATTTAACAGATAATCTTGGAGCTGTTGTTTTTTCTGGAGCTGGTGATTTTGGAGATTCAGTAACTGTTGATTTTATGGTTACTTCAGCAATTACACCACCAGTTAGTGTGGTTAATTATGATGAAGATGCGTTAATTTCAGTTTATCCAAATCCTTTTTCTTCAAATACCTTATTGACGGTTAAGAATATTAATATTCCATTTGATTTGGAGATCGTAGATATGTTAGGTAAAGTAGTAGAGAAAAAGCTGAATTTGTCTGATAATAAAGTGACTTTAAATAAAGGAAATTTACGATCAGGAGTATATCTGTTAAGGATTCATAGCGCTATGGAAGTTCATCCTATAAGGATCGTAATACAATAAGACTTTTTTATTAAAAAGATGAGGTTTTTCTATTTTTCATTTTTCATTTTCTTGAATTTGATCATATTGGGTCAAAAAAAACAAGTTTATTATGAAATGGGAAGACCCAATCCTTTAGATTATAATATTGCTAAACGCATTATAGGAAAAGAATACAAGCTGGTATTTGTTTATGCTGGACGGAAAATGATTGATAGTCTAGGAATAGAACATTTCGAAAAATCAAATAAATCAGTTAGGAAAAATCAAATAAAGAAACATGGAGATGAATGGAACTTCGAATTCAATAAAGAGGTAGATAATGAATTAACCATACATCAATCTTTAAGAACTATTATAAAGAACAGTGGAGAATATAAAAGTCAAACTTTAAATGAGCTGTATATTTTATTTGATAGAAAGAAATGTTGTGTTAAAAAATATAGCGCTTTTTTGGTTGGAAGAATTTTAATTGGGGATCAATATGAAATGAAGGTGCTATGTAAAATGAAAATAGATGCAAAAGAAAAGGTGATTAAAAAGGTGATAGATAAAGATTTGCCTTTGCCATTTACTTTTGAGGAAAATGGCATTTATTAATCAATTGAGAAACAGAGATATTTGATTTTTTTACCTTCTTTTAACCACATTTTTTCGTAGAAAGTTTTTATTTCCATGGCTAGCTTGAGGTTTGGATTAGCTCTTGATATTAGTTCATTGTAAACATCGTTGCTGTTTTCAATCAGTTTGTATTGATGTTCTTGTATTTGTTCTAATGTATATTCATAGAGAAGGTCACTATCTGTTTTTAAGTGAATTTTCCCTCCTTTTTTTAAGAACTTTCTATAGCGATCTATGAATAAAGGAGAGGTCAACCTTTTTCTAGGCTTTTTAGGTTGAGGGTCAGAAAATGTAAGCCAAATTTCAGCTACTTCATTTTTAAAAAAAAACAGATCTATAAAATCTACTTTAGTCCTAAGAAATCTTACATTTTCAATATTCTCTTCAATACATGTTTTAGCTCCACGCCACATTCTGGATCCTTTCACGTCAACCCCAATAAAATTTATTGTAGAATAATTTTTTGCCAATCCTACTGTATACTCTCCTTTACCACATCCTAATTCTATAATAATAGGATGGGAGTTGTTAAAAACAGCATTCCATTTTCCTTTAAGGTTAATTGAGGATTTGAAATTATTTACTGAAGGCTGAAAAACGTTGTCAAAAGTTGATATTTCGGCAAATCTTTTAAGCTTGTCCTTCCCCATTACCATCAAATTTTCCTGTTTTAGGAATAACGCCTAATTTTTCACCAAAAAATTCTGCAAAATCTCTAATGGCAAGAGCCATTTGATCTTCATTAGTTGCTTTTTCAAATGAATCTGCCATATTCATGAATTGTTGGAAATAAAATTTACTCATTTCTTCTACAGACATCTCTTTAGTCCATAAGTCTAAGCTCATGGTGTTTAATTGCTTTTCATCCCAAAACGATAGAAAAGATGCTTTGGCTGTATTGTTAGTTTTTTGGTCTTCATTGATAGATTCCCAGCTTATTTTCTCTGGTACTTGATTTACATCAAGTTCAAAATTTATATTTAGTTGGCTTTTTTTACTCATTTGGATTGTAGGATTTTAGTATAGTATTTATGTTTTTTTCTTTTAATAGGTTGGAAATATCTAGATCGTTTTTCTGAACATGGTCTTTAATCATTTGATAACCTAGCCAAATGCCTACTCTAGAAGGTGAGTCTTTAGGCAAGCCTTTGGTTGTTGGACCTTCAGTTATAAAATCATTGATGATTTTAGTGTTTTTTGAATATAATATTTCTTGGTCTACTATGTGTTCCCAGATGTTGTTTTCATTCTTTTTACACCAGTCCAATTCATTTTTTGAATATGTCATTATGATATGTTCAGGAGACTCTGGTGTCATTGCTTTTAATAGATATAAAACCTTTCCATAAGTAAGAATATTACTAATAAAATCATTCCCCATTGATTCATAAAATCTGTTCATTAGAAAACCATACATTACATTAGCAGTTAGGTATTTCTTTTCCATTTTATCCTTTACATATTGAGGGTAGGTGTTTGGCAACTGTTGAATCAATGAATTGTTTTTTCCTAAAAACATTTCTATACCGATAGCTAATCTGTCATCAATATCTAAAACTTTTTGTTCAAAATTTGAATAAAAAGTAGTGACCTTTGGGATTGTTGAATCTGGGAAATAATATTTATAGTGCTTAAATGCATCCGTTAATTCTTTACTGTAAATACTAAAATCGTTGAATCCTTTCTTCATCTCTAGATAAAATAAATTCATTGTAGAGTCTTGAGTGAATTCATTTAATCTTTCAAAAGAATTGTTTGAGAATGGGTCACCTGCACCTATAATATAGGCAAAGAAATATTGATATAATTTGTCATATTTTTTGATTAGGTATTGGTGTTTATTTATTGGGTTTTTATGATTTTCAAATAGATCTTTTTCCATACGATCTATATTTAGATCAACTTTAATATGCTCAACATTAACCTTTAGCCTGTCCTCTTCGTATGAACATGAATTCATTACACATGTAGTGATTGAAAAAGAAATAATGAAAAAGAAAATATTTTTGAGCATTTGGAATAAAGTTTGTTGCAAAAGTAAAATTTGTTCGCTAAAAAAATGTTTAAGTTTGTAAACTAATTAAAGATAATTAATATGAAAAATACATGGATTACCTCAATATTCGCAGTTTTATTAATCGTTAATGTGTCTGGACAGGATGATGATATTGGTAAAAAATTCAGATTTGGACTAAGAGGGAATATATCTACAGACTGGCTTTCTCCAGATAATGCCAAAGAATTTTCTAGTACTGGAATTGGTTTAGGATATGGTTGGGGATTCCAAATGGAATTCAGATTAGGCGAATCAACTACATCTTTAGCTACAGGTATGAGTCTAACTACTTTTTCTGCAGGATTGAACTACAATGATGAATCATTGGTTGCATATCACCCAACCTATTATGCGCTTAATAATTTTGAGTTGGTTGAATGGAATGAAGAATCTTTTCCTATTGATACAATGAGTTCCTACGAACTTTACCAATTAAAAGAAAGAAAATATAAGGTCAATTATGTTACTATACCTATATCCTTGAAAATGAAAACAAAAGAAATTGGTTATTTTACTTATTTCGGAGAATTTGGAGCAAATATTGGGTTAAAAACAAAAGCAAGAGTAAATGATATTTGTGATAAACTAGAATGGGATACAACTGGATTGACATTAAATGTTATTGATGTTGATCATTCAGCAAATACAGATCTAGATTTAGGTAAAGGTACTCAGCCAATTCGTCTAGGATTGTTAGTTGGCGGAGGAGCAGAATACAATATATCAGGCACTACCTCTTTATTCTTCGCTTTGCATTATCATTATTTTGCAACAAATGCTTTAACCCGAGAACAAGGGGAAGATTACTTAAGGGAATTAAATGAGAATACGGGTCAGTTTCAAAATGTGGGAGCTAAATCTATACCTGGAAGTGTAAGTTTAACGATAGGTGTCCTGTTTTAAAACATTTAATGGAACATCAAAAGATTATTGACCATATTGTTCAATGGCTGAAATCTTATTCAGATAAAGCTTTAATTGATGGTTTTGTTGTTGGGATTTCTGGAGGTATTGACTCTGCAGTTACTTCTACATTATGTGCCTTAACTGGTAAAAAGGTAATCGTTGTAAGTATGCCTATATTACAACCTAATGATCAACTAAATAGATCTTCTGAGCACATAGAATGGCTAAAAAATCAATATGCTAATGTTGTCGATTTAGAAATTGATTTAACTGAGATTTTCAATACATCTATCAAATCTTACCCACAGGAAATTCAAGATGAATTAACAATGGCAAATGTTAGGGCCCGATTAAGAATGACCACTTTGTATGCTATTGCAGGACATTATGGATTATTAGTGGCAGGGACAGGAAACAAAGTAGAAGATTTTGGAGTTGGTTTTTTTACAAAATACGGAGATGGCGGAGTAGATATTTCGCCAATAGCAGATCTATTAAAAACTGAAGTTTTTCAGTTGGGAGTACATTTAAATATCATCAGCTCAATTTTAAACGCTAAACCAACAGATGGATTGTGGGGGGATGATCGTACAGATGAAGACCAGTTGGGAGCTACTTACCCCGAATTGGAATGGGCAATGAGTTATATTGGAAACAATTCTGATGCTTCTTTATCAGAAAGACAAGAAAATGTATTGGAAATTTATAAAAAGCTAAATAAAGTCAATCAGCATAAAATGAATCCAATTCCAGTATGTTCAATACCAAAAGAATTTAAGTAGCTACCATTCATTATCTTCTACTACTTCTGGAGCTATTTTTAATTTTAATCCATTAAGTTTGGAAGTGATAGGTATCTGACAACCTAAGCGACTATTATCTTGAACATGCCAGGCTTCATCCAGCATAGCCTGTTCGTCATTGCTTTTCTCTAATGAAACATGATCAGTTTCAATATATACTTGACATGAGGCGCACATGGCCATTCCTCCACAAGTGCCATCAACTGGAAGGTTATGGCTTTTACAAAGCTCCATGATATTTAGGTTCATATCAGTAGGTGCATCTAGAAGATGCTCTTTTCCATCTCTATCAATGACCGTTATTTTTATGAAATTATCAGCACTCAATTATAGTAAGTTATTTATTATCAAACCCAACTATACCAGTTACAGTAGTATATTTTAATACATGATTTTTATTGGGATAAATTCTTTTAAATGCAGATTGAACCATTATAGTTCCTTCATGAAAGCCACAAAGTATGAGTTTTAATTTACCAGGATATGTATTTACATCACCAATAGCATAGATTCCATCTATATTGGTGCTATAATCAGTAGAATTATCCACTACTATGGCATTTTTTTCAATCTCCAATCCCCAATTAGCAATGGGTCCAAGCTTTGGAGTTAATCCAAATAAAGGCAACCAATAATCAGTAGTGATAGTTGAATTTTCAGCACCTTTAGTTTTGATAGTTATTTGCTCTAGATGAGCATTTCCTTCTAATCCAATAACTTCTGAATCGAGCACCATTTTTAATTTTCCATTTTTAGCCATATCCATAGCTCTTTGAACAGAATCTGGATGAGCTCTAAATTGCTGACTCCTGTGAATTAGTGTTACGTCACTACAAAAACCATTTGCGAAATAAAGTGCCCAATCCAATGCGCTATCTCCACCTCCTGAAATAACTATGCGTTTGTCTTTGAAAAGATCGGGGTCCTTAACAATATAATTGACTCCCTTATTCTCAAAGCTAGAGATGTTTTGAATAGGAGGTTTTCTAGGAATAAAAACACCTAACCCTCCTGCTATAGCGACTACTGGAGCTTGATGCTGAGTTCCTTCTTTAGTAGTAACTATGAATTGATTATTAGCTGATTTTTCAACATTCAAGGCAGTTTCTCCTAAAGTAAATCCAGGATTGAATGGTTTAATCTGATTCATTAAATTATCAACCAGATTACCTGCTAAAACTTCAGGGTAACCAGGAATATCATAGATTGGTTTTTTAGGATAGATCTCTGCACATTGGCCACCTGGTATAGGTAAAGCATCGATGAGGTGGCATTTTAATTTCAATAAACCTGCTTCAAATACTGTGAATAATCCTACTGGTCCTGCTCCTATAATGATAATGTCAGTTTTGATCATATGCTTAGAGTGTTTATACATTAAAAATAATGTGACCTATTCTAAGTCTTTATTTGATTGATCAACTTTTTCTTTGAGTTTAAGTTTGTAGCTGATTAAATTTTCTTGAATTTTGGTATTTTCTGTGCCTAATATTTGAGCAGCAAGAATTCCTGCATTTTGTGCACCATTGAGCGCTACTGTTGCAACAGGAACACCATTGGGCATTTGTAAAATAGATAAAACAGAATCCCAACCATCTATTGAGTTACTAGATTTAATGGGTACTCCAATGACTGGGAGCGTAGTTATTGATGCAACCATTCCAGGTAAATGTGCAGCGCCTCCCGCGCCTGCAATGATTACTTTAATTCCTTTGTTTATTGCACTTTTAGCATAGTCGAACATTTGATCTGGAGTTCTGTGTGCAGATACAATTTTAACATCAGCTTCAATACCTAATTCATTTAAAATATCAATTGCATTTTGCATGATTGGTAAATCACTTTTGCTACCCATTATGATTCCTACTTGTTTCATATTTATGCTGTTACTTTAACTAATTCTTTAATCTCTTTTCCGATTTTTATAGCTTTTTCAATTTCTTTATTCACTATTGTAATGTGTCCCATCTTTCTATTAAGTCTAGATTTTTTCTTCCCATATAAATGAGTGTAAACTCCAGATATGTTAAATAGTTCTTCAATGTTTTTATAAACTACATCTCCTTCAATTTGATTTTCTCCAACCAAATTTACCATTATTCCAGGAATTTTAATTCCAGTATTGCCAAGTGGTAAATTCAGTACACTTCTAATGTGTTGATCAAATTGTGAAGTAAAGCAACATTCAATAGTATGATGACCTGAGTTATGAGGTCTTGGAGCAACTTCGTTAATTAAAATTTCATCATTATTAGTAATGAAAAGCTCAACTGCTAATAGCCCAACACTTTTAAAGCATTGTGCTGTTTTAATGGCTATTTCATAGGCCTTTTCTTCTAATTCTTTAGAAATTTTAGCAGGGCACATAACATATTCAACCAAATTAGAAGAATCATTGAATTCCATTTCTACTACAGGGAAACAAGCTTCTTGATTCTGCTGATTTCTAGCAACAATTACAGAAATTTCTTTCTTGATGTTAACCTTGTCCTCAATAAGACATTCTACATTTGGAAGATTCTTGATGTCATCAAAATTATTAATGATCTTTACGCCCTTTCCATCGTATCCAAACTTTGCGCTTTTCCAAACAGCAGGTAATTGTATGTTGCCATTATTATAGTCTTCGGTTATTTCTGATATATCAGTGTAGTTTTTATAAGCTGATGTTGGTAGGCTATTCTCTTTGTAAAAGTCTTTTTGTTTAGATTTGTTTTGGATTGTTTTAAGAGTACTTGCAGTTGGAAAAACTTTTTTCCCATTCTTTTCTAAGAACTCCAATGCGTCTGTATTTACATTTTCAATTTCAACAGTAATAACATCTGCATCACTGCAAAAATTGATAACATCATCATAATCCATTAAATCTCCTACGGTGAATACATCAGCAATTTTATTACAAGGAGCATTTTTATTAGGGTCCATCACTTTTGTGAAAATATCATATCTTTTACAATCATATAAAAGCATTTTTCCTAGCTGACCGCCCCCTAATATTCCTAGTTTAAAATTTGAACTAAAAAATTGCATATATACTCATTTGTTAAAATGTATTTGCAAATGTAAGTTACCAAATTAAAGAAACAACCATTTTTCAGTAAAATGAATTTGTTAACTTTGGCACTTTCTTTTAAGAAATGGAAAGAATTGAATTACATAATAGGAAATTTAAGCGATTTATAGACGCAAATACTATTCAAGATGCAATAGATAAGGTTGCTGTTGATATTAATCGTGATTATAAAGACAAGAGTCCTGTTTTTATAGGCGTATTAAATGGTTCATTTTTATTCACGGCAGATGTGGTGAGGAGGTTTGAAAGTGATTGTGAGGTAGCTTTTATAAGACTAGCTTCCTATGAAGGAACAGATTCTACTGGTAAAATAAATGAATTAATTGGGCTAAATGAAGAAATTAAAGATAGAGATGTGTTAGTCCTTGAAGATATTGTTGATTCAGGTAATACGCTGGAATATATAGTAGAAACTTTAATGAACTTTCAACCTAGATCACTTAAGGTAGCTACCTTTTTATTTAAACCAAACGCTTATAAGAAAGACATTCCAGTTGATTATAAAGGGATTGAAGTAGCAAATGAATTTTTAGTAGGTTATGGTTTGGATTTCGATGGTTTAGGAAGAAATTTAGAAGATATTTATATTATTGAAGAATAAAATTTAAACAACTATGTTGAATATTGTATTGTTTGGACCTCCAGGTGCAGGAAAAGGCACACAGGCAGAAAAATTAATAGATAAATATGAATTGGTTCATTTGTCTACTGGAGATATTTTTCGTTCCAATATTAAAGGGGAGACTTCTCTTGGTGTGCTGGCAAAAAGCTATATGGATAAAGGTGAATTAGTGCCTGATGAAGTGACTATTCAGATGTTAGAACAAGAAGTGAATAAATATACTGCTCCAAAAGGGTTTATTTTTGATGGTTTTCCTAGGACAACTAATCAAGCGTTAGCATTGGATGCTTTTTTGAATTCTATTGGAACGGATGTTTCAATAATGCTGGCATTGGAAGTTGTAGATAAGGAGTTAATTGCAAGGCTATTAAATAGAGGAAAGGACAGTGGGAGAGCAGATGATCAGGATGAATCTATAATTGCAAATAGAATCAAAGTTTATAACGAACAAACTGCAATAGTTGCAGATCATTATGAAAGTCAAAATAAATTTATTTCAGTTAATGGTGTAGGTGAAATAGATGAAATTACACATAGACTTTATGATGTGATCAATAATAAAGCTTAATTGAAATCATGCCGTCTTCCAATTTTGTGGATTATGTAAAGATCTGTTGCCGATCAGGTAAAGGAGGAGCTGGTTCTGCTCACTTTTATAGAGATAGAACTACTCCTAAAGGTGGTCCTGATGGTGGTAATGGAGGTCGAGGGGGGCATATTATACTTAAAGGAAATAGTCAGATATGGACACTTTTAAATTTAAAGTATAGAAAACATGTTATTGCTGATCATGGCGAACAAGGATCTGGCAATCTTAAAACAGGAAAAAATGGAAAGGATGAAATTTTAGAAGTTCCTTTAGGTACTGTTGCAAAGGATGCTGAAAGCGGAGAAGTCTTATTTGAGATTACAGAACATGGTGAGGAAATAGTTTTATTAAATGGAGGTAGAGGAGGAATGGGAAATGATCATTTTAAGTCACCTACTAATCGAACACCAAGATATGCTCAACCTGGAGAACCGGGGAAAGAAGAATGGAAAATTCTCGAATTAAAAATTCTTGCGGATGTGGGATTGGTTGGTTTTCCAAATGCAGGGAAGTCAACTTTGTTGTCAGTTGTTAGTGCAGCAAAGCCTGAAATAGCTAATTACCCCTTTACTACAATTGTTCCTAACCTTGGAATTGTAGGTTACAGAGATCATAAGTCATTTGTTATGGCAGATATCCCTGGAATTATAGAGGGGGCACATAAAGGAAAAGGGTTGGGGCATCGTTTTCTTCGTCATATCGAAAGAAATTCTGTTTTGCTTTTTATGATCCCTTCAGATACAGATCAAATTGAAAAAGAATATCAGGTCTTATTGAATGAGTTGGAGCAATACAATCCAGAGTTAATGGATAAGGAAAGAGTACTTGCTATAACAAAATGTGACCTTCTAGATGATGAGCTAATGAGTGAGTTAAAAGAAGAATTCCCTAAAAATGTAGAAGTGGTATGTATTTCTTCAGTTGCAGGAAAAGGATTAATTGAGCTCAAAGATCTCTTATGGAAAAGGATTAATAAATGACTTTTTTAGATCAAATAGAATCCTGGGATCATTGGTTGCTATTAAAAGTAAATGGTTTGAATTCTCCTTTTTTTGATGAAATAATGTGGTTTGTTAGCGCCCCCTATTTTGGAATACCTTTTTATTTATTTTTTGCTTTTTTACTATATCGATGTTTTGGTTTAAAGCAAACTATCATTATTTGTGGTTTAATAGCACTTACAGTTGGTATTTCTGATTTAAATGCTAAATATTGTTTTAAGGAGGTGTTTGAAAGATTTCGCCCAACTCATCATGAAGTTTTAAAAGGACAATTGCATTTAGTGAATGACTATACTGGAGGTCAATTTGGATTTATTTCTAGTCATGCTTCTAATATGTTTTCAATTGCAACCATGGTTTTTCTTCTTATAGGTAAAAAGTATAAGTGGCTATTTTGGCTTTTATTGATTTGGGCATCTTTAATAGGCTACAGTAGAGTGTATCTTGGAGTACATTATCCAAGTGATGTATTTATTGGTGCAATAGTTGGATGTGGAATTGCTGCAATTCTTTATTATCTTTCTAAACAATTTAACTGGATAAAATGTTAAGCTATCTATATGTTTTTATTGGAGGGGGCTTGGGTGCTATTTCTCGATTTGGAGTAGGAAATGTTGTAAATAAATTTGCTGTTAGTGGATTTCCATTAGGTACGTTTGCTGCTAATATATTGAGTTGTATTGTTATGGGCTTAATTCTTTATTTTTCTGTAGGTACGAAATGGTTAAATGACGATCTGAAGCTACTATTGGTTGTTGGTTATTGTGGAGGATTCAGTACTTTTTCAACCTTTAGTATAGAGACTTTAGACCTATTTAGAACCGGTCAGTCATTGATAGCTCTTTTGAATATTTTATTAAGTGTTGTTATTTGTATAGCAATTCTTTATTTATTAGTTCAAAAAAAAACAGTTTAGACTTATCTTAAAGTAAATAAAGAATTAGGCGATTTAAATTTTAGTATAAGGCAGATTATTCTTCTTCAACCTGTTCTTTTAGTAAACAGTTTTCAAAAATCCCTATCATTTCATCTTCGTTTTCACTAACATCATCAAAGGAACTGAATTGATCTTTGATT
>CAYSEW010000001.1:81838-120509 GCA_964430245.1 uncultured Flavobacteriales bacterium
CATTTCATCTTCGTTTTCACTAACATCATCAAAGGAACTGAATTGATCTTTGATTTTATTAAGATGGCATTCACATTCTTCTTTTTTGAACTTTGACTTTTTACAATGCTCCATGTATTTTACACTGTCTTCTTCAGACCATTGACTGCATGAGATAAAAATGATGGATGATAGAAAGAGTAAAAAATTAGTTTTCATTTTTCAAATAAGTTAGTTGAAAGTTAATAATTAAAAAGAGATTATGGCTTTTTCATTTTTGAAAATGGTTGAATTTCTTTAATAGTTATTTCCATAGAGTCTTTAATTTCTAATGTTTGACTATTGTTAAACTCGTCTATATGAGGGAGCTGAAGGTCTTTTTTATGAATTTGTTGTTTGACAGTTTCATATATTTTTTTTAATTTTTCTGGGTATTGAGCATAATATTTCATTGCTTTATTAAAAGAAGTTTCACTAGTATTGTGTTTTACAAACACCAATTGTTTGTAATAGCTTAAGGTGTCTAAGGTATTTGTGGTGTTTAATTTAAGCTGGCTAACATATGCTTCAGTTAAATGAAGATCAAATAGAATGACAGCCATTTCTTTTTCATGTATTAATGGAGATTTTATTGAATCAGAATTGCAACTGAAAAAGCCAAGGATAAATAAAATGTAAATTATTTTTTTCATCGATTGAAATGAAGACGAGCTCCTTTTTTGTTTTCATTGAAAGCGCCATTACAATAAACTAATTCACCATTAACAATAGTGCACCTTATCCTTGATTTAAAAGTATGCCCCTCAAATGGAGACCAATTGCATTTATATAATAATTGATCTTTATTAATATGCTCCTCTGCGTTAAGGTCTACAAGAACTAGGTCAGCATAAAAGCCTTCTTTAATATAACCTCTTTGAGCAATTTGAAAACAATCTGCTACAGCGTGACTTGTTTTCTCAACTACTTTTTCAAGTGTAAAATAACCTTGGTCTACTAAATCTAGTAAAGCGAGTAATGCATGCTGGACCAATGGCCCACCAGAAGGAGCATTAAAATAGGAGTTGTTTTTTTCTTCTAATGTGTGAGGTGCATGATCAGTTGCTATTACATCTATGTTATTATTATTTATCCCTTCAATGATTTTTAGCCTATCGTTTTCTGATTTTACAGCAGGGTTCCATTTAATAAATGTTCCTTTTTCATGGTAATCCTTTTCGTTAAACCATAAATGATGAATGCATGCCTCAGCAGTAATTCTTTTTTGAGTTAAAGGAAGATTGTTTTTAAATAATTCTACTTCTTTACCTGTTGATATATGAAGAATATGGAGTCTCGTATCGTGTTTTTTTGCCAATTCTATAGCAGTAGATGATGAACGATAACAAGCTTCTTCATTTCTTATTATTGGGTGATAATGAATAGGTATGTTTTCTCCATATTTAGACCTGTATAATTCAGTATTTTTTTGAATAGTAGCTTCATCTTCACAGTGGGTAGCTATTAGCATAGGGCAGTCCTTAAATATTTGCTCTAATGTGGTTTTATTGTCTACAAGCATATTTCCTGTAGAGGAACCCATGAAGATTTTAATGCCACATACATTTAATGGGTCAGTTTTGAGAACTTCTGTTAAGTTATCATTAGTGGCACCCATAAAAAATGAATAATTAGCTAAAGAGTTTTTTGCTGCGATCTGGTATTTATTTTCTAGTAACTCTTGAGTAACTGTGTTAGGAATGGTATTAGGCATTTCCATGAAGCTAGTAATCCCACCAGCAACTGCTGCTTTAGATTCTGTATAAATAGTTGCTTTATGAGTGAGTCCAGGCTCTCTAAAATGAACTTGATCGTCAATCATTCCTGGTATTAGGTGTAGATTCTCTCCATTGATTTCTTGGTCAAAAGATCCTTGAATACTTTCAGATGATATTTTGGATATTTTCTCGTTTTCAATAGAAACATCAGCAGTAAATATTTCACCTTCATTTACAACTGAAACATCTCTAATAATTAAAGTGCTCATTAAAATTTCTTTTTTCTTAATTTAATTACTCCCCAGAAAGCTTCTTTAAAAATACTCATGTTCATTTTAGATTCTCCTAGGATCCTGTCAGTAAATGTAATAGGAACTTCTTTTGCTTTAAACCCTAATTGTAGTGCTGAATATTTCATTTCGATTTGAAAAGCATATCCAACAAACCAAATATTATCAAGGTCTATTTTTTCAATAACTGCTCTTTTGTAGCATTTAAACCCTGCAGTTGTATCTTTTATATTAACAAATAAAATAATCCTCACATAAACTGAAGCAAAATAGGACATAAGCCACCTAGTTCTAGGCCAGTTTTTTACATTTCCACCTTTTATATATCTAGATCCTATACTAAAGTCACACTCTTCTTCTTTGCAGGCAGCAAGTAACCTAATAAGGTCATTGGGGTCGTGAGAGAAGTCTGCATCCATTTCGAAAATAAAATCATAATCTTTTTGCAAAGCCCATTTAAAACCATGAATATAAGCAGTTCCAAGTCCTAATTTCCCTTTTCTTTCTTGAAGATGAAGCGAGTTTGGAAATTCAGTTTGTAAAGATTTAATAATTTGACCAGTGCCATCAGGAGACCCATCATCAACAATGAGGATATGGAAATTGATTTCTAAAGAAAAGATAGTGTGGATTATTTTTTCAATATTCTCTTTTTCGTTATAGGTAGGTATGATGACTAAATTCTTCATTTAACCAACGAATATAAATCAATAAATAATAAATGCCGATTTAAAATTTATAAATAAACTATTAATGCATGAAAGTTAACTTTATTTAACTTTAGAAAATGAAATATTCCTTTTTAGTACACTTATTATTATATTCAATTGTTTTCAATTCTCAATCAGAAAATGTCTTTTTGTTAGATAATTGGACGACATCAGGGTTGGTTGTTACTAATGATGGTGAATCTATATTTAATGAAGTATGGGGTTTTGTTCAAGCTGGTCAAGAGTATGCAGTTATAGGATCTGCAAATGGTACTCATATACTTAGAATTACAGAAGATGATCAACTAGATTCAATTGATTTTGTTCCAGGAATTCACATTGCGCCAGATGCTGTACATAGAGATTATCATGATCATAATGGCTATTTATATGCTGTATGTGATGAAGGGTATAGCTCGTTGCAAATCATGGACCTTGGCTATTTGCCTGACAGTGTTCATGTAATTTATGACAGTAGTTCTTTAATCATAAGATCACATAATATATTTATTGACAGTGCAAAGTCAAGACTATACTCTTGTGGGGGGATAACGTCAACAGGTCCTTTTCCAATGACCTGCTATGATATTGAAGATCCTTATCATCCAGTATTTATATCGAGCTATGATTATGTAGATTATGTTCACGATGCTTTTGTTAGAAACGACACAGCCTATTTAAATTGTGGCTCTGAAGGGTTAAGGGTTGTTGATTTTTCTGATCCAACTGTACCTTTGACATTAGGGAGTCTAGAGTTTTATACAGATAAAGGATACAATCATTCAGGTTGGCTAAGTGAAGATGGTAATACTTATGTACTATGTGATGAAACTATCGGGATGAGGGTAAAAGTATTGGATGTATCAGACCTTTCAGACATAAAGGTTAGCTCTTTATTTACTACTGGTTTTTATGAGAATACTTTACCTCATAATGTAATTGTTAAAAATGGCATAGCGTACATAAGCTATTATAATGATGGTCTTCAGATTTTTGATGTAAGGAATATTGCTTTGCCTAAAAGGTTAGGTTACTACGACACCTATGATGGTTCAAATGCTGGCTTATATCGAGGTATGTGGGGAGTGTACCCTAATCTACCTAGTGGAAGGATCTTATGTTCAGACAGGAAAAATGGTCTGTATTTATTTGGATTTGAGGCTCCACCTGAAATTTATAGTGAAGAAGAGTTTCTATTGTTTCCAAATCCAGCCAATGACTATGCATATTTTTATCATCAGCATGTGGGGGTGGCAGATTATGTATTATCTATTTATAATTCGATTGGTCAAAAAATCCAAGAATATAATGGAATAAGAGATTATTTATTCATAGATCTTAGAGGATATGCAATTGGTGCCTATATCTATCAATATAGATCGAACTTGTCGGAAACTGAATTTTCGGGAAAATTCATAATAAGATGAAAGAGTTTTCTTTTTATGATAATGTATATGACGTTGTAAGACTTATCCCTGTTGGAAGAGTTACTACATATGGTTCTATTGCTAACTATTTAGGAACAAAGAGAAGTGCTAGAATGGTTGGCTGGGCATTAAATTCAACAATAGGAAAAGGTTTAGATCTCCCAGCTCATCGTGTAATCAATAGAAAAGGAATACTTACTGGTAAGAATTATTTTTCTAATCCTTTAGAAATGCAAGAATTATTAGAAAAAGAGGGTGTTATTGTTCGAGATGACCTTGTTCAAAATTTCAAGGATATCTTTTGGGATCCATCTCATGAATTACTTTGACATGAAATTCTAAAGAAACTTTTCTATTTTTGTTTAGAAATATTCTAAATAATGGAATTAACAAGTAAAGAGATATTAAAAGCATTATCAACTGTTGTTGAGCCGGATCTTAAAAAAGATATAGTTGCTCTAGATTTGATAAGTGATCTAAAGATTGAAGGAACTAATGTAGCTTTTAAAGTTTCAATTAAAAATGCAGCGATGCATGCAAAAAGAAGAATGATTGAAGCTTGTGAATTTGCTATTCAAAGAAAGTTTAAAGACCAGCTTTCTATTCAGGTGGAAATAGTGGGGATGAAAAAAGAAGAATCATCACAAAAGGTGTTGCCGAATATTCAAAACATTATTGCCGTTACTTCTGGAAAGGGAGGTGTAGGGAAATCTACAATAGCAAGTAATTTAGCAGTTGGCTTGTCTAAAAAAGGATATAAGGTTGGAATTATAGATGCAGATATTTATGGTCCTTCAACTCCTTTAATGTTCGATTGCCAGCATTATCGACCAAAGTCTAAGGAAGTAAATGGAAAACAATTAATTGTTCCTGCTGAGAATTATGATGTTAAGATATTGTCTATAGGATTTTTTGCAGAAGTTAATCAAGCTATTGTTTGGAGAGGGCCAATGGCAGTTAAAGCATTGAATCAATTGCTTTTTGATGCAGATTGGGGTGAGCTAGATTACTTGATTATTGATTCACCTCCTGGTACTGGAGATATTCACCTATCAATAGTTCAGGCTTTACCATTAACTGGTGCTGTTGTAGTAAGCACACCTCAGGCCATCGCTTTGGCAGATGCAAAAAAAGCAATTAATATGTTCAAAATGGATTCTATTAATGTGCCTGTACTTGGTATAGTAGAAAATATGTCCTGGTTTTCTCCTAAAGAGCTGCCAGATAATAAATATTATATATTTGGAAAGGATGGAGGTAAAGATCTTGCTAATTCACTCGAAGTCCCATTGTTGGGTCAAATCCCATTGGTTCAGAGTGTACGCGAAAGCGGAGATGCTGGGAGGCCAGCAGTCTTACAACAAGGCACCCCTTCTAAAGATGCATTTATGGAAATGTGTGAAAACATAGTACAAAGTATTGAGTGGAGAAATAAAAATATAGAACCAACAAAGGTGGTGCCTGTAGAATATGGTGAACCAAAATGCTCTTCTTAATGAAAGATGAAGAATTAACAAATAGAGTAAACCTTGTAATAGATCAATTAAGACCTTATCTTAAGAATGATGGGGGTGATATGGAACTTATCGAAATAACTGAAGATAAAAAAGTAAGAGTTCGTCTATTAGGAGCATGTCAAACATGCTCAATAAGTCCAGTGACTTTAAAAGCAGGCTTGGAAGAGTCTCTTAAAGTGAGTGTGCCTGAAATTGCTGGAGTTGAAGCCGTAGAGCAATGATTTAAAATTCAAATTGTAAGCCAATTGTTGGTAGTACAGTTCCTGTAGTGTTGCTAATCTCTTTTAATAAATACCTATTGGGGTCAGATGGATCTATGACTTTATTCCCGTTATTATCTCGAATAACAAGTAAGCTAGGGGGTGTTTCAGCTTGAAAGTTGTAAAGGTTTTGAATGTCTAAATACAAATTTAAGGCTATTTTTTTCCAGTACCATTTTTTATCAATCCTAATGTCTAAACCATGATTTGTGCTTAATCGAAGAGAATTTAGCTGATTATAATCAAAAACACCAACATTATTTACATCCCAAACTTGTATGATAGATGAGTTTAATGTGTCAAATGGAGTATATGGTGATCCCCCAGAAAAACGAAATTTAAATCCAATTTCCCAATCATTTTTGAATTTCTTCCCAGCAGTTAAGCTAATAATATGCCCATTGTCCCAAGCAGATGGTCGGTAAGCTCCGTTTTTATCTTTGAATTCACTTTTAACCCAGGTGTAAGCTAGAATGCCGTAGAAATTTTTACTTAGCTTTTGTTGTGCTAAAAATTCAATTCCATATGCTCTTCCTTCAGATGTACTGCTAACAGGTTCATTTCCTATTACTCCAAAATCACCTCCAAGATTAGCCAGTGAAATACTGTCAGCTAAAATAAAAGGGTAATTGTGATAGTTTTTGTAAAATCCTTCAATAGTTATTTTATTTGAATTTCCAGGAGAATATTCTATGCCTGCAACTACATGGTCATTAGAAATATAGCTAATTTCGTTTTCTTTATTGATTAGATTGTTATTTGCATCTCTATAGCCTAGTACAGTATATGCAGGTAGCTGAAAATATTTTCCAGTATTAAAATTCAAGCTAATTTGTTTGTTTAAAGCATACGAAAAGCTAAATCTTGGTGATATTTGTGAAAATGGATTTAGCATTTTCTCTGAATAAGTATTGTTGTCTGTTCTTATTCCTAAAGAAAGAATAAGTCTGTCATTGAATAATTTTTTACTTGATTGTGCAAACAAGTTGAATTTACTGAAATTCAATGCAGAATTAAAATTAATGGTAATGCTTGTGTCATTGATAGATATTTTTTGAAAAGTTGAATTAGTATATTCAACATATTCATAGCCTATGCCGTAATTAATTTTCCATCCATTTTTTCTATAGGTGTTTTCCCACCTAATTTTATTTTCTATTTCTTGAGAGTTATAGTCTTGAAGTAAGTTTTCAGGGGTCTCAATATTGCCAGCATACTTAACAGAAGAATTATTTAATTGATTCCTTGAAATAACTAGGTCCTGGAAGCTATTTTCTTTAAAATGGGTCCATTTGGCTCCAACGGTATAATTCCATTGAGTAGTTACAGGTAAATAACCTAAGATGTATTCGTTTCTTTCATAGGTGTCTTGGTCTGTAACATTGTCATTTAGTCCTAAGTTTAATTCAAAATCATCAATAGCGCCTAGTCCTATTAAAGTGATTTTGTTTTTATTATTAATATTAATGCTTTGCTTGTATTGAAAATCATTATAAGTTGGTAAAAAAGGAAGCTGAATTGCTTTAAATAAGAATTGTAAATAGGACCTTCTTGCAGAAAACACAAATGTTGATTTTTTTCCCATTGGACCATCAATGGTCATTCCGATATCACTTGATCCAATGGTAAAAGTAGATGCAATTCTATCTGTATTACCATCAATTTGTTTGAACTCCATTATAGAGCTTAAGCTATTTCCTCTATTTGCTGGAAATGCACCTGAGTAAAGGTCTACTTCTCTGATGAAATTTACATTGATCATTCCTACTGGACCACCAGAGGAACCTTGAGTTGCAAAATGATTAATATTAGGAACTTCAATGCCATCTAAGTAAAACCTATTTTCATTAGGAGCACCGCCTCTTATAATTATATCATTCCTGAAAGCTACTGTTGAAGCAACTCCAGGTAATGATTGAATTACTTTAGAAATATCTCTGTTGCCTCCAGGGTTTCTGTAAATTTCTGTAGCACTAATATTCCTTTTACTGACTGGGCTTTCTTCTGATTTTTCAAAAGGAGACGCTTTTATTTCAACTTCATCTAGATTAGTGGACATTTCAAGTAATCCAATATTAAGTATAGTAGGTTTTGTAGAGGAAACAATTACTTCAGCCTTTCTGGTGCTTTCATATCCAATAAATGTAAAAAGTATATTATAGAGACCTGGCTTAATTTCTTTTATTTCATAATTACCATCTAGATCAGTTGCTGTTCCAATCTCAAGTTCTTCAATGTAAATATTGGCAAATGGAATTTCTTCATTATTCATTTGGTCAAATACTCTACCTTTTACAATACCAGACTGTGACATGTATGATTCACTTAGAAAAAACATGCCAACTATAAAAAAAATTTTATTCACTTTTATTTTGAACATTAGTTTTGTTTAACTATTTTAGCACAAAATTAAACAAAATGTCCAATTATTCAATAGCTGACTTAGAAAAATTATCAGGAATTAAATCTCATACCATAAGAATATGGGAAAAAAGGTATAATTTATTATTACCTGACAGAACTGACACTAATATAAGAACCTATGATGATAAACAATTAAGAAAAATCTTAAATGTTTCATTACTTGTTGATAAAGGACTCAAGATTAGTAAGATAGCTAAAATGGATATGAATGAAATTGCTGACAAAGTAAGTTTCATGACTATGACTGATGACGATTATAAATCACAAATTAATAGATTAATTATTGATTCTCTTGAGTTTAATGAATCGGGGTTTAAAGAAATTGTCAATGATTTAATCAAAAAAATAGGATTTTCTAATACATTCAAAAATGTCCTTCTCCCTTTACTTAATAAATTAGGTGTTTTATGGACTACTGGAGAAATTTATCCTGCAAATGAGCATTTTTTATCTTCTCTTGTTACTAGAAAAATTTCATCTTCAATTGATCAAATTGAAATTAATTCGTTAAATAAATCAACTGTTTTACTTTTTACACCTCCTTGGGAGAATCATAATTTTGCTTTGCTTTATGCAGAGTTTTTATTTAGACAAGCAGGACATAAGACTGTAAATATTGGTCTGTCTATTTCAATTGAAAGTATTGAAATGTGTATAAAAAAGATTAACCCTAGTATTATATTCACAACATTTATTGTTGGTCAAAAACAAAATAAAATACAGCTTTTTGTAGATAAGTTGTGGTCGAATCGAAATAAATCTAAATTATTAATTGCAGGCAATACATTTATAACTAAGTTAATAAAAACAGATGCAATCAAATTCTATGATATTGAATCATTTGAATTTTATTTAAAAAATATTAAAGAATGAAAAAGGTTGCTGTAATTGGTTCAGGATTTTCAAGTTTAGCTGCTGCTATTGATATTTCTTCTATGGGATATCATGTTGAGGTTTTTGAAAAAAATAATTCAATTGGCGGAAGAGCTAGACAATTAAAAAGTAATGGTTTTACTTTTGATATGGGTCCTTCATGGTATTGGATGACAGATGTTTTTGATGATTTTTTTGAAAAACATGGTAAAAAAACAGCTGATTATTTTGAATTAGAAAAGTTAAACCCTGGTTTTTCTGTTGTTTTTGGGCCAGAAGATAAAATCAATGTTTCATCTTCTTTTGATGAGCTTAAAAGTTGTTTTGAGGCTATTGAAAAAGGTAGTGCTAAAAAGCTTGAAAAGTTCATGAAGAATGCAAAGATTAAATACGACATTGGCATGAAAGATTTGGTTGTAAAACCATCGCACTCTATTTTTGAATTTATAAATTTCAAGGTCATCAAAGGGTTATTTTATCTAAATATATTTTCATCATTTAATAGATATGTTAGAAGATACTTTAAAGACTCTAGACTCATACAATTAATGGAATTTCCAATACTTTTTCTAGGCGCAACACCTGAAAATACTCCTGCTTTATATAGTTTAATGAATTATACAGGTATGGTAGAGGGTACATATTATCCAAAAGGTGGTTTTTACTCAGTCATTAAAGCTTTTGAAAGGTTATCAAAAGAGTCAGGCGTTATATTCCATCTTAATTCAACAGTTGATAAAATAAATGTTGATAATAAAAATGTTAAATCAATTATTGTCAATGGTAATAAATTGTCATTTGATGCAGTTGTTGCAGGTGCTGACTATCATCATGTTGAATCTAAATTATTAGATAAGAAGTATAGAAATTACACAGAAAATTATTGGAACTCTAGAAAACTAGCTCCTTCAAGTTTACTTTTTTATATTGGTGTTAATAAAAAGCTCAGTAATATTGAGCATCATACTTTGTTTTTTGATGAGGATTTTAAAAAACATGCAAAAGATATTTATGAGGATCCAAAATGGCCAACTAAACCTTTATTCTACTTAAGTTGTTCATCTATTTCAGATACTAAGGTAGCACCTGAAGGTATGGATAGCTTAGTTTTTTTAATTCCAATTGCTCCAGGAATTGAAGATTCTGAAGAAATTAGATTAAAATATTTGTCTATAATTCTTAACAGATTTAGGGATTTAACAGGTAACGACATACGAGAAAACATTATTTTTAATCAATCTTATTGTTTAGACGATTTTGTAAGTGATTATAATTCATTTAAAGGCAATGCTTATGGTTTGGCGAATACTTTGAAGCAAACGGCAATTTTAAAGCCTAAGATCAGAAATAAAAAGGTAAAAAATCTATTTTATACAGGCCAGTTAACTGTACCAGGACCAGGAGTCCCTCCGTCAATTATTTCTGGGCAAATTGCAGCAAAAGAAGTCAATAAATTTTTTAATAGTTGATTATGAAAGAACTTTATGATATTGTCTCTGTAAAATCTAGTAAACTACTTACTAGAACGTATAGTACTAGTTTTTCAATTGGTATTAATTTATTGGATAAGAAATTGCATGATGCTATCTATTCTATTTATGGTTTTGTTAGATTGGCAGATGAAGTAGTTGATAGTTTTCATGATTACCCTAAGGCAGATCTATTAAGACAGATAAGAATGGAGACATTTAAAGCAATAGAAATTGGAATTAGTGTTAATCCTGTCATTCAATCTTTTCAGGAAACAGTTAGAAGGTATCAAATTGATATTCAGTTAATAGAAAAGTTTTTGGATAGTATGGAGCAAGATCTACAAGTTGTTAATTATTCAACTATTTTATATGATGAATATATTGTTGGATCTGCAGAAGTTGTTGGGTTAATGTGTCTAAAAGTTTTTGTTGATGGAGATGCTGTGAAATATAATGAATTAAAATATGCTGCTAGAAAATTGGGTGCTGGATTTCAGAAAGTTAATTTTTTAAGAGATATGAAGTCAGATTATAATGACCTAGGGAGAATGTATTTTCCAAATGTTGAGTTTAGTAATTTCTCTCTTGATGATAAATTGAAAATAGAAGAAGATATCCAAGAAGATTTTAATGACGCATTGATTGGTATAAAATTATTGCCTAAATCATCCAAATTAGGTGTATATGTTGCCTATAGGTATTATAGGTCATTATTTGATAAGATAAAACTAACTAGTCCTAGTGAAATAATGAATGAAAGAATAAGGATTCCTAATACAAAGAAATTGTATCTTGCTTGTGAATCTATAGTTGCTAATAAGTTGAAAAGAATCTAATGATGATGTTGAATGTAATTATATGTGTTTTTACTTTTTTTATGATGGAAGGAGTGGCGTGGTTTACTCATAAGTTTGTTATGCATGGATTTTTATGGCATTTACATAAGGATCATCATGTAAAAGAAACTAATAGTTTTTTCGAAAGAAATGATTTTTTCTTTTTGATTTTTGCTGTTCCTGGATCTTTATGCATGTTGCTGGGAGTTAATATAGGGGTGTCTTATTTTTTGTTTTGGATAGGCTTGGGAATTACAATTTATGGGGCAGCTTATTTTTTTGTGCATGACCTTTTTATTCATCAAAGATTTAAAGTGCTTTCAAAAACCAAAAATAAATATTTACTTGCAATAAGAAGAGGTCATAAAATGCATCATAAGCATTTAGGTAAAGAGGATGGTGAATGCTTTGGCATGCTTATGGTCCCTTATAAGTATTTCAAATTCTATTTAGAAAAATAATGTATACTTATCTACTGGTCGATCTTGGGGCTTTTATTATACCATTTATTTTTTCTTTTCATAAACGATTGCAGTTTTATCGTCATTTTAAGTCTTTTATAATTGCCTGTTTACTGGTAGGGATTCCTTTTATTATTTGGGATATAGTATTTACTGAAAATGGAATTTGGGGATTCAATTCTAAATATTTATTAGGAGTTGGTTTTTTCGGAGTTCCATTGGAGGAATATTTGTTTTTTATTTGCATTCCTTTCGCATGTGTGTTTACTTATTTTTCACTAGAGATTGTTTGGCCATTAAAGGAAGTTTTCTATGCGAAATTTATAAGTATTTTTTTAGCTATGATTTTAATGGTAATGGCTTTATTTTTTCATGAAAAGCTTTATACTTTTATAACATTTTCAGCGCTGTCTTTATTGTTGATATTTAGCTATAAATGGAAAAAAATCACCTTATTTTATCGATCATTTATAATCATTATGATTCCTTTTTTTATTGTTAATGGTATATTAACAGGAACTGGTTTAGATGGAGAGGTGGTCTGGTATAACGAGCTCCATAATTTAAATATTAGAATGGGGACAATTCCTGTTGAGGATGTTTTTTATGCCATGTTAATGTTGTTGCCTACCATAATTATTTTTGATAGGCTAAGAAGGTTGAGAGGTGTGTAAATATTTATGGGCTATTGCACCTGAAGCACCTCCAATTAAGGGAGCAAAAATATAGATCATTAGCCATCCATATCCATTATTGTGAAAAGCTATTTCTTCCCATCCATAATAAAAAGAGATGATCCTTGGGCCAATATCTCTAGCGGGATTCATACAGCATTGTGTTAAGGGAGCAAAACAACAGATTAATACACCAACAGTTATCCCTACTAGTATAGGAAGATATGGTGCAAGTTTCTTTATTTTGATTAGCCAAAAGATAGTATAGACCAATAGGAAAGTTGCGACTATTTCTGTTAGTAAAGCGATTGGAGTTGTGACCCAGTCATGGGTGTTTTCGAATGAGGGATTTGGATAATATTCTCCAAAGATACTAGCATTTACTAAATTAAAATCTGAAATATCATTCATTATTAAATGAATTAATAAAAAACCTGCTAAAACAGCTCCAGCAAATTGAGATAAAAAGTAATTGACCAGTTCTCTCAAGCCGATTTGTTTATCTATATAAAATGCTAGAGTAACAGCAGGGTTTAAATGAGCATTAGATAATTTAGCCGATGCATATATTCCTAAGGTGACTCCAATTGTCCAGAATGCAGCAACTTCGTATAATGAGCTAAGGTATTCGTAGGTAATTGCTAAAGCTATAGATCCACAACCAATAAAAACTAAAATAAAAGTGCCAATAAATTCTCCTATAAATATTTTAGATGGTTTCATGTTTAAAAATGTTTATTGATATAATTTTCACAAAAAGACTTGATTTCTTCTCTGGTTTTTCTGAATTCTTTTTTTATTGTATTGGGATTCCCTTTTGATTTAGATGGATCAGAAAAGCTGTGGTGAAGCAGGGTTGTTTTTTCAGGGAAAATTGGGCATTTCTGTTTGGCATCATCGCATACGGTTACTACATGTGTAATGCCATTGTTTAAGTATTCATTTACATGATTAGAAGTGTGGTCACTTATATTGATGTTATCTTCACAAAGTATTTTTATGACTCTTGGATTTATTCCGTGTGGTGCAGTTCCAGCGCTATAAACTTCTATAGTTAGGTTTTTCTTTTTTATAAAATATTTTAAATAGGCTTCAGCTATTTGGCTTCGGCAACTATTTCCAGTACAGAGCACAAGTATTTTCTTTTTTAGTTTCATTGAGTTGCTAAAGTATTTAATTTTTCTCTATTTTATAGTTAATAAATTAGTCAGTTTATTTTAATAATTTTGCAGTGCTTATATGAGAATAAAAACACCAAATCAATTTGCATTTTTATTAGCAACAGTTGTCGCTATCTTTTTTACCGTGTTTGTCCTTGTCTTGAATTACATGTTAGAGTTTCAGGTTAGCATTGTTTATTATTTAATATCAATAATTGTTTTATGGTTATTCTCTTATTTCATTATTTATTATCTATTGGAAAAGTTGATTTCTCAGAAAATTAGGGTGCTATATAGAACAATTCATAATTATAAAATTTCTAAAGAAGATTTCCCGATAGATATGAGTCAAGATTTACTATCTGCAACAGAAAAAGAAGTAATGAATTGGGCTGAATCTAATAGAGAGGAAATTGCAAAGTTGAAAGGGCAGGAGGCATTTAGAAAGGAGTTTTTAGGGAATCTTGCTCATGAATTAAGAACGCCTATTTTTAGTATACAGGGTTATATCTTGACTTTATTAGAAGGTGGGCTTGAGGATGATAAAATAAATAAAGAATTCTTAAAAAGAGCATCAAAAGGTGTAGATAGGATGACAAGAATTGTTGAGGATTTAGATGTTATTACAAAATTTGAATCAGAGAGGATAAAGTTAAATATTGAAAAAGCTGATATCATTCAATTGTCAGAAGAAATTATTGAAGGTGTTGAGATATATGCACTTGAAAAGAGAGTCAAAGTTGCATTTAATAAAAATTATAATGTGCCTATTGATGTGCTATGTGATCAAGATAAAATTGGTCAGGTATTAACAAATTTAATTAATAATGCGATTAATTATTCAAAGGAGGGGGGTAGTATAGAGGTACGTTTTTTTGATATTGAAGATAATGTTTTAATTGAGGTTTCAGACGATGGAATAGGGATGGATGAAATTCATTTAAATAGGATCTTTGAAAGATTTTACAGAGTTGATAAAAGTAGGGCAAGAAATCAAGGTGGGACAGGGTTAGGATTAGCAATTGTTAAGCATATAGTAGAGGCACATGGGCAATCCATCAATGTTAGAAGTACAAAAGGGAAAGGCTCTACATTTTCATTTACCTTGCAAAAAGCCAAGTAGGAATCCAATGTGAATTATTCTTTTATTGTGAATTTCGTTATATTTATCGTTACTTTATAAAAGTATAATACAATAAGTAAATTAATAATTATGAAGATAAATAAAATTTTAGGTATAGTGGTTATGGCTGCTTTAGTAGGTGGGTTCTCATCTTGTAAGAAAAAAGGATGTACTGATCCTAATAGTTTAGCATATAATCCAGAAGCAAAAAAAGATGATGGGTCTTGTACAAGTCCCTCTTCAGTTAAAAAAGCATTGGTTTTTAAAAAGACAGCTACATGGTGTCCATATTGTGGTGATTGGGGAGCTTCTTTTTCAACAGATATAACTAATGATTATTCAGATTGTCAAGTGGTTCAATTACACGGTGATAGTGATTTTGAAACTTCAGTTGGTGATGCTATTATGGATGCTTTGCCTAGTGCAGGGTGGCCACATTTTTATGTTGGAACTACAGATATTGCTAATAGTTATAGCTTGTTAAGCTCTGCGGTCAATACTGAGATAGGTAAATCTGTTGAAGTAGCCATGGCAATGGATCATTCCACTTCTGGAACTTCAATGAATGTAAGAGTTCAATCTCAATGGACTGGAAGCACTTCAGGTGAATTCTTTTTGGCTGTTTACATATTAGAAGATGGACAGGTTGCTGAACAAGATATTGCTGGAGCTCCTTCTGACCCTAACTTTGTGCATAATTATGTACTAAGAGCAGAAGCATCAAATGCGGCTTTTGGTAAAGCTGTAACAATAAATGGTGATGGTAATCTAGAAGAATTTGATGTTACTTTAGGAGGTTCTTGGGTAGCTGCTAATTGTTATCCAGTTGCAGTGATGTGGAAAAAGAATGGTTCCGATTATGATTTCATTAATTTTGTAAAGTAAGAAATATTTTATCAACTAATTAAAGGGAGCTTTGCTCCCTTTTTTTATAGGCCAATTTTAGTTAATTCCTTTTCTAATAGGTTTTCATCTTTAAAGGTTTGAATTTTTCCGAAATTATTTTTTCCATTTAGATGAAAATCACTTTGATTTACCCATCTTGTCTTTGATTTCAATGAGTGGTATTTTGCTAAATATTCCTGTTCTGTTTGACCTGGAGTCGGTATAAGAATAACGTTTTTATTTAAGACTGCTAGATCCATTATGTTACTATATCCAGATCTGGCAATTAAAAATTCAGAAGACTTAACGAGATTAAAGAAATCATCAGTTTTAAGATGATTAAAGTATACTATGTTATTTTCATTGTAATTATAGCCTTCTGGTTTTCCTCCTATAATAGCGCATTTGCAATCTTGTTTTAAAAACTGTTCAATCACAATTTTTTCTAATAATGTCCTCTGGGGCTCTGGTCCAGATAATATGGCTAAGTATTTGTATTTGTAGGATTTTGAATTCGCTTGATCTCTAAATCTAGATAATGGACCTATAAATGAACAATTTTTTGGTTTAGGATTCCCTGATAGGATGCCTGAAAGGTTGTTGTTTCTGTTATGGTCTGGTATCCAGCAATGGTCAAATTGTTTTATGAAATACGAGTTGATTTTGTAGAAGATAGGCATTAATAATTTAGGACCTTGGATGTGGATCTGATGGCAAATAAAAATATTGGTGGTTTTGGTAGATCTAAACCCAAATCTATTGTCTGAAATTATATAGTCAATGCCTAATTGAGATGAAAGGGCTTCAGCAACTTTTTTTTCTTTATTGATAACCTTGAAGAATTTAGGTGACTGCATGATCATTGAAATAGCTTGGCTTTTTCCTTTGCTGTATTTTACGTTGTATCCATCAATTAAATGATGATCAATTTCAGGAAAGTGTTCTTTAAAAATAATGCCAGCGTTTTTGTTTCCACAGGATATAACTTGATGTCCACTATTAATTAATTTTTGAATTAAAGGAGTGCATCTTGTAATGTGTCCTAGGCCCCAATCAAGAGGAGCGATTAATATTTTTTTTTGGTTTTTCAGCTTTTGAATAATTGATTTGTAGCTTCAATAAAATCGATAATATCTTGTTTGCCAATCATTTTTTTTGAGGATGTTTCAAAAACATTGGGGAGGCTTTCCCAGTTTTCTAGCATAATGCTTTTATAATCAGTTATGTTTTTCTCAATTTCTTTCTCTTTTAATTTATCCAATTTTGTAAAGCACATTACAAAAGGGATTTGTTTAATTCCGCAATATTCCATGAATTCTAGGTCTATTTTTTGAGGAGGAATTCTTGAGTCAATTAATACAAAAACACACATTAAGTTTTTCCTATTCTCTAAATATTTTAAAGTAAAATCGCTGAATTTTTTTCTGTTTTTTTTTGAAACTTTGGCATATCCATAACCTGGTAGATCTGCAAAATAATATAGGTCGTTTATTGAAAAGTGATTAATTAATTGGGTCTTTCCTGGTGTTCCAGATGTTTTTGCAAGAGCTCTTCTTTCTGTAAGCATATTTATAAGGGAAGATTTGCCGACATTAGACCTTCCGATAAATGCATATTCAGGCTTAACTGGCTTAGGGCACTTTTTCCAATCAGTGTTGCTTTCTATAAAAGTTGCTTTAATTGACATATTCAAATAAATAACAAAGTTAATTATTTGATGTAAGAGTTGATGTGTCGATCTTTTTTTGCTTCAAAAATATCATCAATTGTTATTAAGATGCCTGTTTCTTCCACTTCACCAAAGCTAGTATTTAAAGAGGTGCCGAATGTTTTCATGGTGGATGATAGATTCATATAAGCTCCAACTAAAGGAGGGACATTTTCTCCTAATTCTCTTACTTTTTGCTGTAGAAGTTTGTAGGCTTCTTGATAGTTGAGGTCATCAATCTCTTTAATAAAGTAGTTGATATCATGATGGTGTTTTAATGGGGATTTTGCAGTAATTATTTTGTTTTCATCTGCGAAAAAGTAATTCATAAATGCTAAAATATAATCCCTTGCAGATTTATTGTAGTCGAGATACATAGTCACTTTTCCGAAAAAATATTTTATATCCGGTTCATCTACGACAATGGATCCTAGTCCATCCCATAAATTGTCAAGAGAAAAAATTCCTTTTCTGCTTCCTTGTGATGGCTGAAAATTAGGTTGAACGAAAGACCTTCCAAGCTCAATTGTTTTTGAGAGGAATTCTTTGTTGAATTCATCGGAAAAGTCAAACAATTTACTAGTGGCTAGATTGTCGTATTTGCTGTTTAATATTTGTTTACATTTTATAAATCGATATCCTCCAATTATTTCTTTAGATTCAGGGGCCCAGACAATTAATTGTTCGTAGTAGGCTTCATCTCTTGTGTCGAAAATATCGAGATCTATAGATTTCCCTGTGCCGCCACCAGCGTTTCTGAATGTAATTTCCCTGAGTCTGCCTATTTCTTTTGTAACATTTGGACTATTGTGAGAGTTGACAATATAGATTTCATTATTTGCATTATTTGTAGCTCTTATGAATCTATCTGAATTCAATTCCTTTTCAATTAATTTCAACGGTATGGGCTCAATTATTTTATCCATTTATTTGATCAATTGTAGGTAAAAAGTATTTTTCATTGTTGTTTTTTAATGCATATACGTGGTTTTTCACTTTTTGTGCCCATTCTTTATGAGAATTAGTTTCATTAAATGTTTCCCAAGAAATAGCTTTTCCGATTTTAAAATGAATAGTATTACCTTTTTGTTTAAACATCTCGTCAGCTAAAAAAAGCATTTCTATATTGATTTTAATCCCTAGTTTCTTTCTCCATAAAGCTATTCTGTAGAATTTTTTAGAGTTAACACCTTCTGTAAAAACGGGAATAATGTTTTTTTTATGTTTAATTGATTGGGTAATAAAGCTTTTTTTCCATTCTAGGTCTTTAATTTCTTTTCCTTGTTTTCTAGACACAAGTCCTGCAGGAAAAAGAATAACACATTTATTTGAAGAATATAATGATTCAATAAAAGTTAAGTTTTCTCTTGAGTTAACACCATGTTTATTTACAGGTACAAATAAGGGCTCAAAATTCTTAATCTGCATGAGTATGTCATTCACCATTATGTGTATGTCATTTCTAATTTTGCCGATCTCTTGAAGAATAGCAACTCCGTCTAATCCTCCTAAAGGATGATTTGATACAATGATGACAGTTTCATTTTCGGGAAGATTTTCCAGTCCAATAGAAGTCGTTTTAACGCCCATTTCTTCAAGTCCAGATTGTATGAATTTCAATCCTTTTTCTGTCTTAAACTTTTCTAAGATTTTATTGATCTCATCTTGATGAATAATCTTTTTAAGGAATTTAATGACAAACGAAGGAATGATCTTATAGAGTTTAGGAGACTTTTCCATTAAGGCTCTTTCAACATCAACTGTCTGGGATTTCTCATCATTTTGATTTTCCACCTCTATAAATTTAACCAGTCTAAAGTATGGAAATTTTAAGTAGTTGGTTCTTTATGTTAATAAAAAAATATAATTACCCACTTTTTACCACTATATTTTAAGAGTAGCTTTTTACCTGTAATAAGTTAAAATATACATGTATTTATGTAACTTGCGTTAAGTAACATCGTTGAAAGTTATTCACAATTCATAAAATGTGGGAAATTGTGGGTAATTTTTGTTAGCTTTACATCTTAAATAGATAGTGTTCTATTATGACTGGTTTTATTGGAGAATATCATTGTAAAATTGATTCAAAAGGAAGATTACTTCTTCCTTCTGAGTTAAGAAAGCAATTGTCTCCAGAGAATCAGGAACAATTTGTGATTTCAAGAGGGGTTGATGAATGTTTGTCATTATACACTGTGTCTGAATGGGGTATAGTGATGAATAAACTCAGGTCACTTAATAGATTTAAGATTAAGGATAGAAAATTTGCTCGAATGTTTCAAAAAGGTGCTACAAAAGTTCCAGTAGATTCAAACAGTAGAATTCTTTTACCTAAAAGTTTATTAAGCTGGGCAAGCATTCAGAAGGAAATCGTAATAGTAGCTAATGTCGATCTGTGGGAGGTATGGGATAAAGCAAAGTATAAGGCTTTAATGAAGGAGAATTGGGATGAATTCGATGATTTAGCTGCTGATGTTATGGGTGGATCTTCTGAAAATGACCAATGATGAATATCACATACCAGTTCTTTTACGTGCTGCTGTTGATGGTCTGGTTCAAAATTCAAATGGAATATATGTAGATGTCACTTATGGAGGGGGAGGTCACTCAAAAGAGATTTTATCTAGATTGAAAAACGGAAAATTAATTGGGTTCGACCAAGACCTAGATGCTGAGCAAAATAGTATCGAGGATGACAGGTTTGTATTTGTTGCTCAGAATTTCGGGTTTTTAAAAAACAATCTCAGGATGTTACGTCAAACTCCAGTTGATGGAGTTCTTGCTGATTTAGGGGTTTCTTCATATCAATTCAATACCCCTGAAAGAGGATTTTCATATCGATTTGACGGAAAGTTAGACATGAGAATGAATGCTAATTCAACGATTGATGCTGAGAAAATTATTAACCAATATGAAGAAGAAGATTTAGTAAGAATTTTTAAGGATTATGGAGAGTTAAGAGAGAGTAAGAGATTGGCAAGGAGAATTATTGATAGAAGGCAAATAAGAAGGATTCAAACAATCAATGACTTACTAGAGATTGTTTCAGGACTAGTGCAAAGAAATAAAACCAATCAATTTTTATCTAAAATTTTTCAAGCTATTAGAATTGAAGTAAATGAAGAGATAGAGGTGTTGAAGAAATTACTCGAGCAAGGAATGGAGGTGATTAAGCCAGGAGGAAGATTTGTAATTATTACTTATCACTCACTTGAAGATAGATTGGTTAAAAATTTTTTCAGATCGGGAAATTTCAAAGGTGTTTTAGAGAAAGATTTTTATGGAAATGTATTAAAGCCATTTAATGAGATTAATAGAAAGCCAATTATTCCAGATGAAAATGAATTAAAAAGTAATAATAGAGCACGCAGCGCAAAGCTAAGAATTGCAGAAAGATTAGAATAAAATAATATAGATGAATCCAATTAAAGAAGTTGTATCTGGAGAGTTGTTGCAAAAGGGGAGGGTGGTTAAAAACATTCCTTTTCTAATGTATGTAACATTTCTAATGGTGCTTTATATAGCATATGGATATTATGTGAATAATAATGTTAGGTGGATCAATAAAGAAGAAAAAATTAAGGAAGATCTCTATTCTGAATTACAGTCAGCTCTTGAGTTATATGATCAGGAAAGCCTTCAAAGTAAGGTGGCTGAAAAAACAGCAAGTTGGAATATTTATGAAGCAAAAGATCCACCAATTTCTATTAAAACAAAAAAACAATAGTGAACGAAAGAGTATCCATAGTGAGAGTTTATATTATTTATATACTAATGCTATTGCTGGCACTTGGAATAATTGCAAAGATCATCATTATTCAATTTGTGAATGGTCCAGAGTTACAACAATTAGCTAAAGACCAGAACTATGTTATAAAACAAGTTAATGCTCCTAGAGGAAACATATTTGCTGATAATGAACAAAAAACTTCACTAGCTATATCTGTTCCTAGGTATACTGTCTATATGGACCTAGTTACTATTAAGGAAAAAACATTTAATCAAAAGATATCAATTTTATCAGATAGTTTATCTAAGATTTTTAACTCTAAATCTACTGTTCAATGGGAGCATGACCTTAGGTATCAGCGTAAGAAAAGGAATCAGTATTATCTAATAGCTAAGGATCTTAATAATAATCAGATTAATAGACTTAAGGATTTCCCCATTTTTCAGCTTGGTCAATATGCTGGAGGATTCATTAGTATAAAAAATAATAAAAGAGTTCGTCCATTCGATCCGCTTGCTAAAAGAACAATTGGATATGTGAATGAGAAAAACCCTGACAACCCAATTTATGTAGGATTAGAAGGAGCTTTTAATGAAACATTAAAAGGGCAGGACGGGAAAGTTTTGATGGAAAAAATATGGGGAAATAATTGGAGACATGTCGATGGAGAGCTCTCAGAAGAGCCAATACCAGGGTATGATATTTATACTTCTATTGATGTAAATATTCAGGACGTAGCTGAATCAGCATTATTAAATCAGCTTCAAAACCAGAGTGCAATTTCAGGATGTGTTGTTTTAATGGAAGTTAATACAGGATATATTAAAGCAATTGCAAACCTGACCAAAGATAAAGATCAAGAAACTTATAGTGAGTCCTATAATAATGCGATTGGCTTAAGTTCAGAGCCAGGCTCAACATTTAAATTGGCTTCATTAATGGTTGCACTTGATGATGGCAAAATTAAAATTTCAGATAGTGTTGAAATGCCAGGCACCTATACTTTTTACGATAATAATGTATTACATGATTCGAAATGGGGAGGGTATGGAAAGAATACTATTCAGTATGCCTTTGAAAAGTCTTCAAATGTAATTAGTGAAATTATATATGATAATTATAGAGATGAACCTCAAAAATTTATTGATGGTTTAAAAGAAATAGGGTTACATAAAAAATTAGGATTACCAATAAGTGGTGAAGGAAGCCCTTATATTAAAGATGCTAATGACCCTCTTTTTTCTGGGATTTCCCTTCCATGGATGGCAATAGGTTATGAAGTTCAGCTTACTCCTCTTCAGATATTGACATTCTATAATGGAGTTGCAAATAATGGTGTAATGGTCAAACCGAAATTTGTAAAAGAAATAAGAAAGGGAAATGAGGTTAAAGAAGCATCCTATGTTGAGGTCATCAACCCTAAGATATGTAATAATAACACTTTGTCCTCTGTAAAAAAGATGCTTAAAGGTGTTGTAGATCGTGGTACAGCAAAGAACATAAAGGCTAGAGGTTTTGAAATTGCAGGTAAAACCGGGACTTCATTGATAGCTAAAGGATCTTCTGGATATGGTAATAAATACCAAGCTTCTTTTTGCGGTTATTTCCCTGCAGATAATCCTATGTATTCTTGTATAGTAGTTATTCAGGGACCTACTCAAAATATATTTGGTTCTATTGTGTCTGGTACAGTCTTCAAAGAAATTGCTGATAAGGTATATGCAATGGGGATCATGAAATCTAAAAAAATTGAAGAAATAGACCCCTACTATCCATTTTCAAAAGATGGTAATAATGATGATTTGACACAGGTCCTTAAATCAATGGATATCCCATTAAAAAAAGAAAAAGATCTAGGTGATTGGGTGTCTAGTCATACAAATGAAGAAATAGTAAATATTAAGGAAAGAAAAATTGTACATGGAGTTGTTCCTAATGTTCAAGGTATGGGTTTAAATGACGCTTTATATCTATTGGAAAGTCAAGGATTACATGTCAAAGTAAAAGGTAGTGGTGTTGTTAAAAAACAATCGATAAATCCAGGAAAAAAAGTGGATAAAGGTGAATTAATCATAATAGATCTAAGCTAATGAAGTTATTGAAAGATGTTATATATGGTGCTAGCATTTTACAGGTAAAAGGGTCAACCAATATTGCTGTAGAGCATGTAGTTTATGATTCAAGAAAAGCTGGAAAATTCACCATGTTTGTTGCTTTAAAAGGAACAAAATTAGATGGGCATGATTATATTGAAAATGCTATAAAACATGGTGCAGATAGTGTTCTTTGTGAAGACCTCCCAGATATATTAGATGAAAATGTAACTTATGTTCAGGTAAAAGATTCCGCTTTGGCTTTAGGTATTCTTGCAGCAAATTTTCATGACAATCCTAGTGAAAAGTTGAAAATGATTGGGATTACAGGGACAAATGGAAAAACTACTTCAGCTACTCTTTTATATAATCTTTTCAGGTTGTTAGGGTTTAAAGTTGGTTTGATTTCAACAGTAGAAAATAAAATTCATAATGAAGTCATTGATTCGACACATACTACTCCTAACTCTTTAGATCTAAATCATCTTTTGGATAAGATGGTGAAAAAGGGATGTACGTATGTTTTTATGGAAGTAAGTTCTCATGCAGTTGATCAGAAAAGAATATCAGGTGTTCAATTCGATGTAGGTGTTTTTACTAATATTACTAGAGACCATCTTGACTATCATAAAACTTTTGATAATTATATTTCTGCTAAAAAAGCATTCTTTGATCAGCTCTCGTCCAATGCATATGCGTTGGTCAATTCAGATCAAAAACACCATGAGTCTATGGTGTTGGATACTAAAGCAAAAGTAATTAGCTATGGAATTAATTCGGTCTGCGATCATAAAGGAAGAATTCTAGAGAATCGATTTGATGGGATGACTATCGATATTGACAATGTTGAGATATGCACCAACTTAATAGGAGATTTTAATGTTTATAATTTACTAGTTGCTTATTCAGTTGCAATTATTCTTTCACAGGACAAAATGGATGTCCTTACTACACTAAGTAATTTGTCTGCTCCTGAAGGGAGATTTCAGCATAATGTTTCGAATGGAAATATCACTGCTATCATCGATTATGCTCATACTCCAGATGCTTTAGAAAATGTATTGAAGACCATTAAAAATATAAGGACAGGAAAAGAAATGGTCATCACGGTTTTTGGATGTGGAGGAGATAGAGATAAAGGAAAACGCCCATTGATGGCTAAGATCGCAAGTGAATTAAGTGATCAAGTCATTTTTACTTCAGATAATCCAAGAACAGAAGACCCTGAAAGCATTATTGCAGATATGGAAGAGGGAGTTGATTCCAAAGAGCTAAAAAAAGTGCTATCCATATCTAATAGAAAAGAAGCTATTAAGACAGCATGTAGTATGGCTCACAAAGGAGACATACTGCTTATTGCTGGGAAGGGACATGAGAAATATCAGTTAATCAATGAAGAGGTTATTCCTTTTGATGACATGGAGGTTGTTATAGAAACTTTAAAAATGATGAATAAATAATGTTATATCACTTATTTGAATATTTAGATAGTCAGTTTGATATGCCTGGTGCAGGCTTATTTGATTTTATCTCCTTTAGAGCAGGAATGGCGATTATAACATCACTAGTTATTTCTTTAATTTTTGGTGGAAAACTGATTAGTTTTTTACATAAAAAGCAGGTTGGAGAGAGTATTAGAGATTTGGGTCTGGAAGGACAGATGGAGAAAAAAGGAACACCGACAATGGGTGGGTTGATTATTTTGTCTGCTATTCTTATACCTACTTTACTTTTTGCAAAATTAGATAACATTTATACTCTTATAATGATCATTACAACGATCTGGTTAGGGTTAATAGGTTTTTTAGATGATTACATTAAAGTATTTAAAAAAGATAAAAAAGGCCTTGCAGGTAAATTTAAGATTATAGGTCAAGTAGGTATTGGAGTTATTGTTGCTTGTTTGTTATTTTTCAATGAAAATGTTTCAGTAAAAGAAAAAGTAGAAGTTGAGTACATAGATGGATTTAAAGAAAAAATTGGAGAAAATTTTATAAGTCAGTCTCCAATTATTGAAGATGATGGAACTATAGAATTTTATTGGGTAGAGCATTATTCAACAAAAACAACATTACCGCTAATTAAAAATAATGAGTTTGATTATAAGTGGTTACTTGGTTTTCTTGGTAAAGACGCTTCTAAATGGTCTTGGATTGTATTTATTCCCATTATTATTCTAATAGTAACTGCGGTTTCTAATGGAGCTAATTTAACAGATGGGGTTGATGGTTTAGCAACAGGAACTTCAGCTATTATAGGTTTTACATTATTGATTTTTGCGTATGTCTCAGGTAATATTTTCTTCTCAGATTATCTGGATATTATGTATTTGCCTAATACTGGGGAATTAGTGGTGTTTATGAGCGCCTTTGTAGGGGCATGTATAGGATTTTTATGGTACAACTCCTATCCTGCTCAGGTTTTTATGGGAGATACCGGAAGCCTTGCAATAGGTGGAATAATTGCTGTATTTGCCATTGCAATTAAAAAGGAATTATTAATTCCTATCATTTGTGGAATCTTCTTAATGGAGAATTTATCAGTGATGATGCAAGTGGCTTGGTTTAAGTATACCAAGAAAAAGTATGGTGAGGGACGAAGGATCTTTTTAATGTCTCCATTACACCATCATTATCAGAAAAAAGGAATTCATGAAGCTAAAATCGTAGCTCGATTTTGGATCATAGGAATCTTATTGGCAGTATTATCAATTGTAACACTAAAACTTAGATAATGGCAGCTAAGGAAATATCAATTCTTGGAGCTGCAAAAAGTGGTATTGGTTCAGCTATACTAGCTAAGAAAGTAGGCTATAAAGTATTTGTATCTGACTTTAATCCGATTAATAAAGATTTTAAAGAAGAATTATCTCAATTAGGAATAGAATGGGAAGAAGATGGGCATTCTATTGATCGATTACTTAAATCCGATGAAATTATTAAAAGCCCTGGAATTCCTGATTCTGCAAAATTAATTCAGCAATTAAAAAGTAAGAACATTCCAATTATTTCTGAGATAGAATTTGCAGGTAGGTTTACAAAAGGAACAAAAATCTGTATTACTGGAAGTAATGGAAAAACGACTACTACTTTAATGCTAAAGCACATACTTGAAAAAGCAGGAATCGATGTAGTGGCAGTTGGAAATGTGGGTAAAAGTTTTGCTAAAGCTCTATCAGAAAAAGATCATGATGTTTTTGTAATTGAATTAAGCAGTTTTCAATTGGATGGCATGTATGACTTTAAAGCAGATATAGCTGTTTTGTTAAACATTACACCAGACCACTTAGACAGATACGATAATGATTTTCAAAAATACATTGATAGCAAGTTCAGAATCTTGAATAACCAAGATAAAAGTGAGGTATTTATTTACAATACTGATGATCCTGTTATAGAAAAAGAGATCAAAAAAAGAACAATCAAATCCTCCATGTATGGTTTTTCTCAAAATCAAGAAATGAAAAATGGTTCATGGGTAGAAAACGACCAAATACAAATCAATATAAATAACAATAAACAAACAATTATGAGAATACACGATTTAGCACAACAAGGTAAGCACAATGCTTATAATTCCATGGCTTCAGGGATTGCTGCAAGATTACTGGATATTAGAAAGGAAATTATTAGAGAAAGTTTATCTGACTTTCAAAATGTTGAACATCGTCTTGAATTTGTCACCAAAGTTCATGGAATAGAGTTCATCAATGACTCAAAGGCAACAAATGTAAATTCAACATGGTTTGCTTTAGAAAGCATGCAAAAACCTACAATCTGGATAGCAGGAGGTGTAGATAAAGGAAATGATTATTCTATGCTTGAAGGATTGGTGAAACAAAAGGTGGTTGGGATAGTATGTTTGGGAGAAAAGAATAAAAAAATCCATAAAGCATTTGGTCATATTGTCAATGATATTCATAATGCGAATTCTGCTCAAGAGGCTGTTAGAATTAGTTATCAATTGGCAAAAAAAGGGTATGCTGTTTTGCTTTCACCTGCTTGTGCAAGTTTTGATCTTTTCGATAATTATGAAGAAAGAGGAACGAAATTTAAAAAGGCGGTAAAAGCTTTATAAAATAAATAAGATGGAAAAAAAGAAAGATATAAAACTGACATCAGATCTTTTAGCACAAAGAAATATTAGTAGATCTGCATTTTCAGATATTTCACATAGATTAGAAACGGTAATAGTATCCAATGGAATTGAATGGGTCAATGACTCAAAATCTACTGATATTGAAGCTACAAGTTTTTCCATTGAAATGATTCAAAAACCTATTATATGGATTGTTGGTGCTGATGAAACTAGGAGGAATTTAATATTGGTTAAAAAGTTGGTTGAGTATAAAGTGTTGAAAATTGTTTGTTTTGGTGCTTTTGATACTGCTATTAAATATTCTTTAGGAAATTTAGTTGAGTCGTATGCTTATAAGCAAAATTTATCGGAAGCAGTTCAAGTAGCTTTTGAATGGTCTAAAAAGGGACAAGTAGTTCTTTTTTCTCCAGCTTGTCCTAGTATTGGTCAATATAAAAATTATAGAGAAAGAGGAAGTCATTTTTCAAATTTGGTAATGAATTTAACTGAATGCAATTCATAATAGATAAATACTTAAAAGGGGATAAGGTAATATGGGCCATCATCATATTGCTTTCTTTGTTTTCTATTATTATGGCCTATAGTTCAAGCTCAAACTTGGCTTATCGTTTAATGGATGGTAACGCTACACCCTATTTAATCAAACACACTTTCGTTATTGTTATTGGTATATTATTGATTATTTATCTGCAATTCTTTAATTATAAATATTTCTCCAGAATCTCGCAATTAGGTATTTATGTTTCTATTGTTTTGTTGTTGGTTACCTTGTTATTTGGAGTAAATAAAGGAAATGCATCTAGGTGGATCATGGGATTTCAGCCTTCGGATTTTGCAAAGGTGATGTTGGTGTTGTATGTGTCTAGAATGCTAGTAGTAAAAAAGAATGAATTACAAGATTTTAAAAAAGGGTTGATTCCTATTTTGACACCTGTTTTTATAGTTTGTGGTTTAATCTTTCCAGCAGATTTCTCTACAGCAGCTTTGCTATTTGCTGTATGTTTTATTTTGATTTTTGTTGCGGGGGCAAAGATAAAGCACCTTTTTTCTATTATTGGTGGGGTATTAGGTATAGTTTTTTTAATGATTATGATTAATGTGCTTATTCCAGGATTGTTACCTAGAGTTGATACTTGGACAAGTAGAGTAGAAAATTATAACTCAGGAGATCCTCAAGAAAATTATCAGGCTGAAATGGCAAAAAGAGCAGTGGCTACTGGATATTTGCAGGGTAAAGGACCTGGGAATGGGATTGTTAAAAACAACCTTTATTCTGCTCAATCAGATTTCATTTATAGTTCCTCGATTGAAGAATTCGGATCAATTTTAGGTGGGCTTGGTTTGATATTATTATATCTCATTTTACTTTTTAGAGCTGTTAAGATCATGACTAAATCTCCCCATAAATTTGGTGGCTATATTGCCTTTGGTTTAGGTTTTATGTTGGTTTTTCAAGCATTAATAAATATGAGTGTTGGAGTAAATTTAATACCAGTTACAGGGCAACCTCTTCCATTAATTAGTATGGGTGGCACTTCTATATTATTTACTTGTATGTCTATTGGAGTTATTTTAAATGTGAGTAGAACAATTTATAAAGAAAACGAATCTTAGCTATGAATAATCGTTTTATTATAAGTGGTGGAGGGACAGGTGGTCATATATTTCCGGCAATAGCAATTGCTAATGAAATAAAGAGAAACCGCCCTAATGCTACTATTCTATTTGTTGGAGCAATAGGTAAGATGGAGATGCAGAAAGTGCCAGAGGCAGGTTATGATATTAAAGGACTTCAGGTAGTAGGTTTGCAAAGAAAAATAACTTTCAAAAATTTACTATTCCCATTTAAGTTAATTAAAAGTATTAGTAGAGCCAAAGAGATCATAAAAAAGTTTAATCCAGATATAGCTATTGGAGTTGGAGGGTATGCAAGTGGCCCAACTTTAAGAGTGGCTGGCAAAATGGGAATTCCGACTTTATTGCAGGAACAAAATTCATATGCGGGTTTAACCAATAAATTACTAGCAAAAAAGGCAAAAGTCATATGTGTAGCTTATGATCAAATGGATCAGTTTTTTCCAAAGGATAAAATTAAATTAACAGGAAATCCTGTTAGAAATGATATTATAGATATTAAAAACAAAAAGGAACTTGCTATTAAGCATTTTGGATTAGATGTAAATAAAAAAACCATATTGATAATTGGAGGGAGTTTAGGCGCTAGGACAATCAATAATAGTATTAAAAATGGTCTAAATAAGTTTTCAAACTCTTCTTATCAATTGATTTGGCAAACAGGAAGCTATTATTTTGATGAAATGAAAGAGGCTGTTTCTTCTTCAGATTGTCAATCTGTACACCCATTTGAATTCATAAAAAAAATGGATTTTGCTTACGCAGCTTCAGATGTTATTATCTCGAGGGCAGGAGCTCTTTCTGTAAGTGAGCTTTGTTTGGTAAAAAAGCCAGTGATTCTAGTCCCTTCACCTAATGTTGCGGAGGATCATCAGACAAAAAATGCAAAATCACTTGTTAATAAAAATGCAGCTATACATGTTGAAGATGTCGATGCAGGAACGAAATTAGTTGATGTTGTATTAGCGCTTATTAAAGATGATAAAAAATGTATGGAGCTAAGTAAAAATATTTCTATGCTAGCTAAGCCTAATGCAGCCATAGATATTGTTAAAGAAATTTTTCAAATTATAGATTAACCTTTGGAGATAGAAAACATAAATAGAATTCATTTTATTGGTATAGGTGGAATAGGAATGAGTAACCTTGTTAGGTATTTTCTGTCAAAAGGGGTTAATGTAAGTGGGTATGATCTTGTTAAAACAGACCTAACAGATAGATTAACCAATGAGGGAGCTTCAATTCACTTTATTGATGAGCTTAATTCAATTCAACAGATAGATAAAATAGATCTTGTTGTGTATACTCCTGCGATTCCAATGGATCATAATCAATTGTCTTATTTTATTAAATCAGATTTACCAGTTATTAAAAGAGCAGAATTGTTAGGGCTAATCACGAAGAATAGTTATTCAATAGCAATAGCAGGAACACATGGTAAAACAACCACATCATGTATAGTGGCACATATGCTTGAATATTCTGGTATTGGATGCAATGCATTTCTTGGCGGCATATCAACAAACTATAATTCCAATTTTATTATTAATAAAAATGTGGATAGAACTGTAGTGGAAGCAGATGAATATGATAGGTCATTTTTAAACTTATCTCCAGATATCTCAATTATTACATCTATGGATGCCGACCATTTAGATATATATAGAGACAGGAATGATATGGATCAATGTTTCCAGGATTTTGTTGAGCTTCTTCCAGATGATGGTAAGTTGATTGTAAATTATGGGCTTCCTGTTAATTTTAAAAATAGGATCACTTATGGTGAAAATGAGAGTTCAGATCTGGTAATCAGAAATATAAATATTAAAGAAGGAAATTATCATTTTGATGTTCAATATAGAGATCTTGTTTTAAAAGATATTTATTTAGGATTGCCCGGAAGACATAACGTCTACAATGCTGCTTCAGCTATTTTGTTGTCTTTGGAATTAGGAATGGAAGTGGAAATGATCAGGTCATCTTTAGCTTCTTTTAAAGGAGTAAAAAGAAGGTTTGAATATCAATTAAAATCAAATGATCTTGTTTATATTGATGATTATGCACATCATCCAAAAGAATTGGATGTATGTATTGAATCCGCAAGAGAATTATATCCAAACAAAATGTTAACGGGTATATTTCAACCTCACCTTTATTCTAGAACAAGAGATTTTTTATCTGAATTTGCAGTGAGTTTGTCTGCTTTGGATGAAGTTATCTTATTAGATATTTATCCAGCAAGAGAGCTGCCAATTTCAGGGATTTCCTCTTCAGTATTATTGGATAAAATTAATTGTAGAAATAAAAAATTAATGAAAATGCAGGAAGTAATTCCTGAGATTGAAAATAGATACATTGAAGTGTTGCTTTCTATGGGAGCTGGGAATATTGATGAGTTAGTCCAGCCAATTAAAATGGCATTAGAAAATAAAAATGAACTGATATGAAAAAGGTATTGGTCATATTGGGGTGGAGTGTTTTTCTTTTAGGTTCAATAGTATTATTGGGATTTTCAGAAGTTGATTATAACAGGATAGCAATAAAAGAATTAAATATTGATATTGATAAGTCAAATGGTCATTCTTTTATTACAGAAAGTCAGGTGAAAGACTATTTAAGTAATAAAGGATTTCAGTTGAATGGAGATAGTGAGGAGTTTCCAAATTTAAAGGAAATAGAAAGAGCTATTCAGGGGTTATCAGCAACAAAAAACGTTGAGGTTTATGCATATAATAATGGTGAGTTGCATATAAATATTAAACAAAGAAATCCAATAGCAAGAGTTTTGGTTAATAATGGATATTTGAGTTATTACATCGATGAAGATGGTAAAGTAATGTCATTGTCGGATACCTATGTGGCTAGAGTTCCAGTATTTAATGGACATATAAAATATGGTGATCATTTTAGATCCATTAAAGAACTTTCTGTACTTGATCCATCAGATAAAACATTAGATGAAATATATCAATTGGCAAATATTATTAATAAAGATGAATTTTTCCGTTCTCAGATTGTTCAGGTTTATATTAATAAGCAGGGTGAATATGAATTAATTCCAAGAGTAGGCAGTCAAAGAATATTGTTTGGAGATATAACTGAAGCAGAAGAAAAGTTTAAAAAGTTAAAACAGTTTTATACAAATAGGAATAGTATAAGCGTGAAAGAGCTTAATATGTATGACACATTAAATATTATGTATAGTAATCAAATCGTATGTTCAAAAAGATAAAAAATTAATTATGGATGCACCAGAAATAATAGTAGGATTAGATATAGGAACCACCAAAATTGCTTGTTTGGTTGGATGTAAAACAGAACATGGTAAAATAGAAATATTAGGAGTTGGGAAGGCTCCAAGTGTGGGAGTTACCAGAGGAGTGGTGTCTAATATTGAGAAGACAGTACAATCCATACGTATTGCTGTAGAAGAGGCTGAGGCAAAATCAGGTGTTGAAATAAAAGTGGTAAATGTAGGGGTGGCAGGTCAACATATTAAAAGTTTACAGCACAGAGGAATGATTACAAGAGACTCAATTGAAGAAGAGATCTCACAAAGTGATGTAGATGTTCTAATAGATGATATGTACAAGTTGGTGATGTTGCCAGGTGAGGAAATTATACATGTTCTTCCTCAAGAATATATCGTTGATAGGCAGCCTGGGATTAAAGACCCTATAGGTATGTCTGGCGTTCAGTTGGAAGCCAATTTTCATATCATTACTGGCCAGATAGCAGCAGCAAAAAATATTTATAAATGTGTAAGTAAAGCAGGCTTAGAAGTTGCGGAATTAATATTAGAGCCATTGGCTTCTTCAGAAGCAGTGATTTCCGAAGAAGAAAAAGAAGCAGGTGTCGCTTTAGTAGATATAGGTGGTGGAACCACAGACATTGCGATATTTCAAGATGGAATCATTAGGCATACTGCAGTCATTCCTTTTGGTGGAAATATCATTACTGAGGATATTAAAGAAGGGTGTACCATTATGCATAAACAAGCAGAATTGTTAAAAACCAAATTTGGTGCAGCTTTAACTCAGGTAAGTCAAGAGAATGAGATTGTGTGTATCCCTGGATTAAGAGGAAGAGACCCTAAAGAAATTTCAGTTAAAAATTTATCAAACATTATCAATGCAAGAATGACAGAGATCATAGAGCATATTTATTATGAGATAAAGAATTCTGGTTTTGAGAAAAAGTTAATTGGTGGAATTGTAGTGACAGGTGGAGGCTCACAGCTTAAACATATCAATCAACTGTTTGAATATATTACAGGGATGGACTCTAGAATAGGTTATCCTAATGAGCATTTAAGCTCTAATACTAATTTAAATGTTACTTCACCATTATATGCAACTGGCGTTGGACTGGTTACTAAAGGGTTTCAGCAATTTGATATGCTTAAGGCAAGGCAAGAAAAGATTAGTACAAGAATGCATTCACAAAAGAATAAAGGAAGCTTTTTCGAAAAAATCAAAACTTTTTTCGATGATAAAGTTGAATAATTAAACATAAGAGATAATAGATATTAATTAAAACATACATTATGATGAAATTTGATTTACCTAAAGACCAGTCATCAATTATTAAAGTGATTGGCGTTGGTGGTGGTGGCAGTAATGCTGTTAATCACATGTATCGCCAAGGAATTAAAGGTGTTGATTTTATTGTTTGCAATACAGATCATCAAGCTTTGGATATGAGCCCAGTACCAGTAAAAATTCCATTAGGGCAAAGTTTAACTGAAGGAAGAGGGGCAGGGTCAATACCAGATGTTGGTAAAAATGCAGCTATAGAAAATCTAGATGAGATAAAAGAAATTTTAGAGAAAAACACTAAAATGGTTTTTGTTACTGCTGGTATGGGGGGTGGAACAGGTACAGGCGCTGCTCCAGTAATAGCAAATGCAGCAAAGCAAATGGGGATACTTACAGTTGGAATTGTTACAGTCCCATTCACTTTTGAAGGTAAGAAAAGAATTAATCAGGCTACTGAGGGTATCGAGAGAATGAGAGATGAGGTTGATACATTATTAGTTATAAATAATGATAAATTAAGAGAGAAATACGGGAATTTATCTTTAATCAATGCTTTTGAACAAGCTGATGATGTTCTTACTATTGCTGCAAAAGGTATAGCAGAAGTAATTTCAGTGACTGGCCAGATCAATGTAGATTTTAATGATGTAAATACTGTAATGAAAGATAGTGGTGTTGCTATTATGGGTTCTGCTGAAGCTGAAGGAGATGAAAGAGCACTCCAATGTGTTGAAAGCGCCCTTTCTTCTCCGTTATTGAATGATAATAACATTAAAGGTGCAACTTATGTACTATTAAATATAACTTATGGAAATAAAGTTGTTTTAATGGATGAGATTTCAGAGATCACTGATTATATACAGCAAGAAGCAGGTAGCACTGCAGATGTTATATGGGGTCATGGATATGATGAGAACTTAGGAGATAATCTTTGTGTAACAATAATTGCTACAGGATTTCAAAAAAGTCCAAATACTGGTTTGCCATTAAAAGAAAAGCCTAAAAAAGTTATTGACCTTAATGATAAAGATTATCCAACTATCATTACTGAAAAAATCAATTCTCCAGTAGAAAGTACTAGTAATATATCGGATAATAAAGATGATGAATTATTAGAGGAAGAAGAGCCATATATAATTAATAAAGATCATTCTAAAGAAATTGTAAGTAATGACCTTGTTAACAAACCAAATACTGATTCAGATGGCAAAGTGAGATTTTATTTAGAAGAGGATGATGAAGAAAATAACCCTGAAAATAATGTAGGACATTCAAGTGAAAATTGGACGGAGAAAATAGAAATTAAATCCCCTGAACCAATTGAGCCAACTATAGAGGATAATAGGGAGTTAACAGATCAGCGTTTAGAGAAAATCAAAAAAGAATCTCAAAAGATGAAATCTCCAATGGGTATCAATGAACTTGAAAATGAACCTGCATATAAAAGAAGAAATATTCAATTAGATGATGTTCAGCATTCTACTGATTCTCAAGTATCAAAATTTTCTTTAGGTGAAAGTGAAGATGAAGATGGGAATAAAAAGAATGGGCTTAATGATAACAATTCTTTTTTACATGATAATGTAGATTAATTATGGGTCTAAGAAGTGTAATTGACCAGGACATCAAAAAAGCGATGCTGGCAAAAGAAAAGGAAAAATTAGAAGTTTTGAGGGCAATAAAAGCTGCTATCTTATTAGAGGAAACTAAAGAAGGGGGTGGTGGTGAATTAACTCAGGAAAAGGAAGTTCAGATACTTCAGAAATTACAAAAACAAAGGAAAGAAGCTGCTAAAATTTATATCACTCAGAACCGAAATGATCTTGTTAAAGTAGAGGAGTTTCAAGCAGAAATAATAGCTAATTATTTACCTAAACAGATGAGTAAGGAAGAGGTGGAGATTATTTTAAATAAAATAATCGCTGACACATCTGCAGAAGGTCCCTCTGATATGGGAAAGGTGATGGGTAAAGCAATGGGTGTATTAAAAGGCAAAGCATCTGGTAATTTAATCTCTTCTTTAGTAAAGGAATTACTTAATAAATAACCATCTTTTTAAATTGAATCTCAATAATCTTGGCTATTATTGTGAAAAAAAATGGAATTTTTACCTGAGGAAATTGAAAATTATGCGTTAGATCATACTTCTAAAGAGCAACCTCTTTTATCAGAATTAAATAGACAAACCCATATTAATGTTCTACAGCCAAGAATGTTGTCAGGACACTTGCAGGGACGTATACTAAGTACTTTTTCCCATATGATTCGACCAAAAAGAATTTTGGAAATAGGTACCTATACAGGTTATAGCGCTTTGTGCTTAGCAGAATCTTTAGACAATAATGGAAAGTTATTTACAATTGATATCAATAAAGAATTAGAGCCATTTACTCGTTCTTATATAAATAAGTCTCAAAATGAACACAAAATTGAATATTTAATTGGTAATGCATTAACTATTATCCCTGATCTAGATGAACAATGGGATTTAGTTTTTATAGATGCAGATAAAGAGAATTATTGTAATTATTTGGACTTAGTTTTGGATAACGTTGTTGATGGTGGATTTATTATTGTAGACAATGTTTTATGGAGTGGCAAGGTTATTGAAAGTATAGATAAAAAGGATGATGAAACATTAGGGATTGTTGCTTTTAATGAAAAAGTACATAATGACCCAAGAGTTGAAAATGTTCTTTTTCCTGTTAGGGATGGATTAATGGTAGTTAGAAAGCTATAATTAATAAATTGATAAGTCATCGAATTTGTTATTTTTACCATCCATTAAAAAAGTATCATATAGAAATTAGATTTTTTTAAAATAAATAAAACTCAATCATGAAAAAAAGTATAGTTATAATATTGGCACTGATATTAAGTGTAAATCTTGTTAAAATAAAAGCCAATGAGGGAATGTGGCTTCCTTTTTTATTAGGGGGAGAGACCTATAAAAACATGCAGGATTGTGGTTTAAAACTAACGCCAGAACAGATCTATTCTGTAAACAGCTCAAGTATTAAGGATGCAATTGTTGCTTTAGGTGGTGGTTTTTGTACTGGAGAAATCATTTCAGGAGAAGGTTTAATGTTGACTAACCATCATTGTGGTTATGATGAAATTCAAAGAAATAGTACTACAGACCATGATTATTTAACAGATGGCTTTTGGGCCATGTCAAGAGATCAGGAGATTCCAGCAGATTTTTCAGTTTGGTTTTTAAGAGAAATGAAAGACGTTACTGATATTGTTTTAGAGGGAATAACTGATGAAATGGATGAGCAAGAGAGGGCTCAAATGATTGAAACTGCTATTGCTGAATTAAAAGCCAATGCAAGTGAAGGTAAAGGAAGTGAATTTGAAGTTCAGGTAAAGTCATTTTATTATGGTAACAATTATTATATGTTTACCTATGATATTTTCAATGATGTTCGTTTGGTAGGTGCTCCTCCAAGCTCAATAGGTAAATATGGTGGTGATACAGATAATTGGATGTGGCCAAGACATACAGGAGATTTTTCTATGTTCAGGGTATACGCCAATAAGGATAATGAGCCAGCAGATTATTCAGAAGATAATGTTCCATACAAACCTAAACACTTTTTACCAGTTTCTATTGCTGGTGTAGAAGAAGGTGATTATGCGATGATTCTAGGGTATCCTGGAAGTACTGATCGATTTTTAACATCAATGGGAGTTAAACAAGCGGTAGAGATTGAGCAGCCAGCTAGAGTAAAGGTCAGAAGGATGAAGCTAGATATCATGGAAGAAGGAATGAATAAGGACCAGAAAGTAAGAATACAATATGCATCAAAGCATGCTCGTGTAAGTAACTATTGGAAATATTTTATTGGTCAAAGTGAGCAATTAGTTAAGAATAACGTATATGATAAAAAGAAGGCTATTGAAACCAGTTATCTTAATTGGGCTAGTGATAATAAAGAAAGAAAAAATAAATATGGAGACGCCATTGAAATGGTAGAAGCTACTAAAGTTGCTGTTGAAAAATACATTATTCCTAATGTTTATTTTGAAGAAGCTATTTATCAAGGTCCAGAATTATTTAGTTTTATGTTTAATAATTTCGGATTTAGATCAAGTATGGCTGCAGCGTTAAGCTCAGAAGATGAAAAGGAGATCAATAATGCTAAAGAAGAGATTTTAAGCTCTTTAGCAGATTTTTACAAAGATTATAATGCTGAGATAGATCAGAACTTATTAGCAGCTATGTTAGAGGTTTATTATTATGATGTGCCTGCAGAATTCCATCCTCAAGCATTAATTGATGTAGCAAAAAAATACAAAAACAATTTTAGCAAATTTGCTGAAAAATATTTTGCTAAATCTCCATTTACATCTGAAGAAAAAGTAAAGGAATGGTTAAATGCTAAATTCAGTAAAGAGACTTTAGAAAAAGATCTTGTTTATCAGCTTTCTGGTGATTTTATCAGTGATTATATTGAAAAAGTAATCAGACCAGTTTATGCTGTACAAGAGGGTGAAGAACAAGGTATGAGATTATTTGTTGATGGGTTAAATCAAATGGGGATGAATAAAGCATCTGATGCAAATTCAACCATGCGTATTACTTATGGAAATGTACTTCCTTACGATGCTAAGGATGGTGTTACCTTTAAATATTTTACAACTTTAGAAGGTGTAATGGAAAAAGAAGTTGTTACTGATGATAAAAACCATGAATTCTATGTTCCAGAAAGACTGAAAGAACTTCATAAGAATAGAGATTATGGTCAATATGCAGATAAAGATGGTAATTTGCCTGTAGGATTTTTATCTAATAATGATATTACTGGAGGTAATTCAGGTAGTCCTGTGATCAATGGAAATGGTGAACTTATCGGTACTGCTTTTGATGGTAACTGGGAAGCTATGAGTGGAGATATTTATTTTGAACCTAATATCCAGAGAACTATTTCTGTAGATATTAGATATACTCTTTTTGTAATAGATAAATATGCTAATGCAGGACATTTAATTGATGAAATGAAGTTAGTTAAAAC
>CAYSEW010000001.1:120609-146741 GCA_964430245.1 uncultured Flavobacteriales bacterium
AAAATTATGCAGATAGTTAATTCAGAAAATATTGCTGGAAAGGAAATAGTATCTAGTTTAGGCTTGGTTCGTGGAAGTGCTACTAGATCAAGATCTATCTTTAGTGATTTTGTAGCTGCCTTAAAGAATATTATTGGAGGAGAGGTGCATGAATATACTAAGTTGTTAGCAGATACAAGAGAGCAGGCATTTAGCAGAATGGTAAAAGATGCTGAAGAACTAGAAGCAGATGCTATTGTAAATGTTCGTATCACTACATCTACAATTAGTCAAGGTACTTCCGAAATATTGGCTTATGGCACTGCTGTTAAATTAAAGTAGTAATGGGCAAGTGGATCTTTTTTATATATGGTCTTTTTGGATTTGCAGTGGTTGTGTTACTTATCTATTTGTTGGTTAAAAGATTAGATAACGAAAAGAAAGAAGACTTTGAAAAAAGAGATAATTAACGAAGTCCTTTTTGGAATTCAATTTTAAGTATCTCTGAAGCTGCATCAGTTGGTGTTTTATCTAGTTTAGATAATATTTCAAAAATAGCCGTACTTAATTCAATGGAATTGGAATTTTCTTTCATATTGCTTTTAGCCGTATTTATGATCTTAACGGTTTCTTCTTTACTTTTTTTAAGTTCATTCCATCCCTGATAGGAGATGTATACTTGCTGTGACATATTGTGGGCATATTCTTCTCTAATCACTCTTAATAACTCAGCATGTAATAATTTAGCACTCATTCCAGGTTTATGAATTCTGAATATCAAGTTATTTGGATCAATTCTCTCCAAATATAAAATAGCTCTTTCGTAGGCCTGCATTCTTACTGGGAAATAGTCTTTTTTTGCCAAGATCTTTAATTCCTCTGCTCTCATGTTCTTTTCTCTTTCAAAAAAAGCTTTAAGCATGTAATAAGTAATGGCAAATACAATTAGGGGAGGAATACTAATTTTTAATATTTCTATAAGTTGATCCATATTCTATACACAATATAAGTGAAAGATACATTAATTAAAGCATCATTAAACGATATCTAGTCTTGCTTGTTACAAAAAAAAACAAAGTGTTAATTATTTTTTAAATGAATAAATTCTAAAAAGGTACATTTAGTTAAATTTGCATCATGAAAACAGAAGTGATAAATCAGGTGTCTGATAGGCTGAATAGATTGTCAGAATCCGCTACTATAGCTATGGCTAGAAAAAGTAGAGAATTAAAAAACCAAGGAGTAGATGTAATTAGTTTGAGCTTAGGAGAGCCAGATTTTTTTACACCTGATTTTATTAAAAAAGCAGCAGAAGAAGCTATAGAAAAAAACTATACAAAATACATGGCTGTAAATGGCTATGATGACCTTAGAGAGGCTATAAGTCATAAATTCAAAAGAGACAATAATCTAGATTATAATGTAGATCAAATAGTTGTTTCTACTGGTGCAAAGCAATCAATAGCCAATGTTGTAATGAGTGTTGTTAATCCTGGAGATGAGGTTATTATTCCAGCTCCTTTTTGGGTTACTTATGAAGAGATTGTTAAAATGGCTGAAGGCGTTCCTGTTGTTATTGAAGCTTCTATTGAGAATGACTTTAAGATTAACGCTAAGGAGCTTAGTGCTGCTATTAATAGCAACACAAGATTAATGATCTATAGTTCTCCATGTAACCCTACTGGTTCAGTTTATAGTGAAGATGAATTGAGAGAGCTAGCTGAAGTAATTTCATTACATCCAAATTTAATTGTAATAAGTGATGAGATCTATGAACATATTAATTTTGTTGGTCACCATACCTCTTTAGCTCAATTTCCATCCGTTTATGAACAAGTGGTTACTATTAATGGAGTATCAAAAGCTTTTGCCATGACTGGTTGGCGTTTGGGTTATATTGGGGCACCAAAATGGATTGCAGATGCATGTACAAAAATACAAGGGCAATTTACTTCAGGTGCATCTAGTATCTCTCAAAGAGCAGCAATGGCTGCAGTTCAAGCTGATCCGTCTGTTACATATGAAATGAGAGAGGCATTTAGAAAAAGAAGAGAATTAGTACTAGAAAAATTAAAGGAGATCCCTGGTGTTATTGCCAATATCCCTGAAGGCGCATTTTATGTATTTCCTGATATAAGCGCTTTTTTTGGACTTTCATTTGGAGGGTATAAAATTAATGATGCTAATGATTTAAGTTTGTATTTATTATCAGAAGCTAATGTAGCATTAGTTACTGGGGCGGCTTTTGGAGCACCAAAATGTATCCGATTATCTTATGCTGCAAGTGAAGAAGAGTTAATAGAAGCTATAAGAAGGATTAAAGAAGCTCTTTTGAAATTATCATAATTTCATTTTATCGGTTAAGTGAGAATCAATTAGATCATCTATTATAGATTTAATTCTTTCATGTTTAACCTTCGTAGCAATTTTGCTTAATGAACGTAATCCTATTTTATTTTTATTAGGATAATGTTCATCTAATACACTAGTTAAAACGATATAGAAATCCCATTGATCTATTTCAAGAACATCTGCTTTTTTCACTACCTTTTCTTTATGAAAGTTAAAGATATATAGGTCAGCTTCTCTGTTTTTAAATGTAAGAGAGCCTTCTTTTTTTGCATCAATTCCTTTTTTCTTAGAAATGTCAAACAATATACGCTTCGATTTTTTTTGTTTCCAGCTTTGAATGTATCCAGATGTTCTTATAGATATTTTTTTTCTTTGATAACGTAAGTCAATATCTCCCCAGTTAATTCTCGGCATTTTGGTTAATTCTAATGCATGTGCCACAATAAATAATCCAAAATCCTCTCTGTTTTTATTGATCATAATGTCAGAATAGGTCCATTGCCAGAACTTGTTAACTGAAGCATTTGAAAGCCCTTTTATATTTTCATGTCCCCAAAACATTTATTCTATTCTGATTGCTTTTATAGGTGAGATCTTTGTTATTAGATAGGATGGTAATACTAATGCTAGCACGCATATTATAAATGAACATAGATTGATCATTATAAATGGAATAATAGGAAGATGCATAGGTACAATATCAATAAAGTAGTTTTCTTTAGGAAGTGTAAGTATTCCATATTGGTTTTGAATAATAATAATAGAGATTCCAAGAAGGTTCCCTAGAATAATGCCAAATAAAACAAGGTAGCTTCCATTATAGATGAATATTTTTCTAATACTCCAATTGGTTGAACCAATAGATTTTAAAACCCCTATAAGGCGAGTTTTTTCTAATATAATAACTAATAAAGCTGCAGTCATGTTAATAATAGCAACTAAGATCATTAATGAAAGAATAATGTAAACATTTACATCCAACATATTTAGCCAATTAAATACCTCTTGATTTTTTTCAATAATTGTAGTGGTGCTATATTTAGGTCCAGCTATCTTGCTTATGTCATTTACTGAATTAAATAGGTCTTTATACTCTTTTAAAACAACCTCTAATCCTCCAATGTAATATTTATAGCTACCTCCAGTTGAATGGCGAATGGTTTCAATTTCAATACAAGCGTTTTTATAAATGGTGATTGAGTCATTGAGATAGGTGACATTATTAAATTGAAGACAAGTATTGATAGAATCATTCACGTTTAATGTTCTTATAGAGATCCAAGCAGTATCTGGAAGAATGGATTCTGAAGCTTTATTTGAAGGGTAATTAGCTGTCTCTTCATAGCAGATTACTTGTATAGATGTATCTTTTAGAATTTGTAAAGGGAGCTTATTTTCAAGAGTTTTATTTGCTGAATTGTTCCATGAATAGATGTATTTTCCATTTCCCCCACTTGATTTTGCTTCTATGTAGTAAGAGTTCTCATTAGAATTTTCTTTCAATGCTAAAAAAACTTGCAACCCCCAGCCATTTATTTTTCTAATTAAATTGAGGTCTATAAATGCGAACTTTTTATCAAAATCTTCTAATCCTGTATCATAAATTCCTGCTATAATTAAATTGTATTGTTTGGGTTTACCATTATTGTTCATGAAAAAGACAGTTGCTTTTTCATTGAGTGTGAGCTGTAGTCTTTTTGCTAAAAAATTAGAGACAACAATGCTGTCATTAGATTTTGATGAGTTGTAAACAGGAAATTTTCCTGCAATCATATGATTATTGAAAAAGGAGGGGTTGAAATCAAAGCTAATTCCTTTAAAAACTAATCCTTCAATATCTCTAATTACTTTACCATCTGAATTGATGTTATTATTGTTTTTTGTTTGGATAATTGCAGGTTTGTATGCATAACTCTGAACATTTTTTACTTTGTCATATGCTGCTAGTTCATCATTTATTAAATGATTAAAAACCATTGGACTACTCTCATAAGATTCATTATTAAATTGAGGTTCAATTTGTATGTGAGAGCCAAACCCAACCACTTTATCTCTAATCTCTTTTTGAAATCCAGAAGCGACAGAAATTGATAGAATCATTACGCTAATACCTAGAGTGATCCCTATAATTGCTAAAAAAACGATAGGTTGAGAGAGTTTGTTATCCTTCCCGCCATTTTTTAGCATTCTTTTTGCAATGAAGATCTCAGTATTCAATGAATTCAATTAAATTAACAGGTTATTTGATTATGGTGTTAATATACAAACGAAAATACATAAACTTAAAGATGTATAGAATTTTGCAATCTATTAGTTTATTAATTGCAGTAACATTATTGCTAGATCTTTCTATTCTAGCACAACCGGAGATTAAAGTAGGTGCTAGACAAACAGCAGCATATTTGCCATTATTGAAAAATAAAAAAGTAGCAATAGTTGGTAATCAAACTTCTATGATTGGCAATATACACTTAGTTGACTCTCTTCTTAAATTAGGAATTAAAGTACAGAATGTATTTGCTCCTGAGCATGGCTTTAGGGGAACGGCAGATGCAGGTGAATTAGTAAAAGATGGCTTTGATGTAAAAACAGGTTTGCCTATTCTTTCATTGCATGGGCGTAAAAAAAGAAAGCCTACAGCCGAGATCTTAAAGGATATAGATGTTGTAATATTCGATATACAGGATGTCGGAGCTAGATTTTATACATACATAAGCACCATGCATTATGTGATGGAGGCATGTGCAGAACAAGATAAATTGATGATCATCTTAGATAGGCCTAATCCTAATGGGCATTATGTAGATGGACCAGTTTTGAAAAAGGGGAATGAATCTTTTATTGGTTTACATCCTGTTCCAATTGTCCATGGAATGACTATTGGAGAATATGCTCAAATGATCAATGGAGAAAGATGGCTCAAAAATGGTATTCAATGTTCTCTTGAAATTATAAAATGTGAAAACTATTCGCATCTGGACTATTATCAGCTTCCTGTAAGGCCATCTCCTAACTTGCCAAACATGTCTAGTATTTATTTATACCCTTCTTTGTGTTTGTTTGAAGGGACAAATGTAAGTGTAGGTAGAGGTACAGATTACCCCTTTCAAATGTTTGGAAGCCCAGACATTGATAAAACTGAATTTTCTTTTGTACCTGTTTCTGTTCCAGGGGCTAAAAACCCTAAAAATAAAGGAGCTACATGTTATGGCTACATGCTACATGAATTTGGAAAAGACTATTTTAGAGAGAATGGTAAAATTTATCTTGATTGGATAGTTAAAGTATATGGTCTAACAAAAGATAAAACTCAATTTTTTAGAAAGGATGGTTTTTTTCGGCTTTTAACAGGTGATGTAAACGTTAGAAAAATGATTGAAGAAGGAAAAACTTCTGAAGAAATATGGGCGTCATTTCAACTTGAAGTTCAACAGTTTAAATCTATAAGGTCAAAATATTTACTTTACGAAGATTTTGAATAATAATTATGAAATTTAATTACGGATTGTTGTTAGATAATATCTTCTTTAAGAGTGTTTTATTTTTATTTATTATTTCGCCTATTTATTATTCAGCTCAGAAAAGATCTTTGGTTATAAAAAAAGCAATAGATGTAATTCAGTTAGATGGAGAGTTGAATGAGCATTCTTGGAATAAGGCAGATGTTGCTGATAACTTTTACCGTCAATTTCCTATTGATTCTGGCTATTCATCAACAAAGACTTCAGTGAAAATGACTTTTGATGATCATTATTTATATGTAGGTGCAATTTGTTATGATGACAATCCAGAAAAAGAATTTGTAGTTACTTCTTTGCAAAGAGATTATTCTTACCCTATAAGCGATGCTTTTGCAGTTTTTATTGACCCTTTTAATGATAAGACTAATGGTTTTAGCTTTTCAGTAAACCCATATGGTGTTCAGAGAGAAGGCCTAATTGAATCATCTGGAAGTTTTGGTGTTTCTACCGCATGGGATAATAAATGGTTTGTAGAAGTAAAACATTTTCAAGGTTATTGGTCTGTTGAAATGAAGATTCCTTTCAAAACAATAAGATACAAATCCGAATTGACACAATGGGGTATTAATTTTTCTAGAAATAATTTAAAGATCAATGAAAATTCCGCATGGAACAAGGTGCCCATAAATTTTAATATAGCAGTTTTAAATTATGCTGGTGAATTAATTTGGGATGAAACACCACCTAAAGCTGGATTGAATATGTCTATGATCCCTTATACAACTGGGGGTATTCATGTAGATTACGAAAATCAGGATTCTAGAATTGAAGGCGGTTTGGGAATGGATGCTAAAATAGCTCTTTCTTCTTCATTAAACCTTGACTTGACTGTTAATCCAGATTTTTCTAATGTTGATGTTGATCAGCAAGTCACTAATTTATCAAGGTTTAGTTTGTTTTTTCCTGAGAGAAGACAATTCTTCATTGAGAATAGCGATCTTTTTGGTCGTTTTGGATTCAGGAGAATAAGACCTTTTTTTTCAAGAAGAATAGGGTTATATAATGGAGAGAAGATACCTATAATTGCTGGAGCAAGGTTAAGTGGTAAAGTCAATGAAAAATGGAGAATTGGTCTTATGAATATGCAGACTGAAGGTAAGTCAGAACTTGATCTTGAGGCTCAAAATTATACTGTAGGTGCTTTTCAAAGGCAAATTGGAGCAAGCTCAAACATTGCAGGTATTTTTGTTAATAGGCAAGGCTTTGATAATCAACAGCTAGATCTTTCATCTTTTAATAGAATAGTAGGATTGGATTATAATTTAGCATCAGAAGATAGTAAGTACAGAGGAAAATTATTTTATCATCATTCATTTAGTCCAGATAGAAATGATTATTCTCATGCTTCTTGGTTCATGTATAATACGAGAAATATTCGCATGCATTGGAACCATGAATATGTAGGTAAGGATTACAGAGCTGAAACTGGATTTGTGCCAAGAATACAAAATTATAATCCTGAAACTCAGGAATATCAATATAGTTCTTATTGGCGATTTGAACCATCTGTTGAATTCAGTATTTATCCCAAATCAAAATCAATAAATAGACATAGTTTGCTTTTAGTATATGATGAGTATTTCAATAATGATTTTTCAACTAATGAACGAACAATGGCGTCAGGTTATTTAATTAGGTTTATTGATAAGGCTACATTTAATTTAGAGTTTAGGAATAAAAAAATTCTTCTTCTTTTTGACACCGATGTTACTTTTTCAGGCAATACGCCATTGGATTCTGGATATTACTCTTTCAATATAGCATCACTGAATTTCAGTTCAAGTCCATTTTCATTATTTAATTATGAATTAAACACAGATTATGGTGAATACTATACTGGAAATAAACTAACAATTGGAGGAAATATAAGCTATAGATTACAACCCTATGGAAGTCTGTCAATTGATTTTGAACAAAATAATATATGGATGCCTGGTAATGAAAATGTGTCATTAACATTGATCAGTCCAAGGTTAGACCTTACCTTCACAAAGAAAATTTTCTTTACCACCTTTATCCAATACAATACTCAAATAGAAAATATCAATATCAATGCAAGATTTCAATATCGATTTAAACCAATGAGTGATCTATTTATAGTTTATACAGATAATTATAATTCCAATATTTTTGGAATAAAAAACAGAGCAATCGTTCTGAAGTTTGTCTATTGGCTTTCGATTTAATTGTTTGTATTAATATTCTTAGAGGTTGTTATTGTGCGTTATACCTTTAAATTAAAATTTAATCGAAAAAATCATTGTGTTTATCGAAAAAATATCTATATTAGAGTAAAGCATGTTGTGAAATTCATGTTTTGATTATGTGAAAGCCACATGACAATTTAACCTTTAAAACACATACACAAATTTATCTTCAAAAGTTTATTATTTATTAATTAATTATTTTTTAACCCTTAAAATTAAACTAATGAAGACTACCTCAAATTTCAGTCTTCCTTCAATAAATATTGAAGGAACTAAAAAGAATGCTGTCTACAAACCAAAGACACTTCTATTTTTTCTAATTTTTCTAAGTTTTACCATCACTAACAATGCTCAGGAAGCTAATTCTATACAGGAATTAGATAAATATAAGGCTACCTGGATGCAGGATCATAATTTAAATGACCTGAATTCGGAGCAATATGAGCTAATGAAAAGTGAATGGGAATTAAGCAAAAAACAGGTTCGTTCTTACCAACTAGAAGAAAATGAACCAGCCGATCCAGCTCGTCTAAAACAATACGAGAATTGGAAAGGTAAAAATGTCCCATCTGGTTATCCTACTTATGAATTGACTGGTGATAAATCAGCTGATGATGCAAATTATGATGCAAAGAAGCAGCAATGGATAGATAAATATCCAAAGTTATATCAGCAGATGATCAATAGTAATAAGGAGATGACTGAAGCCGAAAGAAGGGAACGCGAACAAGTGCTTAATCAAAAATAAAACTTAGAAATCATGAAAAATATAAACAAACAATTAATGATAATTGCTGCACTTTTATTTGGTTTCCAAGTAAACTTCGCGCAATGCCCGAATAATAATACACAATATGGATCTTCATCTGCGCCTACAACTGTGGGAGCACCAACAGTATTATCATACTGTATGTATGGAGGTGAATATCGATATGTATATAATTTAATAGCTGGATCACAATATGCCTTTGAAACATGTGGTGATTCAGATTTTGATACTCAGATCACAATATATGATGCTGTAACAGGAGCAAATGTTGCTTACAATGATGATTATTGTGGACTTCAATCAAGAGCTACATTTACTTCTAACGGTAATCCTGTTCGTGTTTTGATCGACAGGTATTACTGCGCAAATCAAAGCTCTTGTATGACACTTACAGCAACACGGTTATCTGCTCCAGTTGCAAATCCATGTAATAGTTCTATTAATTTAACCTGTGGATCTGTTGGAACTTATTCCTTATCTGGATCAGGAGCTTGGAACAATTTAGGTGGACCATGGTCAACTCCAGGAGAAGAACAAGTGTTTTCATTTACTCCTACATTGACAGGGACTCATCAAGTTCAGGTAGTTCATCAAGGTGGATACTATGTAGATCTTTATGCTAAGGCAGGATCATGTAGCTCAACTGGATGGACTTATCTTTCTGATGTCTTTTCAAGTGTAACAGGAACAATTACTCTTACAGCGGGAGTTACTTATTATTTCTTAATAGATGATGAGAATACAACTGCAAGTAATGGAGCAATACAAATTACTTGTCCAGTTCCTGTGAATCCATGTAATTCTGTAGTAAATGTAGCTGCATGTGGATCTAGTTACAATTATACATTACCTTCGGGTGTTGGTGGGTGGAATCCTCCAGGCCCATGGGGAACACCTGGAAATGAGCAGGTATATTCATATACTCCTGCAACATCTGGTGCACATGATATAACAATTACTAATAATAATTACTACGTAGATCTATTTGTTAAAACAGGATCATGTAGTTCTAGTGGATGGACATATGTAGATGATATTTATACAAGTGGTACAAATACATTAAACCTTACAGCGGGAGTTACTTATTATTTCTTAATAGATGATGAGAATACAACTGCAAGTTCAGGTACATTTACTATTGCATGTCCATGTATACCACCTCCAGGCGGTATAGATAATAGCTATACTTATAGTGGTCCATTTACTATTTCTAGTACTACACAGGGAGCATGTGATGATTGTAGTTTAAGACCTTCAAAAGATAGAGTTTATGAAATAAACATTCAATGTTCAGGTTCATATACTTTTACAACTTGTGGAGGTGCTTCATGGGATACTTATTTGTATCTAACAACTGCACCTTGTGGAGGGTCTTTGATTGCTTTAAATGATGATGCTTGTGGATTGCAATCTAGTATAACCGCAGCATTACAGCCAGGTACTTACTATATTAATTTAGAAGCTTGGTCATCTTCCTCACAGGGAGCATTTAATTTAAGTGTTTCGGGAGTTTTAGATACACCACCTATTGGTTCTATTGTAGGTCCTTCTGCAGTCTGTGAATTTGGCGCTGCTGAATATACAGTGACAGGTAATTTCGATAATTATAACTGGACTGCATCAGATGCAACTGTTGCAGCTGGAAATGGAACTAATGAAGTAACTGTTGAATTTGTTTCAACTGCTAGTACTGTTACAGTTGTTGGGACTAATATTTGTGGTACTAACTCTGCATCAATGAATGTTCAAGTTAATCCTACTCCGGATTTTACAACTACAGTTTCAGATGTACTTTGCTTTGGAGGTAATGATGGCTCAATTGATGTTTCTCCTACAGTAGGTGATGCACCATTTTCTTTCATTATTGATGGAAACTCTCAAAGTGGATCTGTATTTGATAATTTAACTGCAGGCACCTATGAAATTTCAATAGTAGATGCAAATGGCTGTACTTCAAACCCACAAAATATAACTGTAAACGAGCCAACTTTATTGGAAGTTGATTTAAGTGGATGTTCTACAGTTTATATGGGTGTAGGTATTGAGTATGCTTGTGCATCATTTAATGGTGTAGCTTCTGGTGGTACTCCTGGTTATTCATATAATTGGAGCAATGGCGAAAATACTGCTTCTATTGTTGTTTGTCCAGATACTACTACTACTTATAGTATAACTGTAACAGATGCGAATGGATGTACTGTAAGTGCAGATTGGACAGTAAATGTTGTTGATATTTCATGTACACCACATGCTCAATCATCACATTCACACTCATCTCACTCATCTCACTCTTCACACTCATCTCACTCATCTCACTCTTCACATGTGAGCTCACCGATGAGTTCTGGAATTAGTTATCCGAGCTATTCACATGGCTCAGGATGTGGATCTTCTTCTCATTCTCATGGATCTCATTCATCACATGCTTCAGGAAGTGGAAGTGGGTCAGGAAGTGGGTCAGGAAGTGGGTCAGGTTCTCATGGGCCAAGTTCAGCTTCAGGAAGTGGATCAGGAAGTGGAAGTGGATCAGGAAGCGGAAGTGGTTCATCATCATGTAAGCTTTCCCATTATTCACCTATAAGTCATCAAATCTCTGGTTACTCAAGTGGAAGTGGATCAGGAAGTGGAAGTGGATCAGGTTCAGGTAGTGGGTCTGGCGGTGCTTCATGTCACTCTCATAGTCATGGACATAGTAGTGATAAAAATGAGACAGTTCAGATGTGTTTTGAAGGAGTTACTTATTGTGTAAAGAAAAAGCACATAGCCAAAAGAATGAATTGCGGATTCACTTTAGGTCCTTGTGATGCACAACAAAGTGCAGCTTGTTCTAATACTTATCCTGCAGACACTTCAGTTTCATGTGTATGTTCAGGTAAATTAGTTTCTATTTTTGTTAGATATATTGGACCATCTTTCCAAGATGTAAATGTATCTGCTAAAAAATGTAATGTTCCTTTAGCTGGTTTCTCTGGCTTAATGACAGGAGATGTATTCGATGTTAATGCGTCTGATGGAGGATTATTATATTTAAGAAAAGAGACTTATTTTGAATTAGCTGGTACTGGTTATGGACAAATAAAGATCCCTACAAACTGTTGTGATAACCCTGTTGGTAGAGTATTTTATCCATTTGAAGTAATCGGATGGGTTGATACTGACGGAAATGAATGTCCAGGATCTGGTGCTAAGAGTGGCGGATGGTCTGATTCAGATAAAGATACTCCAATCTTAGATGAAGAATTGGCTAGCTTGACTCAGTATCCTAATCCAGCAGAAAACATATCTAATATTGAATTTTCAGTTCCTGAATCTCAAAAAGTTAATGTAACTATTTTGAATATTCAAGGACAAATTGTAGAAACGCTGTTTAATGCAGATGTTGAAGCAAATGAGAATTACAAATTAGTATATGATGTTACAGATCTTCAAAGTGGAATTTATTTTATTCACTTGAATACATCAAATGATGTAATTAAAAAGAAGTTTGTAATACTTAAATAACCTTTCTAAATACTAGCCCCTCCTGTTGGGGGGGCTTTTTTTATAATATGAAATTTAAATTAAAAATAGTCTTCTTGATTTTGTTTTTTGCTAATGAACAATTCACTCAAGAATTAATTATCAATGAACTATTGTCCTCAAATCAAAAGTCCAATTTTGATGGGTTTGGAGAATATGACGACTGGATTGAAATTTATAATCCAACAGATTCAATAATCAACATTAATGGAATGTTTATTTCTGATGACCTATCAGATCCAACAAAACATTGCTTAATGTCAAAAAATATTAAATGGCTTGAAATTAATCCAACATCTTATTTTTTGTTATGGATGGATTCAGATCCCGAACAAGGTTCAAGACATGTTTCTTTTAAATTAAAAAAGGAAAAAGGTGGTGTGTATTTATTTGGTAAGGATACTGTTCTTATTGATTCTATTACTTATCATCATCAACAAAAAGATATATCAATTGGTAGATTGAATCCAGGCAATAATAAATTAGCCCTTTTTGAAAAACCAACTCCTAAAAAAGAAAATAGTAATGGGCTTGAGTTAAGCTCAACTAAATTTATTGTTTCTGCTGATCAAATTTCAGGACTTTATAATGATAGTATTTCTGTAAGATTAGTTTCTGAGAATCAAGGTTCAATATACTATACAACAGATGGTTCTGAGCCAAATCATGAAAGTGAAATATATGCTGAACCATTAGTTTTTGATTCTAATACTATTTTACGATATAGGTTGATTAAAGATGGTTTTGTTCCAGGAGATATTTCAACTAATACATATTTAATTAATGAAGAAAGTTCTTTACCTATTATTTCTTTAATCACAGATCCTAAATATTTATGGAATAAGAAAAAAGGAATCTATTACAAGTATGAAAAAAGAGGTTGGGAAAGATCTGCTTATGTAGAGTATTTTGACAGATCTCAGATTGGAGAGTTTGATCTAGCCTTTTCAAAATCAGTAGATATTAGAATTGCTGGTAAAACAAGCAGAAGGCAACCTAAAAAGTCATTTGCCATTTTTGCTAATGACCTTGATGGAAAAAATAGAATAGATTATCAGTTATTTAAAGATAAAGAAATCTCAAGTTTTGGTGGATTTTGGGTAAGAGCTGATGCAACATCTGGAAGAAATGTATCAGATCTTTGGGTAGGAGAAAGATTTAAAAACGAACTGATTTATGAAGTTAATTCACAGATGAATGGCAATATTGATATGCAAGCCTATGAACCAGTTTTGCTTTTTTTGAATGGTGAATATTGGGGATTGTATAATATGATGGAAAGAAAGGGGAAGGATTTTATAAAGAACAATCATAATGAAAACGATGTTGATATCCTGACAGGAGAAAACACAAAATTAGTGAGTGGGAAAATGAATGATTATGATGAGCTTATTTTTTATGTAACAACAAATGATTTAAGTATTGATAGTGTATACGAAAATGTATGCAATATGATGGATGTTAATAGTTATATTGATTACTGGATCAATGAAACATATTGCGGTGCTAAAGATATTAATGTAAATATTAGATATTGGAAATCTAAAGATAGTGATGGGAAATGGAGATGGATTAGCTATGATCAGGATTCATGGTATAGATCTGATGAGCAATCATTAAATTATTATTTAGATGATGGAAAAGTATTCCTTTTAAGTAGATTGGTTAAGAATAATGACTTTAGAGAGCAATGGATTAATCGTTTATGTGATTATTTAAATACTGGATTTAAAGAGTCTAATGTAATTAGCTTGGTTGATCAAATAACTGACAGAATCTCATTAGAAGTGCCAAGAGAGAAATCTAGGTGGCAAGATACTATGCTTTATATTCCTACAAACCAAAGGATAAATTGGATTAAGAATTATGCAAAAGAAAGACCTGATTTTCTTAGAAATCATTTTATAGATTATTTTTCAATAAATGGAGAAGCTAAGGAAATAGAAGTGATTTTGAATAAAGGCAATGGATCCATTAAAATCAATTCAATTCATGTTGGAGATGATAAATGGAAAGGAGTTTATATAGAGAATATACCAATAGAGATAGAGGCCATTCCAGAAGATGGGTATGAATTTGTGAAATGGAAAAATAGAAAGATGTCAAAAAAATCAAAATTGATAATTAATCCTAAAGAGATTAAAAAATTAATTCCAGTTTTTGAGAAATCTTCATTTTTCTTATCACAAGAAAAAGAATAATCAAATAATATTTCTTTATTTAAATTATTGATTTGTCTAAGTCAATTCTAAATATGTTAGCATTTAATTTTATCGAATTTTTAACAGGAAGTAAACAGATTGATTAGTTTATCGAAGTTTAGTTTCGTATTAAAAAATATTGCATTTATCGAATTTATTAGTATATTAGACTAAAGCATGCTTAAAATTGCATCTTTATAGAACGTGTGAAAGTCACATGTCATTTAACCTTTAAAAATTATAAATTAAACATTAAATTTTATTATTAATTAACCCCTTAAATTCAAATTTATGACTACCTCAAACCCCAAGAATCTTTCTTGTTACAAAGAAAGGTTTAAAAAAGAGTATGCGGTCAAATTCAAAGCATTACTCTTTATGACATCAATTCTATGTTTTACCATTACAATCAATGCTCAGGAAGCTAATTCTATACAGGAATTAGACAAGTATAAGGCTACCTGGATGCAGGATCATAATTTAAATGAGCTGAATCCAGAGCAATATGAGCTAATGAAAAGTGAATGGGAATTAAGCAAAAAACAGGTTCGAACTTACAAATTAGAAGATAATGAACCTGCCGATCCAGCTCGTCTAAAACAATACGAGAATTGGAAAGGTAAAAATGTTCCATCTGGTTTTCCTACTTATGAGATGACTGATGATAAATCAGCTGATGATGCAAATTATGATGCAAAGAAGCAGCAATGGATAGATAAATATCCAAAGTTATATCAGCAGATGATCAATAGTAATAATAAGGAGATGACTGAAGCCGAAAGAAGAGAACGTGAACAAGTGCTTAATCAAAAATAAAACTTAGAAATCATGAAAAATATAAATAAACAATTAATGATAATTGCTGCAATTTTATTTGGTTTCCAAGTAAATTTCGCGCAATGCCCGAATAATAACACACAATATGGATCTTCATCTGCGCCTACAACTGTGGGAGTACAAACAGTATTATCATACTGTATGTATGGAGGTGAATATCGATATGTATATAATATGCAAGCTGGTTCACAATATGCCTTTGAAACATGTGGTGATTCAGATTTTGATACTCAGATCACAATATATGATGCTGTAACAGGAGCATATGTTGCTTACAATGATGATTATTGTGGACTGCAATCAAGAGTAACATTTACTTCTAATGGTAATCCTGTTCGTGTTTTGATCGACAGATATTATTGTGGAAGTCAAAGTTCTTGTATGACACTTAGAGCAACTAGATTAAGTGGAGGTGCTCCGGCTGTTAACCCATGTAATAGTGTGTCAACACTTACTTGTGGATCTGTAGGAACTTTTTCTTTATCTGGTGCTGGAGCATGGAATGGCTTAGGGGACCATGGTCAACTCCAGGAGAAGAACAAGTATTTTCTTTTACTCCTACATTAACAGGCACACATCTAATTCAAATTGTACATCAAGGAGGATATTATGTAGATTTTTATTATAAAACAGGAGGCTGTAGCTCTTCAGGTTGGACATATGTAGATGATGTATTTTCTACCTCTACTGCTTACGGAACATTAACTGCTGGTGTAACTTATTACTTCTTAATAGATGATGAGAATACAACTGCAAGTAATGGAGCAATACAGGTAACATGTCCTACTCCAGTAGCAGATCCATGTAATTCAGTTACTGATATTACTTCATGTGGATCAAGCTATAATTATTCTTTAGCATCAGGTGCTGGTGCATGGAATCCACCTGGACCTTGGGGGACACCTGGAAATGAAGATGTATTTTCATATACACCTACTACTTCTGGTTCTCATGATATTACAGTTACTCATTCTGGCGGTTACTATGTAGATCTTTTTGTGAAAACAGGATCTTGTAGTAGTTCAGGTTGGACATATGTAGATGATATATTTACAAGTGGTACATCTTCTTTAAGTTTGACTGCTGGTGTAACTTATTACTTCTTAATAGATGATGAGAACTTAACAGCAAGTTCAGGAACAATTACAGTAGGCTGTCCGTGTATTCCACCTCCAGGTGGTGTGGATGCAACAGTTGTTGTAAACGGAAATACGTCATATTCTTCAACAACAGTTGGAGCTTGTGATGATTGCTCTCTTAGGTCGTCAAAAGATAGAGTTCTTGAAGTTGAAATCACATGCGCAGGTACTTATACCTTCTCTACATGTGGTGGTGCATCTTGGGATACTTACTTATATTTAACTACTGCTCCTTGCGGAGGATCTATTATTACATTAAATGATGATAATTGTGGATTGCAAAGTTCAATGACTGCTAACCTAAATCCAGGAACTTATTATGTTGCTGTTGAAGGATGGTCAAGCTTTAGCCAAGGTTCATTTACTTTAAGTATCAATAAATCATGTGATCTTTCAGTAAGTCTTGATCCAGATGTTAAAAATTGTGGATACAACATATCTTGTAATGAAGGAAATGATGGAAGTATAGCAGCTATTGACAATGGATGTGGTAGTACATATGCTTGGAGTAATGGTGCTTCATCGGCAGTTGCTACAGATTTATTTGCTGGTACTTATTCAGTTGTTGTTACTGATGCATATGGATGTAGTGCTTCTGCATCTGCTACTTTAACTGAGCCAGATGCTCTTGTAGTTGATGCTGGAGAAGATGAGATAGTATTTTATGGATACGCGCCAATGAGTTGTGCTGCATTAAATGGCTCAGTTACTGGTGGATGTCAAGGATATAGCTATCACTGGTCTAATGGAGATAATACTGCTAGTTCTACTGTATGTCCTTCTGTATCTACTGATTATACTTTATCTGTTACAGATGCAAATGGATGTATTGCAGAAGATGTAGTTACAGTTTGTGCTGTAGATGTTATTTGCTATGCTGGTAATAGTGGAAATCAAAAAGTTGAAATGTGTCAAATTCCACCAGGTAACCCAGCAAATGCTCATACAATTTGTGTGTCACCAAATGCTGTTCCAGCACACCTTGCAATAGGTTGTACGCTTGGTGCATGTGGTGAGATTGATGCAACTTGTAATAGCAGTGCTTTAAATAAACCAGATAATAATAGCGAGAAGACAGGTATAAATGTATTCATTAGTGAAAATGAAGTGAATTTATATCCAAACCCTGCTATTAATGAGGTGAATTTAGAATTCTCAGTTCAAATTGATGAAACATTTGTTATTGAATTCTATCATATTCTTGGTAAGAAACTTGAGCAATTACCAGTTGAGAATTTCATAGGAGGAAGTAGAGTTATACACAATATTTCTTCATTTGAAAGAGGTAATTATTTCTATAGAATCACTATTGGTGAAACTCAAATAACTAAAAGTGTTAATATAGAGAGATAGTATAAAAATAATTTAGCTTTAATCCCCTCAAAAATAAATATGTTGACTACTTATACATAGAGTTTTAAAAAGGACAACTATAAAACTCAAACCCAATTAAAGCTAAATCAGATGTACATTAGTGTTCATCATCAAAGAGCCATGAAAATGGCTCTTTTTTTTTGTTTTATATTTATAATTAGATGCTATATCCCTGTAATAATTAATTTTATATAAATATTAATAATAGATAAAGATGAATGTTGGTGTGATAGGTTCAGGGTCAATGGGATCAGGAATAGCTCAAATAGCTGCTTCCAAAGGGCATGCTGTGAAATTGTATGATGAAAATAAATCATCCACTGAGAATGCTATTAATAAGATTAATAAGGTCTTAGATAGGTTAATTGAAAAAGGTAAAATATCTAAAAGTGATAAAAAGGACACTTTAAATAACATAAAGATAGTACCATCAATCAATGATTTTAATGATGTAGATATAGTTATAGAAGCAATTATTGAAGACCTAGAAGTAAAAAAGTCTGTTTTTAAAAAGCTAGATAATATATGTAAAGATGATTGTGTTTTAGCATCAAACACATCCTCATTTTCATTGTCATCTATTGCTTCTTCTTGTAAAAATTCAAATAGAGTGATTGGTATTCATTTTTTTAATCCAGCACCAATTATGCCTTTAGTGGAGATTATACCTGCTTTGCAAACTTCTAATTACGTAATTGATAGCTCAAGAGAATTGATTAATTCTTGGGGGAAAGTGACAGTTGTTGCAAAAGATACACCTGGATTTATTGTAAATCGAATTGCTAGACCATTTTACGGTGAAGCGCTTAGAATCTATGAAGAAGGGATAGCGAATTTTTCAACAATAGATTGGGTAATGACTGAAAAAGGTGGGTTTAGGATGGGGCCATTTACATTAATGGATTTTATAGGGAATGATATTAACTATGCTGTAACTGAATCTGTATTTAAAGCATTTTATTGTGATTCAAGGTATAAACCATCATTTACTCAAAAAAGATATTCAGATGCAGGTTGGTTAGGTAGAAAAACAGGAAAAGGGTATTTTGATTATTCAAATGAAGCTATTGAAGAAGACATTGATAAGGATGAGAGAAAATCAGATCAAATATTTAGAAGAATTTTACTCATGCTTATTAATGAAGCAGCAGACGCCTTGTTTTTAAATATTGCATCCAGAGATGATATTGACCTTGCAATGACTAAGGGTGTTAATTATCCAAAGGGATTATTGAAGTGGGCAGATGAAATCGGTATTGATAGTTGCGTTGCTGGTATGGATCAACTTTATGAAGAATACAAAGAAGATAGATACAGGTGTAGTCCTATATTAAGAAGAATGGCAAAAAGTAATAAAAAATTTTATTAATATTCCTTTGAGACTATTTGATAGCTGGTGGATGGAAATAATATTCTTGCCTGTATAATTTTTGAATCTTTGTCGTTTTTGTTTTGTTCTTGATTCTTAATTATAGAAGAATTGATGGAATCATTAATATAATCAGAATACGAAATAGATGAACTTGTGATACCTATTCCAAATGCAAAGATGACAGATAATATCAGTAAAAAAGTTTTCATTTTTTTAATTTATCGCGTGCAAAAGTATAAAACAAGTTGAGAATACTACGGATATTCAATTAAATAGTTGCAAGAATTGTTTTACCTCCAATTATTTTATCATTGATATTTACTTTTATTGATGCTGATTTTGGAATTAAAACATCTATTCGGGATCCGAATTTAATAAAGCCCGCTTCATCGCTTTGAGAAACCTTATTGTTGACTGACGAATAATTACAGATTCTTCGTGCTACTGCTCCTGCAATTTGACGAAACAACACCTTTTCTCCTTTATTGCCGGTAATAACAATGGTGGACCTTTCATTTTCAGTACTTGATTTAGGGTGCCATGCTACATAATATTTCCCAGGATGATATTTAACATATTCTATTGTCCCATTTATTGGATACCATTGTTTATGTACGTTTAGTGGAGACATAAAAATACTAAGCTGGATGCATTCAGTATTTAAATATTCAGCTTCGTATATATTTTCTATGACAACTAACTTCCCATCACTAGGAGCTAGAATGTGGTCATTGTTAATTTTAACTTTTCTTAAAGGAACTCTAAAAAAATTAAGAATTAGTCCAAAAAATATTATTGAAATACATAATAATAAATAAGTGATGGTTGGAAAGTTAATTAGGGAAAAGGAGATGAAATTAATCCCTGACAAGATGATAATACTTGATAATATAATTAGGTAACCTTCTTTATGGATTTTCATAGGTGTAAATTAAAAAGGTCAAATAAATGTAAATAAGCTAATACAAAAGGTGCTGAAAATAAAACTCCATCAAATCGATCAAGTATCCCGCCATGCCCTGGTAAGATATTTCCGGAATCTTTAACGCCACAACTTCTTTTAATTTGAGATTCAGTTAAATCACCTAATGTTCCAAATACAACAATAATAATGGCAATATTTGCCCAATGTAATTCATCACTCTTTGTAATTGTTGCAAAAATAAATCCAGTGGTGATTGCTAGAATTAATCCACCTATTGATCCCTCCCAAGTTTTATTGGGTGAAATTTTAATAGCAAGTTTTCTTTTTCCAAATAAAGATCCAAAAACATAAGCTCCTGTGTCGCTTGCCCATTGTATAACAAAAAAGCCAAGTAATAACCAATATTGATGCTCGTTATCTTCAATCCCCATAACAGAAGGATAGCTGGATTCATAGGCAAAAAAGTTAAGTATAGAAAATGGAATAACCACATAGAGAATCCCCATTATAGAAAATGCAATATTAGATATGGGAGTGTCTTTTTTTCTAAAGAGTTCAACACCTACTAGAATTACAAGTAAAGGAAAAATAAATAATAAATATTTAAAGCTGAACTCCTTGAAACTATACATGGTAATGATAAAGTAGATAATAGCACCGATAGAAACAGTAAAACTTTTTTTTGGATTAAATCCAGCTTTACTCATAAGGTTGAAAAATTCAAAAAGTCCTATTATTGATATAGTAAAGAATAATCCCGCAACACTATATTTATTACATATTATTGCTGCAACCAATATGCAAACAAATAAGGTGCCTGTTGTAGTTCTTTTGAAGAGCTCTTTCAAGATAGTTGATTGTTATACATAAGCTAAGAAGTCTGTTATTTAGGGACGTCTTTCTTAGGGTTATTTTTTTTAGTGGCTACTGTTTTTTTAGGCTTTTTAAGGATTTCTTTTTTTTCATCATTATTAGCAGAGCCATTGCTTTCAAATTTTCTTTTTCCAAAAATAACTTCAAGGTCTTCCTTAAAAATAACTTCAGTCTCTAGTAATTTATTAGCTAAAGATGTTAATTTTTCTTTGTTTTTAATCAAAATGTCCTTTGCCCTATTATATTGTTTTTCTATAATAATTTTTATTTCTTGGTCAATAATTTTAGCAGTTTCTTCTGAATAGGGTTTGGTAAATCCATACCCTTGATTGTTAGAGTCATAATAGGAAATGTTACCTATTTTTTCATCTAAGCCATAGATGGTTACCATAGCCATTGCTTGCTTAGTTACTTTTTCAAGATCACTAAGGGCTCCAGTAGAAATTTTATTAAAAATGATTGATTCTGCAGCTCTTCCTCCTAGAGCAGCGCACATCTCATCAAGTATTTGTTCTGTTGTCGTTATGGATCTTTCTTCAGGAAGATACCATGCAGCACCTAAGCTCCTTCCTCTAGGAACAATAGTTACTTTTACCAATGGATTGGCATGTTCTAACATCCAGCTCACTGTGGCATGCCCTGCTTCATGAAATGCAATAGTGCTTTTTTCCTGAGGAGTAATAATCTTATTTTTCTTTTCAAGACCACCTATAATTCTATCAACTGCATCCAGAAAATCTTGTTTGCCTACACTTTTCTTCTTCTTTCTAGCAGCGATTAGTGCTGCTTCATTACAAATATTAGCAATATCTGCTCCACTAAATCCGGGTGTTTGTCTAGCAAGGAAGTCTTTATCTATGTTTTTGGCTACTTTTATTGGCTTTAAATGAACGTCAAAAATGGCTCTTCTTTCATTAAGGTCGGGCATATCTATGTAAATCTGCCTATCAAATCTACCAGCCCTCATTAATGCACGATCTAAAATATCAGCTCTATTGGTAGCAGCGAGAATAATTACACCTGAATTAGTCCCAAATCCATCCATTTCAGTTAATAATTGATTTAAGGTGTTTTCTCTTTCGTCATTTGCACCCATATTTGGATTTTTACCTCTAGCTCTACCTATTGCGTCTATTTCATCTATGAAGATGATACAAGGAGATTTTTCTTTTGCTTGCTTAAAAAGGTCTCTTACTCTAGAAGCACCTACACCTACAAACATTTCTACAAAATCAGATCCAGATAAAGAGAAAAAAGGAACTTTTGCTTCACCTGCTACTGCTTTCGCCATAAGTGTTTTTCCTGTTCCTGGAGGGCCTACTAGTAAGGCTCCTTTTGGGATTTTTGCTCCAAGAGAAGTGTATTTTTTTGGAGACTTTAAAAAGTCAACAATTTCTTCTACTTCAATTTTAGCTTCATTTAATCCGGCTACATCATTAAATGTAACATTGGTGCTTTTTCCTTGTCCAAACATTTGAGCTTTAGACTTTCCAATATTAAATATTTGTCCACCTGCGCCACCGCCTCCTCCAGTAACTCTTCTCATGATAAATGCCCAAACAGCGATCATAATTCCAAAAAAGATAATCCATCCTAAAATTTCTCTACCATAATTATCTTCTGTTTCAAAGCTTAATTTGAAGGTGTCTTCTTTAGCTATATTTGCTTTAACTATATCTAATTTAACCTTTAAATCAGATACGGTTTCAGGAGAGATGTTGTAATAGTAATGAGGTCCAGCATTTTGTCCACCAAAAAACTTTTTCTGGTTGATATCTGTATGCTGACTTAAGAACTCTGTCTTTATGGAAACCCTAACTTCTCTGTCATTGACTATTTGAATTTCGCTCACTTGATTTGTAGTGCTTTCGTCACCACCATCTTGACCTAAATATTCAAATAATTTATCCTCATCAATTTTAGTTAATCCACTATCAAAACTGAAAAGATTGATGGAAATAAGAATAACCGCAATTATGGCATATATCCAATAAAAATTAAACTTTTTATTTTTACTGTTTTTGTTGTTGTTGATCATATTAGTTTTTTTTATTACAACACATTTTCAAACTCTTCTATAGGGGCATCTGCCCATAAACTTTCTAAATTGTAAAAATCTCTTTTTTCTCTATGGAAAATATGGACTACGATATTTACATAATCTATTAATATCCATTCTGCATTAGAAACACCTTCTTGATGCCAAGGTTTCTCGCCAATCGAATTAAAACAGCTTTCACATACTGCTTTACTCAACCCTTCAACTTGTGTATTAGAATCACCATGGCATATGATGAAATAATCTGCTACTGCGCCATTAATTTTTCGTAGATCTATGCAGATGATATTTTTACCTTTTACATCTTTAAGACCTTTAATAATTGCCTTTTTTAGCATATTGAAAGGTTTCTTTTTTTGTTTTCCATATAAATGGTTTATAATTAACTGGTTCAAAAGTAAGTAAATAACTACAAAATGTTTTTCTTTATTCGATAATTCGCTCAAATAATATTTTGAATAAAAAACACTTTACAGATAAGAACTTAATAGAACTAGATGTTGTTGATTCTACCAACAATTATACTGCCAATCTCTTACTTAAGACAAAATTGGTAGATAAGTCTGTAATTATGGCACATTTTCAAACTTCTGGTAAGGGGCAAAGGGGTGAGGTATGGGAATCAGAACCAGGTAAGAACTTGCTATTTAGTTTGGTTTTAAAAGCAGATTGTTTAGATACAGAAAACTACTTTCTGTTAAGTAAGATAGTTGCTATTAGTATCAATGAAGTAATCGAAAATTTAAGTGGTAAGATAGGATTTATTAAATGGCCAAATGACATTTATATGGAGGGTAAAAAAATTGGCGGAATTTTAATTGAAAATCAATGGAAAGGAAAATATATTGACAATGCAATTATTGGAGTTGGTTTAAATATAAACCAGGTAAATTTTGATTATTTGCAACAAGCCACTAGTTTGAGCTTATTAACATCCAAGACATTTGATCTTTATGAAATATTACATATGATCTGTCAGAAAGTTGATGTCTATTATCAAAAATTGGTTAAAAAACAATTTAAGAAGATAGATCAATATTATTTTGAGCACCTTCTTTATTCAAATGAATGGAAGTACTATAAATTACAAGATGGTAGTTTGATTGAAGGAATGATCACAGATGTAAAACCCAATGGGTTGTTAAGTCTTCAATTAATGAATGGAGAGACAAAAGAATTTAACTTTAAAGAAATCGAATTCAGGATTTAATCTTAGCCAATCTTTCTGCCATATAGTCAAAAAGATTATTTAGCGGCTTTTGAATCATTAATTTAAGCATGGGGTTAATGTCTGCATTGCATTTTAATTGTGCAGTCGTAGCATTTTCAATAGACTTTAAGTTGAGATTAAGGTCAAAAGCAAAAGGAGAAACAGGCCCACTTTTAATATGAATAAGTTCTTTTCCTTTAGCATGATCAAAAATCATTTCTAAAGTATAAATGTTTAATAATTTAAAAGAGCATTTTTCTTTAGAAGATTCCCAGTTGCTGATTTTGTCCTTAGGAAGTAATTGCTCATAATTATTCATGTTTGAAACAAATTCAAAACATTCATCAATAGGGCAATCTACACTTACTTCCTTGCTGTTTATTTCGATCATAAAATTATTTTTTCCAAGTTGATGGTGATTTCCTCCATTCAGCTAATGAGCTTAAATTATCTTGAGAAACATAATTAGATTCAATAGCAATCTTAATAAGTGTATCGTAATTAGTTAATGTGAAAAGATTACATTTTGCTTGATTGAAATTTTCTTTGGCAATATCAAAACCATAACTGAATATTGCACCCATTCCAATTATATTGCATCCAATTCCCCTTAATGCTTCTACAGCATCAAGACTACTTTTACCTGATGAGATGAGGTCTTCAATGACTACTACAGTTTGTCCTGAAGAAACTTCTCCTTCTATTTTATTTGTTAGGCCGTGAGATTTAGACTGTGATCTAACATAACAAAAAGGAATGCCAAGCTCTTCTGCAACTAATGCCCCTAATGCAATTCCGCCTGTTGCTACACCCGCAATTAAATCTGGGGTGCCGAATTTTTCTAAAATTAGAGCTGAGAAACTATTTTTGATATAGGTTCTTATTTCGGGATGGGATAAAGTTTTTCTATTATCACAATATATTGGAGAGTTCCATCCTGAAGCCCATTTAAATGGATCTTCAGGTTGCAGTTTAATTGCTTTGATATTCAATAAATATTCTGCTATTTTGTCACTGTAATTCTCAGTTTTTAACATTCTGCAAATGTATAAAGTTTTTATAAACGACAAGCCTCTGATTTTTTGTTCTAAGTCAACGGATCTATCGTGTTATGATAATCATATGTTAATTGGTTATAAAGATGGATTTACATATAAAGAGTTTGTTTCAATTACTTTTGAAAATCCTAATAGGGAGTACTTTATTATTCAGCTAGATAACTATAATGAAGTATTTCAGCTTTTCTTTGAAGAATTTATTAATATAGATGCAGCCGGTGGAGTAGTTCAGAGTCAAAATGATGAGATATTGATGATTTACAGAAATAGTTGTTGGGACCTTCCAAAAGGAAAAGTAGAAGAAGGAGAGTCTATTAGATTGGCTGCTGTTAGGGAAGTGGAAGAAGAGTGTGGGTTAGTAGGTCCTGAAATTACTGATGAGTTATCATCTACTTATCATACTTATGAAAGAAATGGCAAAAAATATTTAAAAAGGACCTATTGGTTTGCAATGAGCTATGAAAAAGAACACGCCTTGGTTCCTCAAATTGAAGAGGGGATTACAAAAGCTGAATGGGTTAATAAGAATGATTTACAATCCTATACAGTTGACACCTATGGAAGTATAAAATCTGTTATTAATTAATTTTATTTAAAGATTAAAATTTCCTTAACCAAGATACCATTGGTACAGGGAATGAAGTTACATCTCCATCACTTTCAATATTAACTACTCCTGCAAGTGCTATCTGAAATGCTTTCTCGTAAGATTGATTAAATCGCATACTAGGCATAAA
>CAYSEW010000001.1:146841-213430 GCA_964430245.1 uncultured Flavobacteriales bacterium
TTTTGAATTAAAAGAATACTTTGCAGCCAAGGCAATAGGGCTAGCAATCCAGGTAGCCATAACTCCTAAAGAGAAATTGTCACTCAAAGAGAAATGAACTTCAGGTCCGTATAAATTGATCATCGCGTAATCTTCACCCTTTTTAATTGGAAGTGCATTGTTGGTAAAATAATACCTTGTTGTAAAAGGACCGGTCTCTCTGAATTCTCCATAGTTTTCAATAGCAGTATGGTTAATATTAATGATTTCTTTTATGTCGGATTTATTAATGTAAACTTTACCAATTGTTTTTGTTTCAAGTAATATCTCTCGTCCATCATCACTAATTATATAGCCGTATAGCTCATTGCCATCCGATTTTTTAATTAGATAATAAACTTTCTCTTTTGAAGTTGAATCTGCTTCAAGTTCTTGAGCAAATGCTTGATTTAACAAGAGAAATGAGACCATTAATATTTTACTATAGTGAAATATTTTCATGATTTAAATTATTGATTTTGAATATTAAAGCCTAAAGATAAACCTATAGTAGTTCCACTCTTCCTTGGAGCAACATATAAATTAAGTGGGATGTTCAATCTTCCAGATTGAAAGGTTCTACCAAAAGCAAATACCATTCCCATGTCACCAGTGAATCTTCCTCTAGAGTCTAATACATTTTTTTCTATTGTATATGGGTTTTCTCCATTTAAATTTGAATCCCATTCTTGTTCTCTGTGCCAAATGTTATCATTGTCATAATATCCATTACTTACTTTTTTTAATTTGAATGAAGGTCCAAACCCAATCTCCCAATTCGATTTAGAAAACCTGAATCCATTCAGGATAGTGATGCTAGGATTGAATTTTCCTGTTTCCATACCACTTACTAATCCTACAAATTCAACAAGTGCCTGAAAATTTTTGGTAGCTATGTATCTTTCTTCATATTGATACCCCATGGAAGAGGTAATAGCAGTGTTTCCAAAACCAAGCATTTCAAACCCTCCAACATCATTATCTGCCATTAATCTAGGAGCTCCGTTCCCGCTAATTATTCCAATTCCCATTCTAGGACCATTTAAGTTAATGATGTTATTAGGGTTTTTTATAGGAAGCTCAATATAGGTGAGTTCTGCAAGTAACTGTTCTTCAGGTTGACCAGTCATTAATTTTTGAATAGAGATCCTCAACATTCTCTGTATTTCATCTTCTTTGTTAATGAATTCAGAGACATCCTGATTAATGATCTTTTCAGTTTTCACTTCAATTAAGTTTAAACTAATGATCATTTTGTTGCCAAATTTTTCAATGCTTCCTGTGACTACTTTATCGGCATTAAGTAGTTTGCCTGCTTTAATTCCGCAGTTTTTACTATAACAAGCAGTATCATTGAAATTGTTCTCAGTAAAGATCTCTTTCATGTCATAAACATCTAAGATCATTTCTTTTTTTAGCTTTTTAGCTTCTAGTCTAAGTAGTCTGGTTATTTCAGATCCTTTGTATAAGGTGTTAATGGCGTCAATATCTAATATTGCAATTGTTTGATTGTCTTGTGTAAGAACATTGACTCTGCTAAATACAACTGTAATCAATAGTATAATAGTTAATTTAATAGTTTTCATGACATTATTTTTTAGGTTCATTTTATTTTTTATCAAATAGATAAGATGTCTGTATGTATTCTTCTTTTTTAGTATTCATAATCTTATTAATCATATTGTTATGAAATTCATCCATGCAAACTTCATGGAATTTTGGGTACAAATATTTATCCCTTATTTTATTTTCGCTTTTAAAATTAGAAGAGTGGAATATGTATGTTTTCCCTTTAAATTCAGAAAAAATGATTTTCTGCCTACCGTGAGATTTATTTTCTTCTCCATAAGTAAATTCAATTACTTTATTCTCATGGTTCAAATCAGTTATTTTAAATGCAACACCTACATTTAGAATTTTAGCAATTTTTAAATTTATTTCATATACCATGTCTAATTCTATTACTGGTAATATTGAGTCATTAGATAAGTAGATTTTATCTTCTTTTGTTGAATAAGAGTGTTTGTAGGTGCCTAAAGGACCATGCCATACTTCATTGGGTTTTGAATTTGTGTAAGTAGACCAGACTTTTTCTATGTCAGCATTAATTACATAGATTTTAAGATGGTAATTGAAATCTTTAAGGTCTTGATTTTTATAGATACTTGATTTAAAAAGTCTTAACTTTTTTAAGATTGTAGTTCTATCCTTTTTTTCTTTTTTGTCATTTTTGTCAGACCTTTTGCTGAAAGGTGTAAAATTGTCAATACTATTTATTGAATACAAGTATTGAGGTCCTGTTGTTGTGATTAAAATTAAAAACGTTAATATTCTTAAAAATGAGCTCATAACTTTAATTTTCCTTTTGTTTAATTCTATATAAAAAAACTGCGTACCCTTTTTTCACAAACTCACTTCCTTTTCTGAAAGTTAAAAATATTTCTTCGTCTTTGTGAATCCCCTTTATTATTTTGTATTTATATAAGTATTTTGGGTTCCCCATTTTTTTAAATTCAGTATAAAATTATAGCTAAAGTGTATGTTTGCAAACTTGATATTTACAAAAAAAGGATATTTTAATATCTATTTATACTAATTAATTAATTGTTAGTCAGTATATTAGTAATTACAAAAAGGATATTAATGAATTATATTAAAGAAGTGTTACTTACTTTCAATAGAAAGGATAAAGAAGAGTTTGAATATTTTTTGGCAAGAAAAAAACCTCAGAAAACAAGAAAGGATGTGGCTGTCTTTCGAGAGCTTTATAAAGAGTATTTGTTTGAAGATGGAAACAACGAGTATAAAGGAGACCAGAACTATCATGCCATAAGAAAAAGGATTTCAAAAGAGTTAGCTTATTACTTAATCTTAAAACAATCCAAATTAGCTGAGAATTATAGTGATAAGGAAATAAAATTAATGATGGTTAAATATTTTATTGATCTTAAAAAATATAATATAGCTTGGGAGTTATTGCAAAAGGAGGAAAGGTTAATTGCTAAAATGAATAACATCTCTCTTGAGCTAAAATTACAAAGATTAAAATTGGAAGTATTGCCCTATTATGGTGCAGAATATTTTGATGAAACAAGAAAAAAAATTAAAAGACTACAGAGTCAACAAATGAAAGCAGATGAATTTCAATTGTATTTTATTCAGATAAAAAAAGAGTTACAGGCAGTTATTTCAGAAGGTAAAATTGATGATACTAAACAAATTTTAGAGTCCTTAATGAGTCAATATGGTCATATTGCTCATTCAATTAATGATCCAAAAATTCAATTAAGGATCATTGAATCAATAAGAGCCGAGTATTTAACATTGAAGAAGTATAAATATTTTGCAAAAATTGCTCAAAAGTATTATGATCAAATTATTGGTCTAACTTCAGATGCAGAGGAATACTATCTTGTTATAGCTCAACTAGAATATATAATGTCTCATGCTTATTTCAGAGTCAGAAATTTTAAAACTTCTTTGACTCATTTAGGTCATTTACATAATTTAATGCAAAAGAGTCATTTAATAGACTCAACTTATAAAACTAGATACATTGCTCTATATAGCTCAATCAATGTGTTTATGGGGAAATTAGATGAGGCTATTGATTTACATAAAAGAATGATTGAATCTTCTAAAGCTAAATTGTCTAAAAAAGAAAATCTAAATCTTTCTTTGAATTTGGTAGCTTATTACTGCACTAGAGGGGATTTTTCCAAAGCCAATAAAATTATTTTATACATGAATGAACCCGATTTGTATTATCAAAAACAAATGGGTAGAGAATGGTTGATAAGGAAGGAACTGATAAGGACCTTAGTACAGATTGAGCTTGGGAATATAGAAATTAGTATCAGGATATTGCAAAGTCTTAAAAAGAAACACCAGGATATGCTTTTGACAGATCAATATACAATGGTTTTTCATTATGTAAATGTTATGCTTGCTTATTTAAAAGATCCTTATAAAGTAGGTAAAGATGCATTGAGTAAAATGGAGGAAAAAGTGAATTTTAAAAAAGATAAACTATTTGATGATCCTAAGTTATTATCTTTTTATGTTTGGTTAAAGTCAAAAATCTTAAACAAGAATTTATATCAGTTATTACAAGAAGAATATAAACTATTGGAGATAGATTAATTTTTGCCACCGATTTTAAAGGTCTTTTCTTTTCTGCTATTCTTGTAAATATTGAAAAAAGTATTTTCAATAGATTCATTAATTCCATTTGGTAAGGGAGTGTATGCAGGAGCTTGATTAATACTGCCGTCAGGGTTAATAAGAATATATTTTGGAGTATTAAGTACTTTATAATCATTTATGATTTTTATGTCGCCATTGTAATAACAGACAGGCCATTTGTAATCTTCATGAAAACGAATGAAATTGTTGTAATCCTTTAATTCCTTATCAATACAGATACTTAAAAAATGGATGTTTTTATGGTATTTTTTTTCAAGTTGTTCAATGACATCCATTTCTAGAATACATTGAGTGTTAGATGAAGTAAAGAAATTCACATAAATATATTTACCCCTTAAATCTTTAAGATCAACTTTTTTGTCATTTTGATCTTTTAAAGCTAGTGAAGGAGCTATAGATTCAGGCTGAAGATGAGTGATCGCTTTAATTAATTCTCCAGTAATTTCTCTATGTTCTTTAAAAGTGCTATTGTTTTTAATTTCAAGTAAAATTGAAAGTATATTATTTGGAATAAAATCTAAATAATTATAAAATTCTTCTCCAAGACTTCTAATGATGACCAATTCTCTTATTCTATTGTCTTTCAAGAAAAAATCTGCAGAAAGTAACTCGTCTAATTTTGATAAGCTGCTGTAATTATTAATGCAAAATTTAATTTTATCAGTATCTACAAACATTGAATTTCTAAAATAGTCTTTGTAGAACTGATTAAAAAAAGTCATGTATGCATCATTTTCATAAAGGACGGGCATCTTGTGAAAAAAGAATTTATAGGTGTTAAATTTGACTTTGTCTGAACTTTCATGATGAGATAGCTGTTCAATCTGACCAATACTGTATCTAATATAATTGTGTAAATATTCATTTTTATATGGAAGATATAAACCTAAAAGGCTGTCCTTGAATAGATCAAGACTGTCCTTGAAATCCTGGCTATGACTAGCCATTCTTACAAGACTTGTGGTGTCTCCATAAAGAAAATTATCTAATCGATAATTAAAATCTAAGATTAGACTATTAATGTCATTTTCAGAAAGGTCTTTAAATAATAATTCTACATGGTTTTTCATAAGATCTGGATGATCTTTTTTTTCAAGTGGGGGGAAGTAGATTTTATAAATTGAGGTATTTGGATCTATATACAATAACCCATATTTATTTTCTATGTCTATATAAGCAGGAAATGACTTGTCTGAGTCTACCTTAAATGTGAAATGTCCTGTAGAGTCTACAATTTTAGTATCTAAAATATTATAATGTTGTGTAATGTAGTCTGTGTATTTATTGATGGTAACTACCTTATTTATGTAGTTAGGAGCAAATCCTTGAACTTCTATTTGCCCTTCAATAGGAGAAGTAATAAGGTTAGTAGTAAATATTATAAAACTAAAAAACGAAAATTTCATCAGATCAAGCTATTTTAACTCCAGAAGGCAAAAATTGGTCCACAGTTCCATTGTTTTTAATAATATCTCTAACAGAAGTAGATGAGATCATACTGTACTTTGGATCTGTGAATAGAAGAACTGTTTCTATATCTGAACATAAAGTATTGTTCATTAATGCTACACTTCTTTCATATTCAAAATCTTTACTAGACCTAAGTCCTCTTATGATGAATTTAGCATTTATTTTTTTACAGAAATCAACAGTTAGTCCATTATAGTCAGCTACATTAACATTGATGAGGTCTGAAAATGTACTCTCAATCCAATTCTTCCTATCTTCTAAGCTAAACATATATTGTTTATCTATGTTTTTCCCTATAGCAACAACTATTTCATCAAATAGAACAGCAGACCTTCTTATGACAGATTCATGTCCTTTTGTTATGGGGTCAAAAGACCCTGGGAAAACAGCAATTCTTTTCATGTTTAATGATGCTTAAAAAAGGAAAAATTCACTCTGCTATACGTTCTTTTTTCAATAAAGTTCTCATGATTAGAAAAGTCGTTTTCAACTCCGTGTTCAATTACCAAGAGGCCATTTTCATTTAGGATACTAGATTTTAAAATAATTTCAGGTAGTTCATTCGCTCTTAGATGTCCGTATGGTGGATCGGCAAAAATAAGATCAAAAGAAAGCTCAAGGGTTTTTAAATACCTGAAAGCATCATTTTTTATAGCAATTATAGGCAGGTCAAGTTGGTGAGTAGTTTCTTTAATAAAATTCACAGAAGATCTTTGCTGGTCAACGCAAATGATCTTTTTAGCCCCTCTAGAAGCAAATTCAAATGAAATATTTCCTGTTCCAGCAAATAAATCTAGAACTTCAATTTTAGCGATATCAATTTTGTTTTCTAGAATGTTGAATAAGCTTTCTTTTCCAAAATCAGTAGTAGGCCTGGCTTTAATAGATTTAGGAGCAATAATTTTTTTCCCTTTTAAGGTTCCTCTAATAATTCTCACTATATAAAGGATTTAATTGATTGGTCCGTTGTAGTGTGGATGTTTTTTGTGTTAAAATATTTATTTAACTGCTCAATAAGCTTTTCCTTATATATCCCCTTAATATTTAGCAGAGTGTTCTCTTTGTTTAAATGACAGTGTTCTGCACATAGAAGTGTGTAATATGTGATGTCTTCAGGTCCAGAAATATTAAATCTGTTTGCTATTTGTAGTTTACCTTTCTTATAGCATAAAATATAGATGATATTTTCTGATAAGCGCAATTTAATTTCTGGATGTAAATTTTGGTCAATTGGTTCGTTAAGGAATAACTCGGAAAAATGATGAAAAGTAATCCCTGGATTTTTTAGGATTAATTTTTTTTTGATGGTTTCTTCTAATGTCCATAAAAGAACACTGTTTAATTGTGGGATTTTATTTGTTACAGGAGTAATGCTGTCAATTTTTTCAGTAGTTAAGGAGAGAAAAGAGTCTATTTTTGTTTCTTTGAAAAGGAATTCTGGAATTATATTGAAATGGGAAGCGTCAATATATGCAATTGTATTTTCATTAGCTGAATTTTTAAATTCACTTAATGGTCCAGATAGGTTTAATGAAGCATCTTTATTGGAGAAAGTGTAGAATTGATCATTAATAATAAAGATAATTGATTCAGCATTATTCATTGCCATTATTGTAAAAACGAGCTAGAATTATCATTGAAAAATGATTAATCCCAATTGCCATTTGTTTTAATTTCTTTAAGAGATCCTATTTTCCAAGGCAGTGGGCATTTGCTAAATGGATCATAAGGATAGGGATCTTCAGCTAAAAATACAGGTGTTCCTATTTTTGTTCTAGTAAAGATTTGAATAGGATCGGTAATTGAATCATTAATAGAATAATATTTCCCTTTTTCATACTCAAACTCAGCACCATTAAAAATTGATTTATTTGCTAATATGTTTTTTATAGATGATGTGTCTAAATACATGCCTGTTTTTATAGGATGAACATTGTTTTCATCTGTAGCATTAAGGTATTTTGTTTCAATTGGTATTAGGGTGTAGTTTTTTGAGTTATAAAAACTTGAAGCAAAGCAGGATTCAAGTTCGTTTAAAATCATGAAAACAGTTTTAAACTTTAAGATAACGGTTGAGCTAGTATTAGTTGCTACTTTAGAGTTATTAGATCTTGAGTATTTTGCAAATTCAAAAGAGATAGTATCATTTAGCTTACATTCAGAAAGTATGTTTACAATATCATTAGGGCTTTCAAGCTTAGTGTTGTTTATTGAAGTTAGGAAATCTCCTTTTGAAACGTTTTTATATTCAAATGAAATATTTTCAGAATGATTTTTCAATAAAGAAACAAAGTTCTTTGGTGTAGTAAGAAACAATCCTTCCCTGTTGTTTAAATAATGGAGTTTTTTGTTTGAATTTATTAAATGATTAGAAGTAAATCGATGGTTGTTTTTATCATAGTATAAGAAAAAATACCTTGAGCTACCAATCTTGTCATAGATTTCAGTTTTTAACAAAAATTGATTATTTCCTGATTTATGGAAATCAAAAGAAGGAACATTTTGAAAATTATTGATATCAAAAGGATAGACCCTGTTCTTTTCAGCGAGATCTTCTGGAAATAATTTTTTCAAGATATCAGTTTCTATAGTGTCTCTTATCAATAATTTGCATTTTAGTGCTTCTTCATCACTGTATCCATCTGTGATTTTTTTCCAGTCATTAATGTCTGTACTATCATATTTTAAGATCAATTGATGCTCTGGCGAAATTTTCATATCAATTAAATTATAGACAGAGTCTTCATTTAATCCATTAGGAACAGTTAGGCTAATTAGCTTGGCTTTGTCTTCTAATAAGAACCTTTTTAATTCATTGTAGTCATTGGAGTATAATCTATATATTTTTTTATATTCTGCCTGAATATCTTTTATGTCAATTAAACCTTGTTGTATATGGCTATCATATTTCTTTTTCTGATCCATTTCTTCAATGGTAGTATTAATAGAATCATAAATTGAGTAAGATAAATGACCAGCAAAGGGTAATAAAATAATTAAAGAAACAGGTAGCGTAATTTTTTTAATGATTCTGTTATTTATTAATTCAAAATTTATAATAAATATGAAGATTCCCATCAGAAGAGAAGAGAATGCGCCATAGATAAAACTTAACTCTTGAGGTTCTTCGTAGTTTTTAATATTTTCGAATCCTACTATTAGTAAATAAATACCTAGAAAAATCAGTAAAACAGGTATTATAGATTTTTTTATTAGATGATTATAGTTGTCCATAGTAATTAATGGTTTCTTTTCATTGAAATACAAAGCTAATATTTTTTTCAAAAGTTGGTATTAAATTAATTTATATCATAATTTCAATTATTTTTCAAAGATGAAAAATGCCCAAATATTAGAAAGTAAGATTCTAGAGTTTTTCAGTCATAGTCCAACTTCTGATCAAGAGGATGGAATAAATAAGCTGGCTAGGTTTGTTGTTTATGATAAAAAGAAAGTAGGTCTAATTATTAAGGGCTATGCTGGTACAGGTAAGACAACTATGATTTCAGCATTAGTTAAAGCATGTAAAGAGCTTAAAATTAAAACTGTTTTGATGGCTCCTACAGGTAGAGCTGCTAAAGTCATGGGGAACTATAGTAATGCTTCTGCAACTACTATACATCGTTTGATCTATCACGTTAAAAATGAAAATGATCAATTTTATTTTGAATTAGCTGAAAATCGTTATCAAAATACTGTTTTTATAGTGGATGAAGCTTCTATGATTGCTGGTAATGCATCAATAGGTTCAAAGCTGGATGCTTCCGATCTGTTATCTGACTTATTAAAATTTGTTTATTCATCATCAAGATGTAAAGTAGTCTTTGTTGGCGATCACGCTCAATTGCCTCCAGTAGGTTGGTTGGATAGTCCTGCCTTGAATCCTAGCTATCTTAATGAACGTTTTGATGAGGATTTTTATGAGTTTGAGCTTACTCAGGTTGTAAGGCAGGAAAAAGGATCTGGTATCCTGCATGAGGCGACAGCAATAAGGAATAGCATTGAAAGTGAAAGTGAATATTTGGATATAAACATTCAGCACAAGGATATTACCTATATCGAGAATTCAGATTCACAGGATTTAATTGAATCAGCATTTTCCAATAAAAAGAATGCTGTGATAATATGTAGGTCCAACAAGAAGGCCAACCAATATAATAATGAAATAAGGAGAAGCGTTTTGTGGCATGAGGATGAAATTAATACTGGAGATTTAATAATGGCAGTAAAGAATAACTATTTCTGGTTGACTTTAAATAAATATGAAGGGTTTATTGCCAATGGAGATATACTGGAGGTGCACAATGTAAGTAATATTGAGTCTAAATATGGATTTAGATTTGCTGACCTTGAGCTTAGTTTTGTGGATCAGCAACAGACTCAGCAATTCAATTGTAAAGTAATTCTTGATAGTCTTACGGTGGATGGGCCTAATATACATTCTAAAAAATTAAAAGAATTATTTTTTGATATAGAAAAAGACTATTCGTATATTAAAGGTCGTAAACAAAGAAAGTTGGCTACCCTAAGTTCACCTTATCTTAATGCTTTACAGATTAAATTTTCATATGCACTTACCTGTCATAAAGCACAAGGAGGGCAATGGAATCATGTTTTTGTGGATCATGGTTATTTGCCTGATAAAACAGTTAGTACTGAGTTTTTAAGGTGGATTTACACATCATTTACAAGAGCAGAACAACAATTGTATTTATTAAATTTTAGTCAAAATTTTATTTTGAAAAATTAATAAAATTTTAATAAAAGTATTAATATTAAATTTTAATTGTATCTTTTAAAGATAGTATGAAATAAAAGTTAAGTATTTTTACTATATTTCAGCATTATAATTCATTTAAAAACTTGAAAACTGTTAAATCTAATATAGTAATAGAAATAGAAAAGGTGTTGGATGCATTTAGGCTGATGTCTACTGCTAAAGCAATGACTGAGCTTTTTGAAGTTAACAAAACCATTACTTCTAAATACGTTCATGCAACTTCAAGAGGTCATGAAGCCATTCAGTTGGCTGTTGGTATGCAATTAAAGCCATGTGATTTTATATCTCCTTATTATCGGGACGATTCTATTTTATTGGCAATTGGTATGTCCCCATTTGATTTAATGCTTCAAGTTTTAGCTAAAAGAAATGACCCCTTTTCGGGTGGCAGAACTTATTATTCTCATCCTAGCTTAAATAGAGATGATATGCCAAAAATTCCTCATCAGTCTTCAGCAACAGGGATGCAAGCAATTCCAACTACTGGTATTGCTATGGGAGTTAGGTATAAAGAGGTCCAGGGATTGGTAAATTATAAGAAAGGAGAGGCCCCAGTAGTGATTTGCTCATTAGGAGATGCTAGTTGTACAGAGGGAGAAGTAGCAGAGGCATTTCAGATGGCGGCATTAAAACAAATGCCGATCATTTATTTGGTCCAGGATAATGAATGGGATATATCTGCTAATGCTAAAGAAATCCGTTCTCAGGATGTAAGTGAATATGCAAAAGGTTTTAAAGGTATAGAGGTAAAGACAATTAATGGGGCAGACTTTTTTGAATCTTACACTGTAATGAAAGAAGTAATTGAAACAGTTAGACAGGAAAGAAGACCATTTATAGTTCATGCTAAAGTTCCTTTGTTAAATCATCATACATCAGGTGTTAGAATGGAATGGTACAGAGATGATCTAGAAGAGCATCAGTCAAGAGATCCTTATCCATTTTTAAGAAATGAGTTATTATCTTTAGGTATTAAGGAAGAAGATCTAATAAAAATAGAAGAAGAAACTAAAATCAAAGTCCAGGAAGATTATGATAAGGCACTTAAAGAAGAAGATCCTCAACCTGAAGATCTAACTGATCATATTTTTGCACCTACTCCAATTACTGAAGAAAAAGGGGATAGAGAGCCTAAAGGTAAAAAACCTACAGTGATGGTGGATTCTGCTCTATTTGCAATTAGAGAGCTCATGGAAAAAGATTCTAATTGTTTATTATATGGTCAGGATGTAGGTGGTAGATTAGGTGGTGTTTTTAGAGAAGCAGCTACATTAGCTCAGCAATTTGGTGACGAAAGGGTGTTTAATACACCGATACAAGAGGCATTTATAATTGGAAGTACTGTAGGAATGTCTGCTGTAGGTTTAAAACCTATTGTAGAGGTTCAGTTCGCAGATTATATATGGCCAGGCCTTAACCAGCTTTTTACAGAAGTAAGCCGTTCTTATTATTTATCAAATGGAAAATGGCCAGTGAGTATGGTGCTTAGAGTACCAATTGGTGCTTATGGCTCAGGAGGCCCTTATCATTCTTCTAGTGTTGAATCGGTAGTAACTAATATAAGAGGAATTAAAATAGCTTACCCATCCAATGGAGCTGACCTTAAAGGGCTGATGAAATCAGCTTATTATGATCCTAATCCAGTGGTAATTTTTGAACACAAGGGGTTATATTGGAGTAAATTAAAAGGTACTGAAGATGCTAGCACTATAGAACCTAGTGAAGATTATGTATTGCCTTTTGGGAAAGCTAATATAGTGTTAGAAGCAGAAGAAAATAAGATTAAAGCAGGTGATTCTGCGGTTATTATTACTTACGGAATGGGTGTTTATTGGGCAAAAACAGCAGCAAAGGATTTTCCAGGTCAGATTGAAATTATTGATCTTAGAACATTAAATCCGTTAGATGAAGATAGTATGTATAAAGCGGCTGAAAAACATGGAAAAGTGATGTTAGTTACAGAAGAATCAATAGAATGTTCATTTACACTTGGTTTAGCTGCTAGAATACAAAAGAACTGTTTCCAATACTTGGATGCACCAATTGAAGTTGTAGGTTCTATAGATACTCCTGCTATTCCATTAAATTCTAAGCTGGAAGAAACATTACTCCCAAATGCAAAGAAAGTATCAGTTAAATTAGCTGAGTTAATCAATTATTAAAATTTATGGAGGAACATTTAAAAAGGTTAGCTAAAATGTATCATAAGGCTCCAATTAATTTGCTTATGAATGCTAGACTAAAGGTGCTTCCTAGTAAAGCAATCATTAGGATGAAAGCCGAACCTAATTATTTTCACGCAGGTAATTCTTTACATGGTTCGATTTATTTTAAGATGTTAGATGATGCAAGCTTTTTTGCAGGACAGTCTATAGTGTCAGATTATTTTTTAGTGACATCTAATTATAATATACATTTAATGAGACCAATAGTTGAAGATGAATTGATAGCAGAAGGTGAGGTAATCGCTATGTCAAAGTCAATTGTAACTGCAAGTGCTAAATTGTTTAATTCTTCAGGTAAGCTATGTGCTTTTGGAACAGGTGCTTTTGCAAAGAGCAGGATTAAAATTGAGGACGCTGAAGGATATATGTAATTTTTTTACTTTTGGATAGGTTTTAAAAAATGAAGATCAAACACATAATTATCATTTTTGTTTTCCATTTTTCTTTATCAGGAAGTTGTTTTTCTCAGGTAAATGATGAAAATGAAAACACTCCTCCAGAAAATGATTTGAACAATCAGTCATTTGCCGAAAGACTCTATGGTGGAGGAAATATTAGTTTTAATATTTACAATGGATGGATCTTATTAGATGCATCACCTTTTATAGGTTATAGGGTAACTCCAAAGTATTCTGCTGGTTTAGGTATTAAATACATTTATAGAGGATTGCCCGAACAGGATATAAATCTATCATACTATGGAGGAAATATTTTCTCCAGATATCAATTTACTAGAAATTTTTTAGCTCATGCTGAATATGAGCTATTAAGAGTATATGAAACAAAACCTATTTCTGTTAATTACGGAGAAAGAACTTTGGCAAGTATGTTTTATTTAGGAGGAGCTTATAGTACCTCAATTGGAGGAAGTGCTACAGTTCAGATTATGCTTTTATATGATATAATTAATGACTATAATTCTCCCTACAGATCTTATTATATGTTCGGTTCATCTGGACCTCCCATTCTATATCGTGTAGGTTTTACTTTTGGGTTTTAAGAGATGATGAAAATATTTAAATTAGGTATAATATTAATTCTTTTGATTAATTCTGGATATTCTCAACAATATGGAGATTCCAAATCAATTCACCAGGAACAACTTGAATATTATAATCAATTAGGAAATTCAACTGCAGATTTTTATGAATCATCAATAAAACATTCCGAAAAATCTTTTACAAGGTCTGGATGTAATTTAAATAAAGTAGTTTATGGTTGGCACCCTTATTGGGTGGGCAGTGTGTATCATAATTATGACTGGAATCTCTTAAGCCATTTTTCTTTTTTTAGTTATGAGGTTAACCCCATAGATGGTGAGCCGATCACCACACATGGATGGAGTACTTCATCTGCTGTAGATTCAGCTTTAGCAAGTGGAAATACCAAAGTAACTCTTACAGTTACTTTATTTTCTGACCATGCTACCTTTTTTAGCAGTACAACCTCTCAACAAACATTGATTTCGAATTTAATTAATTTAGTTCAATCTAGAGGGGCACATGGTGTGAACATAGATATTGAAGGTTTGCCATCTGCATATAAAATTGACTTTTCTTACTTTATGGTCAATTTAGCTAATCAGATGCATGCTGCTATTCCTGGATCTGAAGTTAGTACTGTTTTATATGCAGTAGATTGGAGTAATGTGTTTGATTTTTCTTTAATGGAACCAGCTGTTGATCATTATATTGTGATGGGTTATGCCTATTACTATCAGGGTAGTTCTAATACAGGTCCCTGTGATCCATTGTATCACTTTGGGTCTAATTATAACTATTCACTATCAAGGTCAATTACTTATTATTTAGATAAAGGTTGTCCTGCAGATAAATTAATAATGGGGTTGCCTTATTATGGTTATCAGTGGCCTACTTCAAGTTTAAATGTTCCAAGCTCAACAACTGGTTCGGGTACTGCAAAAACATATAAACAGGTTAAAAACAATGTTTCAGGACTTTATTCATCTGCAAATCATCAATATGACCAGGATAGCTATACAGATATTTACACTTTTAATGACAATGGTTTCCAGCAATGCTTTATTACTAAAGAAAATGGATTTAGGAAAAGATTAGAGCACATTGAAAGATCAGGTATTGGAGGTATTGGTATATGGGCATTAGGGTATGATGATGGGTATAATGATTTTTGGGATGGCATCAATGACTATTTGACAGATTGTTATGTTGATTCATGTAATGGTACAATACATGACTTTGGTGGCCCTTATAAAGATTATTATGACGATGAAGATTATACCTGGACCATTAATCCGGATAGCGCAACGAGTTTAGATATCGATTTTACGTTTTTTGATGTCGAATTAAATTACGATTATTTATACATATATGATGGTTTAGATATTAATTCTCCTCAAATTACAGGAAGTCCTTTTACTGGAATGAATAGCCCTGGTAGTTTTACCACTTCTACTGGAGCAGTGACATTTCGTTTTTATTCAGATGGGGCAACTGTTAACCCTGGATTTGAAGCCAATTATACATGCTCTTACGACCAGTCTGTGACGATATTAGAAAAAGATGTCGATTTTATTTTATATCCCAATCCAGCAAAAGAGGTATTAAATTTTAAAATAAATAATGGGATAGATAATAAAGGTCAAATTCTTATCTATGATGCAAGTGGCAGGGTTGTAAAAGCAATTAATTTCTTTAATAAAGAATTAGCAATTAGTATAGCTGATTTAGAAGTTGGTTATTACCTTCTTGAGTTAAATTCAAATCATCAAAAGGTACTTTCATTCATTAAAAAGTAAATTTTAAATTTGCATGGTTTTATAATTAAAAAAAGATAAAATGGAATTTTTAGATAAGCAATTTTATGGTAATACAATTACTGATTGGGCGATAGCGCTAGGAATTATACTTGGTTCTTTTATAGCAGTTAAGATATCTTATTGGATCATATCTAATATTATTTCTAGGATCACTCAAAAAACAAAAACTAGAGTTGATGATGTATTGATTGAAAAATTGGAAAAGCCAATTGTTTATTTATTGCTTATTTTAGGCTATTGGATCTCCATTCACTATCTCCATTTTGAGGATAATGTACTTAGCTTTTTAGAACACCTCGCTTATTTTTCACTTGTTATTACCATTACATCTATACTCTCTAGAACAGTTGATACTATTATTGTCGAGGTAGTAATGCCTATGGCTGATAAAACAGAGGGAGAGTTTGATAATCAGTTGATGCCTGTTTTAAGAAAAGGAATTAAATCAATAATATGGGTGCTTGGTATAATTATCGGTTTAGATAATATTGGATTTGACATTACTGCCATGATCGCTGGTTTAGGGATTGGTGGTTTAGCATTGGCGTTAGCAGCACAGGATTCAGTAAAAAATGTTTTTGCTGGCATTATGATCTTTTTAGATAAACCTTTTAGGATAAATGATAGGATCTTAATAGATAGTTTTGATGGTGTAGTTGAGGAAGTAGGGTTAAGAAGCACAAGAATCAGAACACTGCAAGGTAGAATAGTTACCATCCCTAATAGTACTTTTACAGATAATAGTGTAGTAAATGTTACTAGTCAACCAGCTTTAAAAGTGGTTTTGAATTTGGGATTAACTTATGATACTGATGAAAAAGGCATGCAAAAAGCAGTTGATGTACTAAGAGAGATAGTGGCTGATAATAACGATATACTAGAAGAAGATTGTTCAGCAGGATTTAAGGATTTTGGAGATTTTTCATTGGGCATACTGTTTATTTATTATGTAAAGCCTGATGCTCATTGGCTGGATTCTCAAAACGTCATTAGTAAAGAAGTTTTAAAAAGATTCAATGCAGAAGGATTGGATTTTGCTTTCCCAACACAAACTATTCTAAAAAAGGAAATTAAATGAGGATCTTTTTGATGGTCCTAAGTATTAGCTATTGTTTAGTTTCATTTTCTCAGCTTGATTCAACCATCAAAGATCATTCTACTTTCATTAAAGTGAATGAGGATTCTCTTTTTACCAATATAATCATACCTGAGAATGCAAAACAGATCGTACTTATTATTGCTGGATCAGGTCCGACAGACAATGATGGTAATAACCCATTAGGGATGAATGAGAATTATAGCTATAAAATGCTTGCTCATCAACTTTACAAGAATGATATAGGTTCAGTAAGATATGATAAAAGGGGAATTGCATTAAGTGCTTCAGCCTATCATATAGGTGATGATTTTCAGTTTAATTATTTTATAGAAGATGTAGTTTTAATTGTAGCTTATATCAAACAAAAATATCCAGATAAAAAAGTGATTATTGCAGGTCATAGTCAAGGATCATTAGTGGGTGTCATTGCAGCTCAAAGATTATCTGTAGATGGATTTATTTCTTTAGCAGGTACAGGATTTCCAATTGATGAGGTGCTAAGAGAACAATTATCAGATCAACCTGAATATTTTAAAGATTATGCATATAAAATTATGGATTCTTTAAAGCTGGGAGTTGAGTTGGATACAGTATTCCCACCAGTATCTAATTTCTTTAATAATGAAATGCAGACATTCTGGAGCCAATGGATGAGCTATGACCCTTTAGAAGAGATCAATAAATTAACCATTCCTGTTTTAGTAATCAATGGAAGTAATGATATACAGGTTGGAGTTGATAATGCAGAGAGACTTGTTAGTGAGAAAAAAGAATATACTTTAAAGATCATTGAGGGGATGAGCCATGTATTAAAGGATGCACCAATTGATAAAGAGGAGCATATAAAGACCTATAACAACAAAAACCTTCCTTTAAATTCAGAAATGGTAAATGATGTTGTTGAATTTATCAAAAATATTAATTGATCTTTAATAATTCAACCTCAAATACTAGAGGCATGTATGGCTTAATTGGGCCACCTGGTCTTGGGTTAGCACCATAAGCTAATTCTTGAGGAATAAAGAACCTATATTTAGCTCCTTCCTTCATTAAGGCAACACCTTCTGTCCAACCTTTAATTACTTGGTCTAATCCAAAAGTAGCAGGTTCGCCTCTATCTACAGAGCTGTCAAAAACAATTCCTTCTGGCGTAGTTCCATGGTAGTGGACAGTCACATTACTTGTGGCGGTAGGTTGTTGACCAGTACCTTCTTTCATTACAATATATTGTAAGCCACTATCAGTTGTAATAACTCCTTTTTTATTTTTATTTTGTTCTAAAAATTGAATGCCATCTGATTTGATTTTCTCAGATTGTTTTAATTCTTCAGATCTTGCTGATTCTTGTTTTTTTTGAAAAAAAGCTTGAATAATTTTCGGTGCAGTAACCGAATCAATTAGAGGGGCTTCAGTTTTATGAAGTCTATTTTTTAATCCATTTAAAAATATGGTTGCATTGAATTCAGGAAATTGATTGGTGAAATTTTCACCAAAGTTTACTCCTAGAATATAGCTAACGGTATCCTCCATACTATTAATTTCAGAAGAATTAGAAATAGACCCTGAATTTGTTATACTATCACCAGCTAATTGTAGCTGCATAAAGAATGACTGTAAGAGCTGTTGTCTTAAAGCTGGTTCAATGATTAATTCATGATTGTTAGTTAATTGGCCATTCAACCCTTTTTCAAAAACTTGTTCATTAAAGTCTTTAAAATCTGCAGATACTTGCCTGCCAAAGTCTGCTCCTATTGCATAACTAACGGAATCTTCAGAAGTGATTAATTTTGAAGAATTGTTTTTTGTGTAATTACTTTCTGTAGATGGCGTTTTAGCTTCATCAGCTTCATTGTTACAACTTGTGATTGAAAAAGAGATAGCAATTATGAGTGTGTTTAGTATTAATGTATTTTTTTTCATTATTTAATATTAAGTAGTTCAATTTCAAAGATCAATGTAGAGTAGGGTCCAATCGGGCCATTTTGCGTTCCTAATTCTCCATAACCTATTTGGTATGGAACATAAATTTTCCATTTGGAACCAACTGACATTAATTGTAAAGCCTCTCTCCATCCCCTTATTACTTCATTTACACCAATTGATAGTGTTTCGTTTCTTTCAATAGAGCTATCAAAAACATTTCCGTTAATGAAATATCCAGTATAGTGAATTTCAACCATATCTGTAATTGATGGTTTATTTCCTCCTCCTTGCTCAATAACTTCATATTGCAAACCAGTTGCAGTAACAATAACACCTTCTCTTTGGCTATTTTCATTTAAGAATTTTTCGCCTTCAACAATCACTGATTGATGCATATTCCTATGTCTGTTTAATTCATATTCATTCATGATGTTGACAGCTAGAGAGGAGTCTATCAACGATATTTGAGAAGGGTCTAAATTTGAGATAAGAGATTTTTTAAGGATGTCAATATTTATTGTTGGTTCCTGTATACCCATTTGTTGGTAACTGGCTTTTAGCTGTTGAGCATACATAAAGCCTAATGAATAGCTGACAGAGTCCATTTTAGACTTTAACTCTATATCAGTAGAGTTTTTTACATCAGTATCATTATTTATACATCCTACTAATAAGAAACTAATTAAAGGGAAAATGAATTTCATTATTTAATGCTGATCAGTTCAACTTCGAATACTAATGTAGAATAAGGACCTATCATTTGACCTGCACCTCTTTCTCCATAAGCCAATTGATAAGGTATGTATAATTTCCACTTTGAGCCAACTGGCATTAATTGTAGTGCTTCAGTCCATCCTGGGATTACGCCATTCACTGGAAAGGAAATAGATTCTCCTCTGTCCACTGAGCTATCAAATACTGTCCCATCAATTAGTGTTCCATGGTAATGAGTTTCTACTTTATCTGTTAAAGTTGGTTTTGGACCATTCCCCTGAACAATTATTTCATATTGTAATCCACTTTCAGTAGTAATTACATTTTTTCTTTTTCCATTTTTAGCTAAAAAAGCTTCACCCTCTTTAATTTTAGGGGTATTCATCTCTTTTTCTTTTTCTTGTTTAACCTGTTGCTTTTTCATGAAATAATTTTGGATAATCATCTGAACATCAGCTTCATTGATTGCAGATTTGTCCTTTTCATTTAGATTATCATTTAAACCATTAATAAATTGCTCATAGTTAATTTCAGGAAACTCTTTTGCAAAGCTAATCGCCATATTCATGCCAAGACTATAGCTAACGGAGTCTAATTCATTAGTTAAGCCAGATTTATTTTTCTTACTTTTTTGTGCTAAAATTGTATTCCCAGAAAAGAGTAGGATAGTCGTTAAGATTAAAATTCTCATATGTTTTTTTTTTATAAGTGTGTCAAATATAATTATAACCCTTAGTTTACAAATCCAATGCCACTTTTATTTAAGTTAATTTTAGTTAAAAGAAAGTAGTTCAGGTAATTGGTAAGAAATTATTGAGAAGAAGCTTTCTCCTTTTCTGATGATTCTTCTGTTGAATTTTCTTCTTGTTCAGCTTTATTATCGGCTTTGTCATCAGAATTAGTCAATTTTAATTTCCCTGCATTATGAAGAAGATTATACCATTGAAATAATTTTTTTATATCAGAAGTATATACTTGATCTTTGTCGTAATCTGGTAGAATTTCTTCTAAATAATCATATAATTTATCAGTAGGTTCATTATGAGAAATACATTCTTTACCGTTTTCTTTTTTATAGATTTTTTGATAAATATCAGATAAAGAAGCTTCTCCATCATTGGTATAGATGCTAATGTCTTTTAAAGCACTTATGCGGTTAGATGAAAAGGTTGGAAACCTTTTGCCGTCAGCTATAGATTCAACAATAACATTGCTTTTTGTTTGTCCAATAATAGTGTATAAACCAGATTTCCCCGATATAGTAATTATGTCTGTAAGATCCATTCTATTTAGATTAATAAAAATGCAAAGCTAAAAAATTATGTATTAGAGCTTATTAAATTTATTTAAACTTATTCCGTCAATTGTAGATAGCATTAAAATATAAATTCCAGGTTTAAGTTCAGAAATACTAATTTCTATTTCTTTATTGGGAGATATATTGTCAATGAACTTGATAATTTGCCCATTTGAATTTAGAATTAAATAATTCAGTATAGCTGAACTAGATTTAACATTTATATTGTTTTTAGATGGAATAGGGTATAAGGAGGTTTCTAAATTATTTTCTTCAATAGACACAAAATTATATAAGGTGCTATCTGAAATATTAGAACATCCATTTTGATCAAATACTTCAACTTGATATTGACCATTGATATTCACAAATAATGTGCTATCATTCTCTCCATTTAGCAAAGTGCCGTTAATGTACCATTGATAATTATTATATCCTTGATCAGCAGATAACTCATCAAAATTGATGGTAATAGACGGAGTAGGTGGTAAAGGGTTTTCAATTACATTAAAAAAGGCAGTATCACTTTTACATCCTGCAGAATCAGTTACAATCACAGATTGATTATTAGAAGCAGTATAATAGCTAGATGTTAAGCTAGACCCTGAACTCCAATTATAAAATTCATAATCTAAAAATGTAGCTACTTCTGTACTGTCTTCATTAATGCAATATTCATTATTTAGTATAGTTGGGCTAAAAAGAGTATTGACCAAAGTATTATAACCATCAGCTTTTCCATAACCAAAAGCAAAATTGGGGAGGGTCCCAGTAAATTGATCAGTATAGGCAGCACTGGTTAAATCATTTTTGAAATCCATATAGTTAGGTGTGTTGCATTTTTCAAGGTATAATGCAGCTATTCCAGCAACAACAGGACTTGACATAGAAGTGCCTCCATTAGGCATATGCATACCACCAATAGCTAAAATTGAATCATGAATGGAACCTAATAATCCTACCGGCCATGCACTATAAGTATTGTCACCAGAAGCAGCAATATCTGGTTTTAAGAAACCTGTTCTTGTAGGACCTTTACTAGAATTCAAAGAAAGTTCTCCTTTACAACATTGTTTCACTACATAATTACTAAGATTGTTTACAAATCCATAAGCATTAATATAATTAGAAACTGTAATTGTACTTGGTAAGCATTGAAAAGAGCTTACTAGTGTAGATAAAGTATCGGGTGAAGTATAATTAACTATATCAGGAAATTGAATAGAGGTTGGTATCTGATTTTCAGGTACCATGTCAGATACTCCTAAATTAGCTTGTTCAGACCATATGTCATAACTGCCAGCACCAGTTGCTTGGAATCTATAATGATAGGAAGTGCTGTCAGCATAAGGAATGTAAGCTTGTAGCATATATACTCCACCTACCTGTTCAGCATAGTACATTATGGTAGCTAATTGATCCCCATTTGAATTTCTTATAGTATCATATAATAAAGAGGAAGGAGCACTTATGTTAGATGAAATATCAAAGTATTGTCCTTGTCCTCGGTGGCTGTAATATGGTGAATGCATATCAGCTCCCATAGAGAATAAAACTTGATTAAATGAACCTGTATCTGCCCATAATTCAGCAAAAACGTAACCCCAAGAGCTATGCGGTTTAAACCAAGTAAATGTGGTGTCATTATTAACATCAGCATGTAAATGATAGGCTCCCCAGTTACCAGAATTACCTGCAGAACAAACAAATAAGTGTCCTCTTTTAGCTTGTATTAAGCTGTCAATATATAGTGAGTAAGGATCTAATCCATCATGAGATCCAAAATAAGTCCCTATACTTCCATTGATTACACATGGTTTGCCTACTGAATCTGCTATATGGTATATATATTCAGTTGCATCTACTACAGTGCTTAACCAATCAACTGCATTGAAATTAGTTTGAACCATAATAATATCAGATTCAGGAGCAACCCCCTTATGATACCCACTAGCTAATCCATTTCCAGAAGCAGAGCCAGCTACAGTTGTTCCATGGTAAGAGGCATTCCTGTTGTTAGTAGGTGTGCCTAAATTAATAGCAGTGCTGTCCCAGTGCTGTCCATATCCATAAGTAGAAGGTGTATTTACATTTGTTCCTAATGTTTGATCCCATAGATAAAGTATTCTTGTAGATCCATCAGCATTTTTAAAATCTCCATGTGCCCAATCGATTCCTGTATCTATGAAACCGACAACAACATCTTTACCAGAATACCCAGTATTAAGAGGAGGAACACCTGTATGAGCATCATTGATCCTATTATTTACTCTCATAGTATCATTTAGCGCTTTCCCTGGGTGTAAAGAGATATATGATTGTTTAATGGATTTATTATCGTTGAATGCTTTGTATTGGTTGGTTGGGATTTTTACATAATGCCACCCTTTTACAGAACCTCGGTATTGCCCATTAAATTCATCACAAAGATCTTTTATTTTATTGATGTCTCCTTTTACAAAAAAACCTAAAGGAATTTCAGAATTAATATTTTCAGAAAGATGTTTTTGTAATTGAAAGTTTCCTAAATAGGTCTTCGATTCTTGACAGAGGTAAAAATTCAAAGAAAATAGGGTAATTAATAAGAGAGTAATTCGATTTTTCATATTGTTAAAGTTAACAAATATCATTGAACATTGGTATGGTTTTTAAAAACTCCATTTTGCCGGATTTAAAATCTACATGACAACAATAGAGATCAATACCATTTGTAATTAATAAATACGTTGCTTTTAGTTGAATGTTATACCTTAAAATTTGTTCAAGTGTACTTTGGTTAAGTTTTATTTTAGGAGATTTACATTCCGCTATCATTAAAGGATTCCCAGCTTTATTATAAATTAAAAGGTCAAATCTTTTTTCTAGTTTATTAATAATGATTTTCTTTTCAATGGCCATTAAACTTTTTGGATATTTAAATTGAATATTTAAGTATTTCCATAAGTGTTGTCTGACATTTTCTTCTGGTGTAAGTTGTAGCCATTTTTTTCTTAATTCATCATAAACCAAAGTTTTGTTACTTTCGTTACGAGTCTTAAAATTGAAGTTTGGGAAAAAAAGGTCTGCCATATTTAAAAGACAATTTAGTAGGTAAGTTTTACTTTTTTCAGTAAATATATGTTATATGAATTTTAATAAGATAGCTAAGGATATAGAAAATGGACAATACCAGCCTATTTATTTTATACAGGGTGAAGAAGCTTTTTATATTGATCAGCTATCTGATCTTATTCAGCATTCAGTATTGAATGAAAATGAGCAGGAATTTAATCAGACAATTCTTTATGGTAGGGATACTACTATCGATAACATTATTAATGTTTCAAAACGATTTCCCATGATGGCTCCTTATCAAGTTGTTATTGTAAAAGAAGCTCAGCATCTTATAAAGACAATAGATAAGTTAGCAGATTATGTAAATGCATATGCACCAACTACAATATTGGTCATTAATTATAAAAATAAAAAACTCGATAAACGAAAAGCTTTAGGGAAGTTACTTAATTCTAAAGGCTTTATATATGATTCCGAACCTATTAAGGATTATAAGTTGCCTGAATGGATTATAGAGCAAGGGAAGTCAAAGGATTTAAAAGTTCATCCTAAAGCTGCGATCTTATTGGCTGAGTTTATTGGAAATGATCTTTCTTCAATTATTTCAACTTTAGATAAGCTTAAAGTTGTGTTAAATGATAAAAAAGAAATTAGCATAGATGTTGTTCATAAAAATGTAGGATTTTCAAAAGAATTTAATTTGTTTGAGCTTCAGAATGCTATTGCTGAAAAAAATGTAATAAAAGCCAATTTGATCATTCAACATTTTGGACATAATTCTAAAAGTTATCCAATGGTGCTGACAATTAGTTCATTATATGTTTTTTTTACAAAGCTGATGAAATACCATTTCTATGCTGGTAAATTCAGTGAAGGGGAAATAGCAAAAAAAATTGGAGTGCATGTTTATTTTTTAAAGCAATATAGAAATGCGACTCAATTTTATAGTAAAAACAAATTAGCCAGGATCTTTGGATATTTAAGAGAATATGACCTTAAATCTAAAGGAGTTGATGATTATTCAACTTCAGATAATGATCTTTTGAAGGAGCTGATTTTCAAGATAATGCATTAAACAACTTCTCAATCACTATATAATAATATTTCTAACCCTAAAGTAAGTCTAGGTAGTTCTAAAGATGTAAAATTGTTATTATCATTAAAGATGTCTGCTATTCTGTACCTGCTAAAAATACAGCTTTTAACATTTCCTAGTCTTAATGTAAACCCATATTCAAATGGGTTGATGTAAGACAGTTTTTTCATAGTAATTTTTGCATTTTTAGAAATGTCTGCAATTTCAAGTTGATACATAAACCTTCTGCTGAAATTATAGCTTCCATATATTCCAAGATCTAAATATTTACCTAACTGATTTCCTCTTTTAGGTTTGAAATTAATCTGAAAAGCAAGGGCGTTACTTATTTGATGATAAATGTATTTAGCTTTTTTTAGTCCTAAACTCGCAATTGGAAGTTCTGGGTCCTTATCTAAATTAAGTTTATTCCAAGATGAGATAAATGTTAGGTCATAAATAAACCCAAGAATTTTATTGATTTTAAATCTATAAATTGTTCCTGTTTTTAGATCAAGACTAGATTTAAGAGGTAAAAAATTTTCATTATTTACATTAAGTAAATTGGTTTTGCTTCCAAAACCAATAAAGCTGTAAACAAAATATTTTCTATTTGGACCATTCCCAAGGTCCACTTCTGAAAAATCTTCTGGTGTAGATTCAGTCAATAATAGGTGCTGACTATATATACTAGAAATCGATAAGAATAATATAATCAGTATAAATCTTATCATAAATTGATGGATTTAGTAAAGCCTCTGTAATGAAATCTAAGTATTTTATTCTTGTATTGACTTTTTGGTAATGTTAGAATATCTTTTTGAACTACAGTAATCACTTTATAGGAGTCTAAATATCCAGATTGGTTTTCAATATGAAAATAAAAATAGGGGTGCTTGTCTTGTTTTATACTGGCATACTCTGTTGTGTATTCATCAAACAAATGAAAGAATTGGTAAATGAGTTTTTCCTTAATTGATTCTGTTTGAATTAATTCAGCATAATGGAAAGACTCATTTTTGATTTCTATTTTTATGGAGTCCTCAGTGTTAATTATAGTAAATGTTGGTGTTTGTTCATATGTTGGGTTAATGAAATAAGATGCTTGAGGAATTCCATAACCATGAGCATAATCGTAATAAGGGTATAAAGTTGAGCTTTCTTCTAATTTCTTAAAGACCTCCATATTTGTGAGATTAGGGTTGGTTTGCCAAGCACAAGCTGCAAATCCAGCAATTAGAGGACTAGCAAATGAGGTGCCTTGTGTTTCATGCAGTCTGTTTTTATAATCATATGCCATCACATGTCCAATCCCCATTAGGTTGGGTTTTAATCGAAAATCTGAAGTAGGGCCAAAGGAGCTGAAGTTGGTGTGGATTCCAGTCCAAGGATTCAATGCACCTATGGTTAGTACACTATCTGCATCAGCTGGAGCAGATATGTATTTCCAATTTGTATTTCCTTCATTTCCTGCAGCACTTATAACTAGCATTCCTTTTTTTGCAGCAATGTTTCCAGCTTTTGAAATAATAGTAGTTTGTCCATCCATATCTTCTTTAAAATAGCCATGTAGATTATATCCTAATGAGCTATTGATAATATCTGCTCCATTTTTGTCTGCCCACTCAATAGCCATTAACCAATCTTCTTCTTCAGCAAACGATTCAGAAAGAATTCTTTCTGTTCTTGCTAAAAGGAATTCAGCTTCTGTTGCGAGTCCAATAGGTTGGCCTTTGTAAATACCAGCAATGCAGCTTAAAACAATTGTTCCATGAGAACTAGACCTATAAACATTAGGTTCGTTTTTATGGAAATCCCATGTGTTTATAATTCTATTAGAATCTCTAATATGGGAAAAAACGTTTAACACATCTACTTTTGGAAAACCAGCATCAATAATACAGATCCTAATTCCATTACCTGTAAATTTATTTTTCCTGAAAAGTTGACCTTCCATCCATGCTGTTTGCCCAGTTAGTAAGGATTGCTCTCCTTCAGATAATTGTCCGACATATTCGCAAATTTGTTGTTTGGAGATCATTGGAACTATATCCTCAACAAATGGTAATGCTTCAATAAGCTGAATTTTTTCTTTATCTAGAATACATGCCAATGCATTGAACCACCTGGTATGTCCTGTTATTGTGTCTGCGTATTGTTGAATGGATTGGATGTAATTTTCGTTAATTGGTCGATCAGTATAGTGGTCTAAGGGATATCCAACATTATTTCTTCTTTCAATAGCTTTAGAATCAAAATATTCATAGGGGTTAAATTCCACACCATTTTTGTCAGATAAAAACACCCAGTATTTTTCCTGTCCAATAATGAAATTAACATTGAATATTAAAAAGAAAAATAAGAGCTGTTTTAATTTTATCATAAAGCCCTAAAATTAATTAATTTCGAATTAAAATAAATAAATCATATGATAGATTTAAGAAGTGATACTTTAACATTACCTTCTGAAGATATGAAAAAGGTTATGTTTTCTGCTCCATTAGGAGATGATGTTTTTGTGGAAGACCCCACGGTAATTGAATTAGAGAAAAAGGGAGCTGCCCTTTTTAATAAAGAGGCAGCATTGTTTTGTCCTTCTGGAACAATGACCAATCAAATTGCAATTAATATACATACTCAGCCAGGAGATGAGCTGATCTGCAGTAGAGAGTCACATGTATATAATTATGAAGGTGGAGGCATAGCGAAAAATTCAGGGGCATCAATGAGGTTGATTGAAGGTTCTTCAGGTTTAATAGATTATAAAGATGTGTTAAGTAATATCAATATAGATGATGTTCATTACCCTATTACAAGTTTGGTGGTTCTTGAGAATACTTCTAATAGAGGAGGCGGTGTTTGTTATCACTTTTCTGAAATGGAAAAAATCAGTAAAGTATGTAGAGAAAATAATTTAAAGTTACATCTTGATGGGGCTAGAGTTTTTAATGCTATTGTTAGAAATAAAGAAAATTCAATAAGCTATGGGGAAATATTTGATTCTATTTCTGTTTGTTTATCCAAAGGGCTAGGTGCTCCCATTGGATCTTTACTAATTGGAAACAAATCATTTATTCAAAAAGCAAGGAGAGTAAGGAAAGTACTAGGTGGAGGAATGCGTCAGGTAGGCGTTATTGCTGCAGCTGGTATATATGCTCTTGAGCATAATATAAATAGATTAGCTAATGATCATAAAAGGGCGGAAAGCATAGAAAAAGCTGCTAATAAGTGTTCTTGGGTTGATCATGTAATTAAAACAGAGACCAATATTATCGTTATTAATTTGAAAACTACATATACAAATGATGATTTTGTTTCTAAATTAAAAAAGGAAGGGATTTTATGTATTTCTTTTGGTGTAGGTAGAGTGAGAATGGTTACTCACCTAGATATAGATGATAATGATGTGAAATATATTGTCGAAAAATTAAATTTCTAAAAAGTATTTAGCAGCATTTTTAATAGCATCATTTGTTGAATAGAATTCAAAAGACAATTCATTTTTGATCTTTGTTGAATCATAGTAAAATTGCTGACTTGTGGTCCTGGCAGTTTCTTTAGTAATAGGAGGAGTTTTTCCAGTAAAATAAGACTTTAAGAGTGCTAATCTCCAGGCAATTTCAAGAGTTGTTTTAGAAGCTAATTTATTTGGGGCCTCCTTATTTAAAGATTTTGCTATTTCAGAAAAAACTTCTTTATAGGAAAGGTTTTCACTTACTAATATGTATTTTTCAGAATGGATCTGACTATTGGTAAGTGATATTATAGCCTTTGATACGTCTCTAACGTCTACAAATCCATTTACTCCTTCGGTATAATATTTCAATCCTTTATGAATATTCTTAAAAAGAGTAGTGCTGGACCTGTTCCAATTTGATGGTCCAATAATAATGCCTGGGTTTACAATCACTGCTGGTAAACCTTCATTAATTCCTCTCCAGATTTCTCTCTCAGCTCCATATTTTGTTATCGCATAATAACTATTGTTCTTGTCGCTTTTCCATTTATTTTCTTCAGTAAAATAGTGTGTGTTGTTTCTTCCAATTGCAGCAATTGAGCTAACATGTCCTATTTTTTTTACTCTGGAGGATAACGCTTGGTTAACTATATTGGTTGTGCCTTTTACATTAACATCATACATTCTTTTAAAATGTTTTTTGTGAAAACTCACTAAAGCTGCAGCATGGTAAACGTTATCTATTTGGTCCATAGCTTCTTCCAAACTTGGGATGTTTAGAACATCTCCTTCAACCCATTCTATTTTTTCATAAAGATCATTTTTTTTATAAAAATCAAAAATTGACTTTATTGGTTCAAGATTACTTTTACTTCTTTTTAGGGCTCTTACAGGAAGGTCTTTTTTAAGAAGATCTAAAATTATATGGGAACCTACTAAACCAGTTCCGCCTGTGACTAAATTCATATTCTAAAATTAGAATAAAAAGAGCAATATAATATTAGAATCATTTTTTAAATAATATTAATAGGTGATGTTTTATTAAAAAGATAAATTTGTTTTAAAATTAATTTTGGTTTGAATTTTATTGAAGAATTAAAATGGAGAGGCATGATTCATGATATTATGCCTGGCACAGAAGAAATGCTAAATAAAGGCATGACTTCAGGTTATATTGGCTTTGATCCTACTGCAGACTCTTTACATATAGGAAGTTTAGTTCAGATCATGATATTGGTGCATTTTCAAAGAGCAGGACATAAACCCATTGCTTTAATAGGCGGAGCTACTGGTATGGTAGGAGACCCTTCTGGTAAATCACAGGAAAGAAATTTATTAAATAAAGAAACGTTAGATGCTAACTTAAATGCAGTAAGAGTTCAGTTGGAAAAGTACCTTGATTTTAATTCTGGGGAAAATGCTGCAGAATTAGTTAATAATTACGATTGGTATAAAGATTTTTCTTTTTTGGATTTTATTAGAGATGTTGGAAAACACATTACATTAAATTATATGCTTTCCAAAGATTCTGTTAAGTCAAGAATGGAAACAGGGATGTCTTTTACAGAATTCAGTTATCAGTTAGTACAGGGGTATGACTTTTATTGGTTGTATAAAAATAAAAATTGTAAAATTCAATTAGGAGGTTCTGATCAGTGGGGAAATATTGTTTGTGGAACTGAATTTATTAGAAGAAAAGATGGTGGTGAAGCATTTGCAGTAACTACTCCATTGATTAAGAAAGCAGATGGGACAAAATTTGGTAAAACAGAAGGAGGTAATATTTGGTTAGATCCATCAAAAACATCTCCTTATAAATTTTATCAATACTGGATAAACTCATCTGATGCCGATGCTGAAAACTACATTAAGATATTTACACTTTTAAGTAAAGATGAAATAGGTCAACTAGTTAAAGACCATTCTGAAAACCCCTCATTAAGGATTTTACAAAAAGAGCTAGCAAAAGATGTAACAGTAAGAATACATGGAAAAGAGCAGTTCAATGCTGCTAAAAGTGCTTCTGAGATTCTTTTTCAGAAAGGAGCTGCTGCAGTTGAAGGATTAAAAAAAATGGATGAACTTTTATTTTTAGAAGTATTTGAAGGAGTTACTCAAGCTGTTGTCGACAAAAAAAAGATTGGCAGCTTGAATATTATTGATGCTTTATCATCAGAAACTAATTTTTTAAAATCAAATGGAGAGGCTAGGAGAGCTCTTAAGGAAAATTCCATTTCAGTTAATAAACAAAAAGTGAATGACAGTAAGGTGATTACCAGTGATGATTTAATTAATGATCAATTTGTGTTGATTCAAAGAGGAAAAAAGAATTATTTTATTTTAAAAGTAAATTAACTATAACTACTTAATAAATTACATCCTCTTGTGTCAGATTGGTCTAATCTTCCCAAGACTTCAAAAGTTCCATCTTTAGCCACTTTTCCAAGATCGTCAGTGGCGATAAAACTACAGCTATATAGGTTAGCAAGGTCTATGATGTTTATTCCTCCTGTTTTATTATTTGAATGAAAAGATAAAGGGTCATTTATTTCTCTTGTCAGCACTTTCATCCATGGAGGGCATTTAAATATTCCATTTGATTTAGAATAGGCTTGAGAAAGTAATTCAGTCATTCCATATTCACTGTGAATGTTTTTTGTATTAAAAGCTATATTGAGTTTTTCATGTAATACTTTTCTTGTTAACTCTACTCTCCTGCCCTTCATTCCACCTGTTTCCATTATAATCCATTTTGAGAGGTCAAAATTGTGTGTGTCTGCTAAATCTAATAAAGCATAACTAACTCCAATTAATAATACTTTTTTGTCTTTTAGTTCATTTATTAAATTGTAAGTCCTGTCTTCTTTTAAAGATAGGTAGCAACTAGAATTTTTTGATCGTTGAATTAGGTTGTCAACCATATAGATAAGAGAGCTGTTTTTTTGTTCTTGATAGGAAGGTAAAAGAGCAAGTATTGTATATGTAGAAATATCACCATAAAACAGTTTAAATGCATTGAGAAATGAACTTTCATAGACCTTAGTTGATTGGACAAGGTGTCTGCTTTTATTTAATTCAGTAGTGCCACTACTTAAAAAGGTAACTTCAGGTTGATTTTCTTTAGTTATGATATTATGACTTTTAAAAAATCTTATTGGCAGAAAAGGAATAGACTCAATGCGTCTAACCTTATAGGGGTCAATTTTTAATTCATCTATGTATTTTTTATAAATATCGATAGTCCTATATTGCTCTTGAAATATTTTAAGAGTAGTTTCGTTAAAAGACTTATCGTCATTAATGTTAAATATTTTAGATTCAGCAATCAAATGGTAAATAAATGTTCTAATTTTGAATTAATCTTATGCACTTGAATACAAAAATAGCACTTGTTTTGTCGTTTACAGTTTCTTTTTTTGTGTCCTGTCTTAAACCAGAAGCATTTCCTGCAGAACCAGTCATTGATTTTGTGAGTTTTGAGGCGATGGGTGATTCAGGGGTCATAACTTTTAGTTTTACAGATGGAGATGGTGATATTGGTCTTGGTCAGGAACAACTTTCTCCTCCTTTTGACACCTCAAGTTATTATTACTATAATTTATATATTAATTATTATGAAAAGATGAATGGCTCATGGGTCCGAGGAACTGCAGACCCTTTAGGAAATAATTTTCCTACTGCAGATTCTATTACATTTTCATATAGGTTAGAAAACATTACGCCTATTGGTCAAAACAAGGCATTAAGAGGAGAGGTTCAAATCGTAATGGAGCCCTATTTTTTCAATACTTCTTCAAATCATAATGACAGTGTTCGTTATGAAATCATGCTTATTGATCGGAGCTTGAATCATAGTAATTTGTTGGAAACTCCATTAATTGTTAGATAGAAAATTGATACGCCTAGTTACTCATTTTGTTATTTATAGTTTGCTATTTATTATAGTGTCTTGCTCTACAATGGGAAATAGTTATCAGAATTATGCGCATTTGTACAAGGATACTGATCAGGTGGTTGATCCAGAATATATTATTTACCATAAAGAGAGTGATTCCTCTACTGTATATTTTCAGGTTAATTCTTCTAAAATTTTATACACAAGAAAAAGTAAGGCAGATCCTTATTTTGGTAAATTGTATTTCCATTATAGGGTATTCGATCAATTAGATTCAAAAGTGATCAAGGACTCAGGTTCTTTCTATTTAGAAGACCAAGTATTAGAGCTCAAGGAAAATAAAATCAGAGGGCAATTTAAATTTGATTATAAAATAGGTGATAATGGTGTGATAAAATTATTTTGTAAGGATGTCAATAGAAATTCAATGATTGAAAAACACATCTCTTTGGATAAGAGATCTAAAGAGTCCTCACAGTTTTTTCTAATTAAAGATTATTCGGGTATTCCGATTTTTAAAAGTTATGTAAATCAAGGTCAGCAGATTCAGCTTGAAAGTGAATTAAATAGCTCAGCTACAATTTTCATAAAACATTATATAAGAGATTTCCCTATTTCTCTCCCTCCATTTACAGGAGTAAACAATGTGCCTTTTGATTACAAATCAGAAAAAGTAATTCAATTTAAAACAGACCATATTGGAAAATTGACATTTAAAATTCCAGATGAAGGTTTTGTTTATCTTCAGACTGATACATTAATAAAAGAAGGGTATACACTTTTTTGTTTTGAAAAACATTTCCCTTCTATTTCAACAATTGAGTTAATGGTTAAGCCAACTAGGTATATTTGCTCTAGAGCTGAATATGATCAGTTGTTGAATAGTGAGTTTTTAAAATCTACTATGGATCATTTTTGGAAATCTAAAACAGGAAGTAAGGAAAGGGCAAAGGAAATTATTCGTAAATATTATAATAGAGTTGAAAATGCCAATCATCATTTTAGTTCTTATATTGAAGGTTGGAAAACAGATAGGGGTATGATTAGTATAATTTATGGACCTCCTAATGTTGTGAGTAAATCTCAAGACATGGAAATATGGGTGTATGGCGATGAGAATAATGTAAATTCGCTTTCATTTGTATTTAATAAAATGGAAAATCCATTTTCAGAAAATGATTTTAAGCTCCAAAGATCACCAATGTATCGTTCAAGCTGGTATAAGGCAGTAAATGCATGGAGAAGTGGGAGAGCATATTGGATACAATAATGGAAAGAAAAAAAATTAGTTCTAATCAGAAAAAGCACACAGATTTCATATATGGAATTAGAGCTGTAATAGAGTCGATAGAAAATGGTAAGGGTGTTAATAAGGTGCTTGTTCAAAGGGGACTAAAAGGAGATCTAGTTAAGGAATTATGGAGCGTTCTAAAAAAATATAACATTGTTCATCAAGGTGTTCCTATTCAAAAATTAGACAGTATAACTAGGAAAAATCATCAGGGTGTAATAGCATTTATATCACCAATTGAGTATTACCAGCTAGATCAATTATTGCCAGAGATATATGAAAGAGGTGAACAGCCATTGTTTGTTATACTTGACAGGATTACAGATGTTAGGAATTTAGGAGCAATTGCTAGATCAGCAGAATGTAATAGGGTTCATGCTCTTATTTTGCCATCAAAAGGAGCAGCTTTAGTTACTTCAGATGCTATTAAGACCTCAGCAGGTGCTTTGCATAAAATTCCTGTGTGTAAGGTAGATAGCTTAAAAGACACTATAGATTATTTAAAAAATTCAGGCATTACTATAATTGGATGTACTGAAAAATCTGATAAAATATTATACAATGAAAACCTAATTAATCCCATGGCGATTATAATGGGAAGTGAAGAGGATGGTGTTTCTTCAACTTATTTAAAAATGTGTAACAGCACTATTAAAATTCCATTATATGGAAATGTAGGTTCTTTAAATGTTTCTGTAGCCGCTTCTATATTTATGTATGAGATCAATAGACAAAGGCATGCTTAGGATTTATTTAGTAGGTTTTTTTTTCATTGTTATCTCATGTAGTGAAAGTGAAAAAAATATAATCAAAGAGGGTAAAGAAAAGAATACAATTCAGCTTTTTCAATGGATAGAAGGATCTTGGGTGGATACGATGTCTTTTCAAAGATATAACCCTCAAGGTCATTTTATCGAAAAATGGTCTTTATATCAAGATTCTATATCTGGAATAGGTATAAAAGTTGTAAATGGAGATTCAACAATTATAGAACGGATGACCATAAGAGAAATTGATGGGGAATTCAGGTATATTGCTAGGCCTCATAAACAATCTATGATACCTTATGTTGTAGATTCTATTTCTGATATGTTTTTCCGTTTTTCAAATCCAGCACATGATTTCCCTCAAGAAATTTCTTATAAAAAAGTCAATGCTGATTCTTTGACAATAACTTTAAAAGGAATTTCTAGGGGGGGTGTAGTAGAAAAGGAATTACAACTTAAAAAGGTCGATTTTTAATCGCTTGCTCAAAGCTGATGTTTTCTATCTTACTAGTTAACCATGAGATAACATCAATGAATTGTAAAATGATACCTTCTTTTTTTGATTTAAATAATTCTTCAAATTCAGCTTTTGCTTTTTCATAAATCTCTATTCTAGCAATTTCATTGTCCAGCTTTATTAATTCTTTTAAATATTTGATTAATACATCTTCACTTTGATAATCTTTCTCTGTCTTTTTAAGGTACCTAGATGTAGATTTTATAATATATTCAAGAAGGTCTATGTTCCCGAGTTCATAATGGAGTATTAAATTGAATAACCTTGCAAAACTATAAATGTCTTGACGTAAGATTTGTTCATTGTCATTTAAGATCTTATTTACCCATTTCAATGATTCTTTATAAAGACCTGCTCCAAAATACACATAACCTATATGGTAATAGAAAAGAATAGTTTGTTCTTTGTTGAGTTTCGATTTGTATTCGTCCATGCCTTTGATCATTTCTTCAGCAAGTTTTAATCCTTTTTGGTATTCTCCTAGTTTGTCATAGATGACTAATTGAGTGCTGCAAGATGCAGTAAAGATCTTAACTCTAATATCAATACTGTTAAATCCTTTTTTATTACTTATAGAATTTAATTCATCTACCAGCTCTTGAGCTCTTTTAAGGTCATGGTTGTCTATATGGCAAAAAACCAGGTTTTTTAATGTTCTAACATATCTCTCAGGAAGGTCGCTTTTAATTAAAGGGTTTCTGTCCAATATCGCTTTAGTTTTTTTGAATTTAGTCATGGCGGTACTGAAATCTCTTTTTGTTGCATTACAAAAACCTTGTATGTAATAACAAATGGATGCAGCTCTATCTGAAAGTGCAGTATTTTTCCCTACAATTAAGTGATGATTAGCAATCTTATCAACTTCTAGTCTTTCATTTTCATTTCTTGAAAATCCACCGCTTCTGAATATGTAATTGATTCTAGAATAGATCATGTGATATTCTGCAAGGTTTCTTAGCTTTTCAATGACTTCCATTTCTTCTTTAATTAAAAGATCAAGGTCTTTATTGAATTCACCTTCTTCAAATGCTTCTTCAATCAATAATTTTTCCCAACTTATTAATTCAAATAAATAATAGAATTTCTCATGATCATTGGCGATTTTTTTAGCTCTTTTAATAAATTTCACACATTCTTTATACAATGCTTTTCTATATAGGATTTCAACATTTTTGATTTCTTGTTTTAAAATTGAGCTAATAGAATTGTCAGCATGAAACCCTCTTAAGCTTTTAAGAATAAGTTTATATAAGTGATTTTTTTCTGAAGGAAGGTGCTTGATAAACTTTTCTTTGGCAAATGTTTTTTTAATAGCTTCTTCGTTATAGGCTGTTTGTTTTTCAATCATATCAAATAATTTCAGATAATTTTTTTCGCCAGTTTGTAAAGAAGAGGATAGCTTAAAAAATCGTTTTTCTGATTTACTTAGTGAATTGATCAGATTAAATAATTCAGTAGATGGTTTCATTTTTTAATAGATTGTAGGAATCCTGTAAATTTATAATAAATGTTGTAAATAGGAATCCAATGAATTAAAGAGTTGATCATTGAATGATAAAACCTGCTTTTGATAAGTCATTCCAGAATTCTGGATATGATTTTTTAACAACTTCTGGATCTTGTATTTCTATTTCACCTGTTATTAATGATAAGGGGGTAAATGCCATTGCCATTCTGTGGTCGTTATAAGTAGCAACTGAATGTTCGTATTTTAAAGATTGATTTCCAGGAATGCTAATGCTATTATTTTCTAAATTACATTGGATGCCTAGCTTTTGAAATTCAATTTTCAATGCTTCTAGTCGATTAGTTTCTTTCAATTGTAATGTTTCTAGTCCATTCAGATGACATTCTAGACCAAGACCAGCACATGTTACAGCTATAGTTTGAGCAATATCAGGATAGGCATTAAGGTTTAATTTGATGGTTTTCTTAATGGGTTCACTTGTTTTCTTAATAATGAGTTCATTGTTTTTGAATCGAGAATCAATTCCAAAGTGCTTAAAATATTCTTTAATGATGGCGTCTCCTTGATGACTTTTTTCTTTAAGTCCTTTAATACTTATCGTACTTTTTTTACTAAGTGCAGCCATTGAATACCAGTAAGAAGCAGCTGACCAATCATTTTCAATAGTATAATTATTTGTTTTATATGGTTGACGAGTTATTTCAATTAAAGAATCTTTCCATTTATATTTAATTCCAAATTCACTCATCATCTTCAAAGTGAGTTCAATGTATGGTTTTGAATAAACAGGTCCTTTTATATTAAGCTTGAGTCCATCTTTCAAAGAAGGAGCTATTAATAGTAAAGCAGATATAAACTGGCTGCTAACATTTCCATAGATATCAACTTTATTCTCCTTGAATTCAGTCCCTTTTATTTTAATGGGTGCAAATCCATTCCTTCTAGTATATTCAATATTTGCGCCTAGCTCTATTAATGCTTCTACTAAATGGCTAATCGGTCTTTGTTGTAATCTTGAAGAACCGTCTATTGTCCAGTCTCCTTCTATAGTTGATAAATAAGAAGTGAGAAAACGAAAAGTAGTTCCAGCATTGTTACAATTTATATTATTTTGAGTATTTAAATTATTTAAAGCTGATCGCAGTATTTGCGTGTCTTCTGAAAAAGATAAATTATTCAGATTGATTTTATTATTAGATAATGATTGAATGATAAGTGCTCTATTACTTTCGCTTTTAGATGATGAAAGGGTTGGGGTTGCATTAACCTTTTGATCTTTAGGAGGAATTATTTTCATGAGTAACTTAAATAATCATTTAAGGCTAATTCGATGAGGTCTTCATCAATATAATTGTCAAATGATGCTTTGCCAATTTTATAAATTAGAGAAAAATTATATTTATTATTATTTCTTTTTTTATCATTTTTCATGATTTCTAAAACTTCTTTAATGTCCTTTTTTTCTATAGGAAGTTTTTTGTAATTAGAGATAATATAATGTTGAATTTCTTTCAGCTCTAGTTCAGGCAATTTTAAAATTTTATAGGATATAAAGGATTCAATATAGATGCCAGCAGCTACTGCATGACCATGTAAGATAGTTGTATTTTTATTGATAAAAAGTGTTTCAATAGCATGTCCAATAGTATGGCCAAAATTAAGGACCTTTCTTATTCCTTTTTCATGGGGGTCTTCTGTAACAATTGTAGATTTAATTCTAATAGAATCTTGAATAATTTGATTGATATCAAGGTTTTCAAATGTCTGCTTAGTGCAGTATTCCCAGTATTCTTTGTCTATAATTAGTCCGTGTTTGATAATTTCAGCAAAGCCAGATGAAATTTGATCTTTTGTTTGAGACTTTAAAAAAAAAGGATCACAAAGGACAAGATTTGGAGTGCTAAACATTCCAATCTGGTTTTTTTCATGATTTAAATTTACTCCGGTTTTACCGCCTACAGAAGCATCTATCATTGCAAGAAGGGAGGTTGGTATGTTTATATAGCTTATTCCTCTTTTGTATGTAGAAGCAGCAAAGCCTCCTAAGTCAGTGATCATTCCACCTCCAAAATTAATAAGGACGGAATTTCTGTCAGCTTTGTTTTCACTTAAGAATTCCCATATTAATTGAGCACTCTTTAGTGTCTTATGATTTTCACCTGGTTGGATTTTAATCTTCTTTGCAGCTCTTAATAATGGAAGACTTGTTAATAAGATGTCTGTGAAAAGAAACGTATTCTCGTCACAAAGTATAAATACTTGTCTGCCTTTGGTTAATTGTTCTATTTCATGGATATGGTCATTAATGGACCCAGTTTTAATATATTCATTAATAGATAGAGACATTATTTTTTCTTCAAAGCATGAATAGCATTTTTACTGAATTTTGAAAGCACTAATTCACCACTAATTCCTGCTCTTTCAATTAGTAATGAATCCCAATTCTCTGTTCCTTCCCAAATCACTTTTTTTAATTGCTGCATGGCTGTAGGGTTTGATGAGGCTAGTTTATTTGATAGCTGTTTAATATGTTCATCCATTTCTTCAGTAGATTCATATATATCTGCAAATAACCCTTTTTGTTTTGCCCAATCTGCAGAATACCATTTAGTAGCATTAATGGCCATCATGGTCATGGCAGATTTTCCAACTTTTCTTTCAACAGCAGGACTTACAACAAAAGGACCTATACCTAATGCTAATTCACTAAGCTTAACTGCAGCATATTTAGTAGCAAAACAATAATCAACTGCACTTGCCATTCCGACACCACCCCCTACTGCTTTCCCCTGGACCCTTCCAATGATCAATTTAGGGCATTTTCTGGCAGCATTTATTACATTGGCAAACCCTGAGAAGAAATTAATACCAGCTTCAATATTTTCTATAGAGCTAAGCTCTTCAAAGCTAGCCCCAGCACAAAAGACTCTATCTCCACCAGATCGAAGGATAATTAACTTGATTTGCTCATTATTACCTGCTTTTTCAATGGTGTCAGCTAGCTTAGATAGTATTCTACCAGGAAGTGAATTGCTTTGAGGGTGAAAGAATTCTATTGTTGCAATTCCTCTTTTATTTACTGAGATCGTAACATCTCCTTGGTCTATTGTACTCATAGCTAATATATTTTCTTCGAAATTAAAAAAAGCCCGCGTAATATGTCAAGTTATTCAATAATGATTTGTACCTGAAGCTATTGATAATTAAATAAATTCATAAAACTTTCGTTATTATATGATAAAAGGCGACATTTTTATTCAATGAGAGTCTTTATTATTATTGAATACTTTTATAAATAGGAACTATTTAACGATATTAGCGTATAGTATGGGATTTTTTAATCATATCAACTGGTGAAGAATTTTATAATTATCATATCTATTATATGTGCCCCTTTATCTAATCTTCTGGGCCATAATAAAGATAGCTTAAAGGTAAAACCTCAAGGTCCTGAACCTTTGGAGTTTGTTTTTAGACCTCAGCTTTCTATGGGGATGGGTATGCTTACTTTTTATGGAGATATAGGGTCTAATCATCAAGGTTATCATCCTACTGTTAGCCGTTTAGGGTATGACCTTAGGTTGATTAATCCTCTTACTGAATATTTAGACCTTAGCTTTTTTGTGCTTTTTGGTCAGATAAGTGCCAACGAAAGAACTATTGATAGAAACCTGAATTTTAATTCTCATATTACTACAGGTGGTTTCACATTAAATTATAATTTCAGTCACCTCCTTAGAAAAAAAAGAATTTTTGATCCTTATGTTCAGGTTGGTTTTGAATCTATGGAATTTTTATCTAAAACAGATCTTAAAGATAAAAATGGTAATTATTACTATTACTGGTCTAATGGAACCATAATGAATATGGATGAAAATGATCCAAATGCATCCAATGCAATTGAGCTTTCTAGGGATTATACTTACGAATCTGATATTAGAGAGGAGAATTTAGATGGTTTTGGTAGCTATAGAGAACGGACATTTGGAATTCCTTTAGAAATTGGAGCGAATTTACATACGGGCAAAAGATTGAAACTACGTGTTGGTACTTCCTTTCACTTCACTTTTACAGATTTGATTGATGGAGTTACTCATGAAAGTATTGAAAGTCGAATAGGTGACACAAAAAAAGACAAACTGTTATATACACATTTTGCTCTTTCTTATGATCTCACATTGCCTAAAAAATCAGATAAGATCAAACCGATAGAAGATGACTATGAGGACTTATATAGAATGGATACATTGGATTATGATGGGGACCTTGTTTCAGACCTAGTTGATAGATGTGCAAAGACTCCTTTAAATGCTAGACCAGTTGATATGTATGGATGTCCTTTAGATACAGATAAAGATGGGGTTCCCGATTATGTCGATGATGAATTGAATTCTCCAGATTCAGCAGAAGTGAATGATAAAGGAGTTGCTTACACAGATGATGATTATTCGGCAATGTATAGAGTATATAAAGATTCTATAGGTGAATTTTCCGAATGGGATGAGGTAAGGGAGAGCTTTGGGTCAGACCTACGTGCTCCGTCTACATTTTCGACTACTAAAAAGGATACTACTACACAGCAGTTGTTTATAGTGATAGGTTCTGATGTGAAAGGAACATCTGCAAATGATCTATATAAAGAATTGAGTAATAAAAATTTTAAGATTATAGAAAGTGGTGATTCAGTTTTATATGTATTAGGAGGTTATGAAACAGTAGAAGATGTTGCAGAAGTATTACCAGATCTTCAAGAAGATAGCTTAAATGTAGAAACAGTATTAGTAGTAGAAACAGATAACGACAATAATGTAGAGGTAGTGAATGAATTAACAGATATTGAACCAGTAGATGTAGATGATACTACAATAGTTGCAGCTGAAAATAAAGAGATTGTTTACAGGGTACAAGTAGGTGCGTTCAAAAGAAAATTGAGCTTAAATGTTTTTAAAGGATTACCTGATCTAGTTTATGTGAGAGGTGAGGATAGCTTATATAGGTATTATACAGGTGCGTTTTCAGATAAATCAGCAGCGGCTATGCATAAGGTAAATATGTCAACTAATGGATATAATGGAGCATTTCTTGTTGCATTCCAAGAAGGTAAAAGAATATCTTTAGCTGATGCAGGATTTCAGGTTAATCCTGATTTTGATGATAATATTGAGATGGATACAGTAGCAACTTCTAATCCTGTCGATTCTAATTTAGTTAAGTTCAGGGTTCAAGTAGGAGCTTATAGTGAAAAAATACCTACTGAAGCTTTAGATATATTTTTAGAGATTGGAAATATATTCCCTAAAAAAGATGTTCGATCTGGTCTTACTAAATATTTTATTGGAGAGTTCAAAAGTTATGATGAGGCTGCAAACTATAAATTGGAATTGATCGATAAAGGATTAGATGATTGTTTTGTAGTTGGAGAATTTAAAGGTAATATTGTCACAGCGGTTGAGGCCATTGAGCTATTGAAATAAGTGTTTAGGTATGATAAAAGAAAAATTTATATGGATTGTTGCTGTCTTTTTGTTCACGGCATGTTCCAATGAGAATATCAATGATAATGAAGAAGATGCTGTAAAGCCAACTGCAGATTCTGTAATAATTGAGCAAACTGAAAGTACTGATTTAATTGATGTTCAGGTATCTGAGCCAATGGATAGCGTACAGGAGGAAGCGTATAAAAACGATTTAAGCTTAGAGATCAAACCTATAAAAGAGGAGATAGAGGATCCTATAAGTGAAGAATGCGGTATGCTATTAGAAGAATATGCTTCTGCTATTAAAATGTATGATGCACTTTTAAAAAAAATTGATTCAGATCCAGATAATGTTAGCTTAATGATTGAAAGAGCTCCTTTGGAAGAAAATCTAGATTCCTATGCTACTATGCCTCAATTCTTTAATTGTTCCCAGAATAAAGCATTTAAAAAGCAGTTTGATATTTTGAATGGAAAAAAAGATCAATTGTTGTACAATTAATTGAACTATTTATTGAATAGTTCGACTCATCCTATCCTTATATTTAGGGAATTTCTACATTTGCATCAAAATTAACCACATGAATTACTTTAATGATGTCCTGGAGTCTATTGGGAATACTCCATTGATAAGAATCAATAAGATATGTAAAGAAGTACAAGCAACTGTTCTCGCAAAAGTTGAAACTACTAATCCAGGAAATTCTGTAAAAGACAGGATGGCTGTAAAAATGATTGAAGTAGCTGAGAAAGAGGGTTTGCTTAAACCTGGAGGGACAGTAATAGAAGGTACTTCTGGGAATACAGGCATGGGATTAGCGTTAGCCTGTATTATTAAGGGTTATAAATTAGTTTGTGTATTAAATGATAAGCAATCTAAGGAGAAAATGGATATTCTAAGGGCAGTTGGTGCCGAAGTTGTTGTTTGTCCTACTGCAGTTGATCCTGATGACCCGAGGTCTTATTATTCAGTATCTAAACGATTGGCTAAAGAAACACCAAATAGCTGGTATGTAAATCAATACGATAATTTAGCTAATAGGTTGGCTCATTACGAATCTACAGGTCCCGAAATATGGGAACAAACAAAAGGAAAGATCACTCATTTTGTGGTTGGAGTAGGTACTGGAGGTACTATTTCAGGTGTAGGAAAATATTTAAAAGAACAAAACCCGGCCATAAAAATTTGGGGAATAGATACTTATGGTTCTGTTTTTAAAAAATACCATGAAACTGGAATTTTTGATGAGAATGAGATTTACCCATATATAACTGAAGGTATTGGAGAAGATATATTGCCTGCTAATGTAGATTTTAAATTAATAGATACTTTTGAAAAAGTAACAGATAAGGATGCAGCTGTATATACACGAAAATTAGCTAGAGAAGAAGGTGTTTTTGTTGGGAATTCTGCTGGGGCTGCTATAAAAGGGGTATGTCAGATGTCAGATCAATTAAAAGAAGATGATGTGGTAGTTGTATTATTTCATGATCATGGTTCTAGATATGTTGGTAAGATCTTTAACGATGATTGGATGAGAGAAAGGGGTTTTTTAGATGAGGATGTAAAAAATGCTGAAGATTTAATAAAAACACATGCAGACAAGAGATTAGTTTCTGTAGCTGTTACTGATCCTGTTTCTCATGCAATAGTTTTAATGAAACAATATGATATCTCTCAGATTCCTGTTAAGGAGAATGGTAAATTTGTTGGGTCATTGTCTGATCATCAGATGTATGAGAGAATTTTAGAAGACCCTTTATTAAAAGAATTACCTGTAAAAAACATTATGGAAGATCCTTTTCCAGAAGTCAATGGTAGCGTTTCAATAAATAAAGTATCACAACTATTTAATAAAAACACAAGAGCAGTTATTGTAAATTACAATAAGGACAATAGCCATATAATAACACTTCAGGACATTATTGATACTATAAAGTAATAGTAATTACAAGCAATAAAAAAGGGCTCATTAGAGCCCTTTTTTTGTAATAAATTTTAATTAAAATGCTAAGATGTTATTTCAATACTTGCATTTTCTTTACGATTCTTTCATTATTAGTAATTAAAGTAATAGTATAAAGTCCAGTAGGTAATTCAGAAGTATTGAGCTGGGTAGTTGATCTTCCAAAAGCTTGATTATTTAAATAAGATTCAAACACTTCTTGACCTAAAGAATTGTGTATTTTAACAGTTACATCTCCAGATTCTTTAAGATGAAAAGCCAATGTCGCGTTATCTGTGACAGGGTTTGGATAGACTTTAGCACTTAAAAGTTGCTCATTTTGGTTATTAATGCCAGCTACTAATGAACCAGTAGTAGATTGAAATATTTCTTTAGTGACTTCGTCTTGTATCCATACAGCAACTCCTAAATCAGTGAATTCTTCAACAGAATGTTCAGTTGAATGATTAATAGGAGTTTGAGCATTTGCAGGAAGTACATATGAGCCATTAAAATTATATGATTTACTTACTGTTTGTTGAACGCTTGATTGTAGAGAGGCTATAGAAGTTCCACTGGCATTGGGTAACATTTTTTTCATTACATGATGAAATTCAATTTCACCATTGCTTCCAACATTATTGTAAGTAAGGTATTCAAAAACTGCTATGTGAACCACTAAATTATTTGATGGAATATTTTCAAGTGGATCAATTGTTACATCAACTTGTACTGCTTGACCTCCAACAGAATAAGTTGCTGCAAGGTCTGTAAAGGCAGGTATAATGTAATAATCATCAAAATCTTGTTGGGTCAGGTTGCTAGGGTTGCTATCCCATCCACCATCAATTTCAAGTCTTGGCACAGAAGAAACTCCATAAAATGATTTTCTGTCTCCACCTTCGTCAGTGTAATAAGGATCTCCTGCTCCTGGCCAATCCATTTGATACTTAATAGAAGTAAATTTGTTAGGGTTGGCAGCAAAAATAACATCGAGCTGAGCGTTTCCTGCAACACATGGCCCACATGTTGAGCTTGTGAATGTTTCAAATAATGGTGTTCGTTGGGTAGAACTATTAAGTACATCAACATTTCCTGATGCTAGGTCATTTGTTGTATTCATGTCAGCATTCCCATTGATATTAGATGCCCATATATCAATTTGATAATTTCCTATGGCAGTTGGTGTCCATCCAGTACCATGAGTAAATGAGTAAGTATCAAACATTGCAATATTTAAACCTGATAATGATTCAGTAACTGTTGCTCCTCCGTTTACTGAGTAATTGATGTCCATGGATGTTATAGTAGAGCTCCCATAATTTATTACTTCGCCACTTACATCAAATGGAGCATTTCCAAGCACTAAATAAGGAAAAGTGGTCATTGAAACACCAGCAACATCATAAGTAGGCTGAGTACCATAATTAAACTCATAATAAACATTGTCTGAATAAGAGGAGCTGTTACCTACTAAAGGTTCATATGAAGAAGAGCCACCTATAGAAACAGCTGTAGTCCCATCAATTTGAATACCTGCAGTAATTGTCCCAGAGTTATTATAATTTCTTTGTTCAACAATGTATATTTTATCAGTTGTTTCTTCTAAAACAATAGACATGTATGTCCATCCTGCACCACCTAAAGTATTTGAAGGGAAATAGATCCATTGTTGTCTGTTTGGAGCAGTCCCAAAAGTTTTTATTACAATCTCATCGTTTGATCCTGAACAAATAAGGCCCCAAATACAAACAGATTTATCTGGAATTGCAGCATCTGGAATTGCAGCATTTGTTGTGCCGGGGACAGAGGATGCGCTAGTAGTGAAAGTTAAAACTCCAGTTGAGGAAACTTTATATTCAGTAACAGCACTTCCATTAAAATTAAATGAAAATGGAATAGTTTGATTTGCAGACCATGTTGGGGATGAAACTGAAGGCCCTAAAATTGAAGTCCATCCATCACCAGACCACGTATTTGAGTATTCGTCATCTGAATTCAGACCGCCAGGATTACCATTACTAAGACCTGGTACATAATAATATTGGCCATTTATAGAAACATTTAATAATGTTAAAATAAAAAGAAAAGAGTAAATTTTTTTCATAGTTTATTTTTTTAGTTTAAGATTATGGGATATGTAAATTTAGACTATTCACTATAGAATTAAAAATATCTATACAGATATCATTGGAATGCTAAGTATTAGTTATTAGAACTTTTTAGGTTAAAGTTTTAAACTAATTGAATATTATGTAAACTTACATTTTCAATTAAAATTTAGTGTTTATATATGAAAGTAATTATAGAAATTGATGTTCAAAATCCAGAAGAAGTAATTAAGTCTCATAGAGGCGAGATTATGGGAATGATAACGGGAGTGATGCTTTCAAAGGAGAAAAAAAAGTTGAAAGTTGAAAGAGCAATTTGTGAAGAAATGGTAAGTATATTGAAAACAGAATTACCTAAGGTTCTTCATGAAGAGTTAATTGAGGCAGAAGTTAAATTTTCTGTAGAAGAGGGCCCTAATTCTTAATAAATACTTATAATTATTTCCAGGGTTTATAGGTAGAATCTTGATCGGGTCTATCAGATTCAATTTTTCTAAGAGGTTCACATTCTTTTAAACTAGAGAAACATTCAGATGGAAGTTGCTGGTAAAGACGCGTCCCTTCAGTTTTCCATTGAAGCATTTTGTCGGTTACATCTTTAATGATTTTGGCTGGGTTTCCCGCAGCTACTTTTCTTTTTGGGATAATCATTTTAGCTGGTACAAAGGACAAGGCCCCAATTATGCATTCAGCTTCAATGTTAGCTTCATCCATAATAACAGCATTCATTCCAATTAAGCAGTTTTCACCAATTGTTCCTCCATGAACTATAGCTCCATGTCCAATATGTGCACCCTTTTTTAAATGAACTGTAGTCCCTGGGAACATATGAATTACACAATTTTCTTGAATATTACACCCATCATCAATAATAATCTTTCCCCAATCTCCTCTCAATACTGCTCCAGGGCCAACATAAACGTTTTTTCCAATAATTACATTTCCGGTAACATTTGCTTGAGGATGAACAAAAGATGATTCATCTATTACAGGTTGATATCCGTTAAATTCATAAATCATTTCATTAAACTTTTTCGATTATTGTTGCATATCCTTGTCCAACTCCTATACACATAGTAATCAATGCATATTTTTTATTGGTTTTATGAAGCTCAATCATTGCTGTTTGTAGGATTCTTGCTCCTGTCATTCCTAAAGGATGTCCAATCGCAATCGCTCCTCCGTTAGGATTGACTCTAGGGTCATTGTCTTCTAAGCCCATTTCTCTAATACAAGCAATAGCCTGAGCAGAGAATGCTTCATTTAATTCGATTATATCCATGTCATCTAATGACAAACCTGCTCTTTTAAGTGCCTTTTCAGATGCTTTTACAGGTCCAATTCCCATTATTCTTGGCTCTACCCCTGCAATAGCAGAAGATACAATTCTTGCTTTTGGAGTTAATTTATTTCTTTTTGCTGCATTTTCAGATCCCATTAATAAAGCAGCTGCACCATCATTCAACCCCGATGAATTTCCAGCAGTAACACTTCCTCCTTCTTTTTTAAATGCGGCTCTAAGCTTGCTTAATTTTTCAATACTAGTTCCAGCTTTAATAAATTCATCTTTGTTAAATATTATGGGATCTGCTTTTCTTTGAGGGATTTCTACGGCAATAATTTCTTCATTTAATCTACCTGATTGCTGTGCTTTGGCAGCTTTCATTTGTGAATGGTAAGCAAAAAGATCTTGGTCTTCTCTGCTTATATTATACATGGTTACCAAATTTTCTGCAGTTTGTCCCATACCATCAGTTCCATATTGTTCCTGCATCTTTTTATTGATAAACCTCCAGCCAAAACTTGAATCAAACATTTGGGCATCTCTTCCAAATGGAGTTGATGCTTTTGATATTACCCATGGACCTCTAGTCATGTTTTCAACTCCTCCAGTAATATAGAGGTCACCGTCTCCAATTTTAATGGCTCTTGAAGCATTAATAGTAGCTGCCATTCCAGAAGAGCAAAGCCTATTTATTGTTTCACCTCCAACATTATGAGGTAATCCAGCAAGTAACAATGCCATTCTTGCAATATTCCTATTGTCCTCACCAGCTTGATTGGCACAGCCAAATAATACATCTTCTACTTCAGACCAATTTACAGCTGAATTTCTATTTACTAACTCTTTGATGACATGAGCTGCAAGGTCATCAGTTCTTATGGTGGCTAATGAACCCCCGAAGTTGCCTATAGGTGTTCTTATAGCATCAAAAATATAAGACTCTTCCATATTTAAAGTTCAATTAAAAGTTGAATTTAATAAAATGATTTTACTATTGATCTTAAATTATTCTGTAATAAGCATTTCATTTTAGGAACTTATTATTCCCATTTTTTATTTGTTCTATGAACAGTGCCCTTAAAAGTAGCTACATTCTCATTGTGCTGATTAGTTATCTGAATTTCATAATTAGCTCGTCTATCATCTATTTTTAATTCTTTTGAAGTTGCTGTTAAGACATCATTTTCATATACTTTTTTACTATGCGTTATAGCTGTTTCTATTGACACACATTGAATTCCATGCGAATTAGCGGCAAATGCAAGACAGCTATCTCCTAAAGAGTAGGTGATTCCTCCATGAGCAATTGAAAATCCATTTAGCATTTCATTTTTCACTTCCATTTTGAGAATACATTTTCCTTTTGATATATGTAAGATTTCAATACCCATCCATTTACTGAATAGATCATTGTCATACATTTTGGAAACGATTTTTTCTGGACTTAGATCACCTTTATTCATTGATCAATGTCTCCTCTTTTTTAGTAACATTTACAGCTGCTTCTGTAAAGCTAACAAACAATGGGTGAGGGTTTTCAACTGTGCTTTTATATTCTGGGTGGAATTGAACACCAATAAACCAAGGATGATTAGTTAATTCTATTATCTCTACAAGTTTGTTTTCAGGGTTAATACCTGTAGTGTCCATTCCATTCTTAATAAAAGTTTCTTTATATTCATTATTGAACTCATACCTATGTCTGTGTCTTTCAGAAATGTTATTTTTTTGGTAGATGTTAAAAACCTTAGAATTAGAATCAATTTTACATGGATAAGCACCTAGCCTCATAGTGCCACCCATATTTTCGATCTTTTTTTGTTCTTCCATCATGTTTATGACAGGATCTTTAGTTTCAGGTTGAATTTCAGTACTATTGGCATCTTTTTTACCTAACACATTTCTTGCAAATTCAATAACAGCACATTGCATCCCCAAACAGATTCCTAAGAATGGAATGTTGTTTTCCCTAACATATTGAATGGCTGCTATTTTGCCTTCAATTCCTCTTGTTCCAAAACCAGGAGCAACTATGATTCCTGATAGACCACCTAATAATTCATGTAAGTTATCTGAAGTTATGGTTTCTGAATGAATCCAATCTATTTTTATTTTACATCTGTTTTTAGCTCCTGCATGGATCAATGCTTCAGCTATAGACTTGTATGAATCTTTTAACTCAACATATTTACCTACCAAACCAATCTTGATTTCATTTTTTGGATTTTTATGATTAGTTAAAAACTCATTCCATGAAGATAAATCGGGTTCTTTTAATGATGGCATGTCTAGATGATTAAGGACCACTTCATCTAGCTTTTGTTCTTGCATTAATATAGGAACATCATAAATAGTGTTTGCATTGATAGATTCTATGACAGCACTTTTATCTACATTGCAAAAACGAGCAATTTTTGTTTTAATGTCATTGTTAAGGGGGTACTCAGTTCTGCAAACAAGTACATCTGGTTGAACTCCATATTCAAGTAATGTTTTTACAGAATGCTGTGTAGGCTTTGTTTTTAATTCACCAGTTGCTGAAAGATAGGGAATCAATGTTAAATGAATAAAAAGAACTTGATCAGGTAGTTCCCAGTTCAATTGCCTTATGGCTTCAATAAAAGGAAGAGATTCAATGTCACCAACAGTGCCGCCAATCTCAGTGATTACAAAATCGTAGATTCCTTTATTACCTAATATTTGAATGTGATCTTTTATTTCATTGGTTATATGAGGAATTACTTGAACGGTTTTACCTAAATATTCACCCTTTCTTTCCTTTTCTATAACAGATTGATAGATTTTTCCTGTTGTCACATTGTTAGCTTGTGAGGTAGGAGTGTTTAAAAATCTTTCATAATGTCCAAGGTCAAGATCGGTTTCAGCTCCATCCTCAGTTACATAACATTCACCATGCTCGTAAGGATTGAGTGTTCCTGGATCTACATTAATATAAGGGTCTAATTTTTGAATAGTTACTGAATATTCTCTGGCTTGTAATAATTTTGCCAATGAAGCAGATACAATTCCTTTACCTAGAGATGAGGTTACACCACCTGTTACAAAGATATATTTAGTTGATTTGGGCATTCCCGTATTTCTTTATTTAATATAAGTGTATATTATAATACGGGATGTAAAGTTAATGTTAATAATAGCAGAAAATGAAATTTAAAGATATTTTTTTTAAAAAATCATTTTTTAGAAGGTCCAGCTAATCCCTAAGCTTGGTAGTATGGGTAGCTGATACACCTTTTCATTAGATATTCTGTCAACGTAAAAAATATTATTTCTGCTATACATGTTGGTGCAGCTAGCTGTGAAATTAAAAATAGACCTTTCAGAAATAATGAATTTTCTTTTTATAGCCATGTCTAAACGATGATAAGCAGGAAGTCTTCCGTTATTAAGGTCTGCATATATAATACCTAAATCATTATTGTTAGCAGTAGTAATGTCAGTTCCAATCCCTTGAGAATAATCAATTAAATGATAATATCCTTGAGTTTGAGTAAATGGAAGGCCACTACCATAATTCCATCTTATGTTTATTTCCCAAACATTATCTTCACCAAATTTTTGAGTAGCTACTAAGTTAATATTGTGTCTTCTGTCAAATACAGGAGAATAGGTTTGAACGCCATCCCATCTGGTTACTTTTCCTAAAGAATAAACGAACCATATATAAGTTTTTTCTATACTGTATTTAAAAACAGCATCAACTCCATAAGCATCACCTGTTTCAATTATAAAATCTTTTTTAGCTATATCGGGTATTTCATAATTATCTGGGCTGTCGTCATATAGCTTATTTCTGTTCATGTTAGTCAGCTGATTAAACCACTTATAATAGCCTTCAATATTTAGAGTAAGATGTTTTCCAATATCATATTCAGCCCCTAAAATAGCATGAGTTGCTTTTTGAAGTGAATGTGTTCTGTCTATAACAGATCCATCTTCACGAATGATTTCATCTTGAAGGTTGTCTGGTCCAGAAAGAAAACCATAAAATAAATTAACAACATCTCTATCGGAATTAGCAGAGATCAAATTTTGTGAATAGATACCACCAGCAGCTTTTAGCCTGAAATTTTCATTTACATTGTATTTTATTCCTAGTCTTGGTTCTGGAGAAAAGTTTCTCAAGGAAGCATAATATTGCGCCCTGAAACCCGGATTAATCACAAAAAGACCTTTAACAATCTTGTAATCTAAGTATCCACATAATTCAGTAGTGTTGTTGTCCTGGTTGATCTTTCTACCAACACTGTTGAAAAAATTGAATTCAGTTCTAAATCCGTTAACTTCTATACCATATTTAATCTCATCATCTCTTATAAAATATTTAAAATCAAATCCCATATTAAACCCATTTATCCGGCTAGCTCTTGGATCGAGATTTTCTCCTGTTGCTGGGTCTTGTTCAGAAAGAGAGATTTCATAGTCACTAACATTGAATTTACCCATAATCAAAACAGGGGATCCAGATGGAACTAACATAAAATTGGTTCCTGCTCCCCAGGAATTCCAGTTAAGGTCAGATACTGCTTTGTATTTAACTTGATCATTATAATTAAAACCAAAGAAATTCACTTTGCTACCATTAGTGCCATTAATAGAGAATTTTCCATATAGATCTGTGAAATTAAATGGAAGACCAGCTGTGTCTATATATGAATATAACAGCTTTGAGGTTTGTTCCAGATAAGAGGTTTTACCAGATACAACATATGATACAGTAGCTCCACCATCTTCAGTTAATTTTTGAATAGGTCCTTCCATCATTAATTTAGAACCAAAAGGATTAATAGAGATTTTTCCTGAAAAATGTTTTTTGTTTCCATCTTTAGATGATATATCCATAACAGATGATATTCTTCCACCATATTCAGCACTAAATCCACCAGTATATATATCGGCATTTCTTATAATATCAGTATCAAAAACTGAGAAAAAACCTATAGAGTGGAAAGGGTTGTAGATAGTCATTCCATCTAATAGAACTCTGTTTTGTATGGGGGATCCTCCTCTAATATACATTTGTCCCCCTTGATCTCCTGTAGTAACTACACCAGGAGCAGTTTGTAAATATTGTGCAAAATCAGGCTCCCCTCCGATGGCAACTACATGGGCCATGTCCTTAGGTGTAGCTTTAATGACAGACATTTTTACCTGAGTTTTTCTTTCTGCTGCTTCTGCGCTAATCTCAAACTCATCTAAAACGTCATTGTTTTCTTCCATATAGAAATTTTTAGTTTTAATCTTGCCTGCTGCAATTTCAATTTCTATCTCTATGGTCTTGAATTCAATATTTGAGATGACAAATTCATAGGTTCCGGGTTCTAATTTGGTGATTTGGTAAAATCCATTTATGTCTGTTGATGCTCCAATACCTGTGCCTTTGATCTTCACATTGGTTCCAATAGAAGGTTCTCCATTTTCAGCTTCATAAACAGTTCCTCTAATAATTCCATTTTGACTGAAAAAAGAAAAAGTTAAAAAGCTAAAAAAGACAAATGTTAGAATATGTTTGTTAAATCTCATGTTAATCATTAATTCAAGTTCCGAAAATAATATTTTATTTTAATAAAATAATAGGTTATTTATTAAGGAATGAAATTTGTGATGTAAGGTAGTTGTGATTGAAGGAAAGGTAATAGGTTATTTATTATTATCAATCACGTAGTTTAATACCTTAGTCATTAAGTGTACTCTATCCTTTCCTCTCACATTATGTGCATGCATTGGATAAGGGAAAAAATCAACCTGAATACCTTCGGAAACACATTTTTGTATAAATGCAAGATTGTGCTGCATCACTACAACATCGTCTGCAGTTCCATGAATCATTAATAATTTTCCTTTTAGGTATTTAGCGTATTCAAGTAAGCTAGTATTCTTGTATCCATCTGGATTTTGGTCAGGAGTATCCATGTATCTCTCACCATACATTACCTCATACCATTTCCAGTCAATAACTGGTCCGCCAGCTACACCTGTTGTGAATATTTCTGGGTGTTTTGTCATTAAAGAGGTGGTCATGTATCCACCGAAACTCCATCCGTGCACAGCAATTCTGTCGGGGTCGACATAATTGAGTGATTTTAAGTAATTCACTCCTAATAGCTGATCTTCAATTTCTACCTTTCCAAGTTCTCTATGAATAATGCTTTCAAAATCAAACCCTCTATTAGAGGATCCTCTTCCGTCTAAAGTAAAAACTATATATCCTTGATTGGCCATCCAATGCATCCAAAGGCTAGCTCCTCCGAGCCAGCTATTAGTGACAAGTTGAGCATGAGGTCCTCCGTATACGTAAATTAAAACAGGATATCTTTTATTTTTTTGAAAGTTTGCAGGAGTGATCAATCTACCATGTAAATTAATATTATCGTCCGTTTTAAGATTAATCATATTGGTTGTTCCTGTTTCAAAGTCAGACAATGGGTTTTCTGATTGATAGAGGTCCCAGGATTTACTTTTTATAAGGTCATGTATTTTAATAGTACCTGGATTGTTTAATGAGCTATATTGGTCGATTAAGTATCTTTTATTAGGAGAAATTTTAAAACGATGTACGCCTTCAGTATTAGTTATTTGTTGTTGTGTGCTATTGGACTGAATGCCCACTTTAAAAGCATGCATTTCACGAGGATCTGTACCAGTTCCAGTAAATATAATTTCATTGGTTTTTTCATTAATACCAAGAATAGAAGTTGTTACCCATTTATTGTTGGTTATTTGACGAATTAATTTTCCATCGGTATTATAGTGATAGAGGTTCATGAAGCCATCTCGTTCACTTAACCATATAAATTCATTGTTATTTTTAGGTAAAAAATAAAGTCCATATTCTGGCTCTACCCATTTATCGTTTTTTTCTTCAAATAATATTTTCTCTTTTTTTCCTGTTGATGCGTTGTATTTGATCAATTTCATATGGTTTTGATCTCTATTAACCTCTGCTACATAAATGAATTTAGATGCTGGTCCCCATGTAAGATTGGTTAAGTAATGATCATCTATTTCCCCTGTATTTAGGTAAGTAGTTTTTTTTGTAATGAAGTCATAGATGCCTATTCTTGCTTTTTCACTTTTCTGACCTGCCATAGGGTACTTTGTTGTATTAAGGGATCCAGGAGTGGAGTTTATATTTAGTAAAGGGTAATCAGCAACATCAGTTTCATCTTTTTGATAAAAAGCAAGTGAATTATTAGAGGGGCTCCAAAATATTCCTTTAGAGATTCCAAATTCAAATCGATGTATTGCTTGGCCAGAAACTATGTTTTTGTCTTTATAGTTAGTGATGCTCGTTTGAGAGTTGTTTTTGTTAGCTATATAAAGGTTATTGTCGACTGTGTAAGCAATCGTCTTTTTATTGGGAGAAACATCAATAGAAGCTGCATTTTCTGGGTATTGAATGATATCAGCAGTTTTACCTTTTAGGTTTAAATGATAAAATGAGTTTAAGTGATTAAATGAAATAGTGCTTTTGCTTATAGCTGCTCCCCATGGAAGGCCTGTTAATTCAAGTCCTTCAAATGAGCTATTAATGTCCTTAATACTTATAGTGTTTCTAGATTTTGAATTATAGTTTTGATTAGGCTCAAGTATAATGAATTCATCATTACTTTGATAAGTATATTTATTTTCCTTAGTCCAGCTTATTCCAGTTAATGAAGAAGGGTAGAGTCCTTTGTAATAGCCAAGCACAGCATCTTCTATGTTGAGAGATTTTTTCTTATTAGAATCAGTCTTTGTTTTTTCTTGCGAATGAATGGAGGTGCAAATAAAAAGAAAAGGGAGAAAATAAAAGATGATTTTTTTCATATTTAGAGTTTGAGTTTTTTTAATTCGGCTTTTAGTTTTTCAATTTCTTTTTTTCCTTTATCAATATTGTCAGTTACATTTTTTAAAATGCTAGAGTTCCCAGATGAGTTATTAAAGAAGCCTAAGTTGTTTTCGTAATTAAGTACTTCTTTCATCGTTTGATTGATTTTCTTTTTAATTTTTTCTCTTTCGTCCTGAAGTGTTTTATCAGGGTTAAAAGAACCATTTATTTGAAGAATCTTTAGCTGACTTAAAATCTCTTCTCTTTCTTTTGGAGAAATCTTAAGAGTAGCATGTTTTTTCATGATAATATCATGTAATTCTTCAAATAATCCTTTTGATTTACTATATGAAGATTTTCCAGAACTTTTAAATTTTTCAATCAAGTTATAGAATGTTTCTTTAGTCGATTCGTTTGTAGTATCAATTTTTTTGATTTGAGCTATAATTGATTTTTTTTCTTTTAAACTTTTTGTTTCTTCTTCTTTTTTAGCTTTATTTTCATTGCTTTTGTTTTCGAAGAACTCATCACATTTAGTCCTAAAACTATGCCAAAGTTTTTGTTCAAGGTGTTTTCCTGCGTGACCTATTTTCTTCCATTTATGCTGAAGTTTTTTTATTTGATCAACAGTTTTTTTAAAGTCATTAATTGCAATAGCTTCTTCTAGTTCTTTAATGATTGATTTTTTTTGATCTGCATTGTGTTTATTAGATTCATTTTTTTCTTTATAAAAATCTTTTTTAGAATTAAAGAACTGATCACAATGGTTTCTGAATTCTTTCCATATTTTTTCATTGTCTTTTTTAGGTACTGGTCCAGCTAACTTCCATTTTTCTTGAAGAGATTTTACTTCATTAGTCATGCTTTCCCATTCTTTGTGGGTAGCTGGTAGATTTTGAATAAGGTTTTCAATTTCTAGAATAAACTGCTTTTTTGTAGTTAGATTTTCAGCTTGATTGGATTTTAGGTCTTTATAATGTGTTTTTATTTTGTCATACAAAAAATGGATGTTTTCCCAGTAACTTGATTTTAGCTCTTCCCAATGTTCTTTAAAAGTAGGACCAATCTCTTCCCATTTGTTTTGTAAAGTTCTTAATTGCTTTTCAAGCTGTTTGATATTGCTTTCATTCTTAAGATCATTTAATTGGTGAATAATCTGATTTTTAAGAGAAAAATTGATTTTTAGATCGTTTTCTTTTAACTCTTTATAGATGTTAATATTATAATTGAATTCATCATTTAATTTACTGAAAGCAGCTTGAATTTCATTGTGTTTATCTCTTGGAATTCCTCCAATTTCAGACCATTGTTCTCTAATTGACCTTATGCCTGCAATTAAGGACCCTATATTCTCTTTAGTTTGAATTAATGATTCTAAATCATTTAATAGCGTATTTTTTCTTTTAAGATTATCTTCTTCTTTTTTCTTAGATGCTTTTTGTTCTTCTTTTCTCTTAGAGTTGAATGTTTGTATGAGATCAAGAATAGCAATGTTTTCTTCATCTTTCATAGGGTCTATCAAATTTTCAGAATCTTCAGAACTAAGTTCAACTTCATGTTTTTTAACTTCATTAGCTAACAATACATTAAAAACTTTTATTAAATGATTGGCTTCTTTTATTGCTAATTCATTTTCTGCATTAACAAAAGATTTTAAGCTATTTAGAATTTCTTTCTTTTCCATGGATATTATTAAAATACAAATCTAATATTTTGTGCATTTGGTTTAATGTATTTATTGCGTAAAAAGTAACGCTCGAGGGAATAAAAATTTTCGTTTAAATTTTGTCTTTATAGCGAAATAAAATATTGTCTAATGGTTTAAAATTATAAAAATTAAGAGATAATTTCATAAATAATCTTAATAGCTTGAAAATCAATAGATTAATTTAGTTTAGGGTGTTAATTTATTATTTTAGTCATTAAAATTCGGGCATTTATCTATAATAATTCTTTGTTCATGTAAAGAATTTTTATATATTTAGATATATGATTTAATTTTATAATTAACTAAAAACTTAAATAGAAATTGTAATTTAATTGTTCTCCTCATGACTCCCCTTTACTACCCTTTTTATACTACCTGTAGTTTTGTTAAATCCAACATGATGAGACTCCCCCTTTTTTTTATTTTTCTTTTTGGACTTATTTTTTCTGATTACGCTGGATGTTTTACTACTAATGGAGGTACGTCAACTGGTGATGTGGCGGTATCTAATTGCGCTATTGGCGCTTTGAATGGCTATCAATACGAAGCAACTATTTACACCAATTCAGATATTGGTAGTTTTGGAACCATTACAACTATTGGAGTATACGTAGAAACTGCTGGCTCAGCTTCAATTCCATTAAAGATCTATATGCAAAACAATGCAGCTGCAGATCAGACTGCAATGGATTGGACTTCAAAGACTAGCTCTGCATTTCTTGTTTTTAATGGAACTGTAAGTTTATCCAATGCAGGATGGAATATTATTGTTCTCGATAACCCATTTGACTATAATGCAGGTAATTTCGAGGTGATGTTTGAAAGTTCTTTTGGAGGTTCTGGAGCTGGATTTGGTAATTATCCTTCTAATAGGTACTATAACCCACCTGGTAAAAACCCTAAAATGCATCAACATTGGGAGTCAGATGTGACAGTTCCAGCTGGAAATGGAGCAACTTCAGATCTTTTACCATTGATAAGACTTGGTTTTCAGGATAATGTTTCTTGGAATGGGTCTTCAAGTAATGACTGGAATACAGGGTCTAACTGGAGTACAGGAAATGTTCCTTGTAATTGCGATGTAGTAACATTATTATCAGGAACTCCTAATGATCCAGTTATTAGCATAGATGATATAGCAGAATGTGGAGACTTAACAATCAATAGTGGAGTTGTTCTTGAAATAGGTAATACCAACGCTGGCGGAGGTTCTTTTTCTATCTATGGAGATTTGTTAAATAATGGAAGTATTTATCATACTAGTGATTTGAATACATCTTTAGAGGGTGAAGCCAATACTTTTGGTGGTTCAGGTATATTCGCTCATCTCAATGAATTTTGCTCTTTTAATGTAACTGAAAAAGCCAATTACACCCTTTCATCAGATATTAATGCCTTGCATCAGCTCAGGATGAATGGGACTTTTAACCTTTCTTCTTTTACTTGTCCTTTGTATACATTTTCATTTGATGCAGGTACAATGAATTTAAATACAGGTACACTTGAAGTGTCAAATACAATTGATTATACATCAGGAACATTAAATGTAAATACTGGAACTGTCTATTTTAATTCTGGTGATGCTGTGTGGACAGCTATTGGATTACTTGCAACTAATCAAACCATAAATAGTTTTAATTATTACAATTTAAAAGTAAGAACCAATAATGGATTAACTGCTTCAGTTGGAAATGGTTCATCTATTACTGTTGGAAATGATTTTACTATTGAAAATCCTGATGCTGCTGGTGGAACTGCCAGTGTTTTAAATGAAGTAAGGGTAAGTGGTGATTTTTATTTAGCTAATACTGGCAATGCTATTACTTTGAATCTGTCAGATCGAGTATATAGAGCTAGTGGATTAGGAACTTTTACAATGGGTAATTTAGCTGATAATGCGATTAATGTATATTATTCTAGTGCTACAAATGATGCCATTTCAGGATTTGGCCCAATGACCTTTTATGGAACAGTTTCTTACCAAAGCTCCAATGATCAGAGAATAATGCCTTCTATATATAATTTATTGACATTTTCTAATGGGGGTGTTAAGCTTTTAAATGATAATATTTTAATTAATAGTGATCTGAAAATGGTTGGTGGAGATTTTCAAACACAGGGCTTTAGTGTAAACATTGGAGGTAATTGGATAAATACAGGAGCAACATTTACTCCTTCAACTTCCAGGATTATTTTCGATGGTTCTTCTCAGCAAACTATTTCTAGAAGTGGTGGGGCTGGATTAACTATTATCAGTGAAGATTTTTCTACTGGATTACCTAGTGGTTGGAGCTCAACCAATGATGGTGGGCATGCAACAGAAGATGTTCAATGGAGGGCAAGTGCCAATCAATGTGGTTTTTTAACTTTAGGTTCTGCTACTGGAAATACAGGATTTTTGGTTGTAGATGCTGATTGTGATGGAGGGACTGGTATGACTGTTGGTTCAAGTTATTTAGAAACAGGAACGTATAGTTTTACAAATTATACCAATGTTACGTTAGGGTTTCAGCATTTCTATGATGATCTATCTGCAAATGATCAGGCTCAGGTAGATTACCGAATTGGAGCAGGATCTTGGGTAAATATTGATACTTGGTCTAGTGCAGATGAAGGTACTGCAGGTTCGCCAGCAGTTTTTTCTCAGGCAATAGCTGCTTTAGATGGGCAATCATCAGTTCAGTTTAGGTTTGTTTATACATCAGGATGGGATTGGGATTGGAGTATAGATGATTTTGTTATTTCAGGAGATTTTCCTGCTACTGCAGAAGTGTTTGATAATATTACAGTTGATAATGGTTCAGGTCTATTGATAAGTAGTCCTATTCAGATAAATACAGATTTCACATTTACTAATGGTGTAGCAACTTCAACAAGTACTAATTATATAGAATTTGATCAAGACGCTGTTGCTAGCAGTGTTTCTGATGCAAGTCATGTATTTGGCCCTGTCCGTAAACTTTCCAATACAACAAATAAGTTTGTTTTTCCTACTGGTGATGGCACTAACTATAGAGCATCTGCAGTAACACCTTCTAATTCAAATGCTACTACTTGGTCTTCAGAATTTTTCCCTTCCCAACACCCTAATTACACTTCATTAACAGGAACAGGTATAGACCATGTTTCACCAGCCTATTATTGGGACATTTCACGTGTGTCTGGTTCTGCTGATGGAACTGTTGGATTATATTGGAACAATGCAAGTGGTGTTAATGTACCTGCAGATTTAATTGTTTCGCACTATAACGGAACTGCTTGGGAAAAAGTAGGAACAAATCCAACTATATCAGGTACAGCCTCTTCAGGTTCTGTAGAAGCTGATGTTCCTTCTAATTCTTTTAGTCCTTTTAATTTAGGTTCTGGGTCAGGAAATAATCCATTGCCAATAGGTTTACTTTCATTTAATGCAACTTGTAACATTGATGAAGTTCAAATTGAATTCTCTGTTCAATCTCAAGTAAATAACGATTATTTTATCATAGAAAGAAGTGTAAACGCTATAGAATGGGAAGAATTAACGTTAATAGAAGGTGTGGGTAATACAAATGCTCAGATGGATTATATATATACTGATCTCAATCCTATTACTGGAATGAGCTACTATCGTATGAAGCAGGTAGATTATAATGGTGTTACAGAAACTTTTTATCCTGTAAGTGTGTCTTGCGATCAAGATGAGGCAATTGCACTAGAGCTTTATCCCAATCCTGTGGTTAATGATTTCACTTTTGAAATAGAGCTAGCTGAATTTCAGGGAAATGATGTTTATTACACCATCTTGGATGCTCGTGGTCTAATTGTTAAAAGAGATAGGTTGGTGCTAGAAAGAGGTTTTAATAGATGTCAGTTAAATATTGGCGACTTGCCTAATGGTCTCTACATATTTAAATTCGAAAATACTAAAGTTCATATTCCAGAACAAAGGATAGTAAAAAGGTAATAGATCTCAGTTAACAATTAAATAATTACCCCTTAATAAATGGCTGCTTATAATATTCTATTTTTGTTCAAAACTTATTGGCAACCACCTATATAATAATGAGTTATAGTATTGAATTTAATTCTTAATAATCAAATATGAGACTATTTAAAATTGTAATTTCAATTGGTTTTTGTTTTGTCGCATTTGTAAATAATTTAAATGCGCAACTTGTTGCTGGTGATATAGCATTTGTACAATATAATGCAGATGGAACAGATAATTTTGCATTCGTTTGTTTAGTGGATATACCGGTCACAGAACAGATTAAGTTTACTGATAATGGCTGGCAACCTCCATCAACATGGAGGGCGACAGAAGGTTACGTTACTTGGACCCCGCCAATAGGAGGTGTTTCTTGTGGAGATATTATTTTAGTAACTAATTGGGCGTCTGCTAGTGTTGGTGCTATTTCTAAGTCAGGAAGTCCGGTATTCTCAACAGGTGGTGATCAGTGTATTGCATATCAAGGTGCAAGTACAATGATAGCTGGTTTAAACAATGAAGGTAGTGGTTTGTGGCAGGTTACAGCATCAAGCTCAAATACATCAGGTTTACCATCAGGATTAACTAATGGTATTGAAGCAGTTGCAGTAAACGAAATTGATAATTGTATTTACAATGGTTCTACTCTTTCGGGATCAAGATCAGATTTATTATTAGCTATCAATAATCCTTCGAATTGGACAGGGTCAAACTCTGTTAATCAATTATTTTCTGGAGTATTCACAGTTACTAGTTGTTCAGCTGTAAGTCCAATTTGGAACGGAAGTTCAAGCAATAGCTGGTTCGATGCTGGTAACTGGGACCATGGTATGATTCCACTTGCATCAGATGATGTTATTATACCTAATGTTGCTGTACTGCCCAATGCTCCTATTGTTGATAATGCAGGTGCTGTTTGTAATTCATTGACCATTCAGGATAGAGGTTATTTAACTATTGTAGATCCCTCAGCTACTCTTAAAACCAATACAGTTGAATTACAACCAGGTGGCGGTTTAGATATTCAGGGAGGAGAAATTGAATGTACGGGAAAAATGGATTTTGATGGAGTCTTAATAATGACAGATGGATTATTGGATGTAAATGGAGAAATGGAGCTAAGCTCTTCTGCGAATGGAACAGGGGTTGATGGGGTAGGTGTGATTACGGTAGAAGGAGAATGGGATGGAGTAAATGCTTCGGGGTTTCTGCCTGCAGGTGGAACTGTTGTAATGGATGGTTCAACAGCAAATGTAAATTTAGAGCTTCATGCTAGTGCTTATTTTCATCATCTAACAATATCAGTAGGAGCTTTATTGGAAGTAGATTGTAATGCAAATCTAGATGTCAATGGTAGCTTAAGCATTACAAGTGGAATTTTAGATATTGGAACCGCCAATGCAAATTTAAATATTGCTGGTAGTTATGTTAATTCTGGAGGTATTTTATCAACATCTGCAGAGATCATAACATTTGATGGTTCTGGTAATGTTACTGCTACTGGTCATTCAGACAATACTTCAGATCTAATAATAGCACAATCTGGGGGTGTTGTAGAAATATTAGGTGATTGGGCCCTAAATGATCTTACTGTTACTGCTGGAACATTTTTGATAGATGGTGAAACAGTTGAGGTAGACCATGAATTATTTATTACTGGAGGAGTATTACAGCTAAATTCTGGCTTATTGTATAGTAGTTCCCCAACTTCTAACGATTTTGAATTGACAGGAGGTACATTAGATGTTAATGGAGGCGAGGTTCGAGTAGGGGATGTTTCAGATGAATTTTCAGATATATTAATTACTTCAGGAACCTTAGATGTTTCTGGCGGTATAGTAAATATAAATGATGAATTGGATTTGGATGGAGGTACACTTAATCAATCTGGTGGTACTCTTTGGATTTGCAAATTTTCAGATGCTCAAGATGGGACCAATGTAGATAAGTTCAGTACTTCAGCTACATCTTCCCTTAATTTTACAGGAGGAGATTTAAAAATAGGTGGTCAGTCGAATAGTACCTATAATGCTATCAATATCCATGCAGATGCAACAGTTACTTCATCATCATCTCACACAATTACTTTCGAACAGCAAGGTTCAGTTAGCGAAGATTTTTACATAGACCTTAATGGAAATACCTTAAATAGTAATGTGGTTTTTAATAGTCCTGGTATTACAAATTACATTAGGGAAAATACAGTTTTAGGAGCTAATTTCTCATTACTACAGGGAACATTCGATTTAGCAGCACTTACAATTTCAGTTGATGGAGCATCAGATATAGATGGTACTTTGTTAATAGCTACAGGAGAATTTGAGGCCAACGGATTCGATGCAACTGGTGGTGTTGTTACATTCTCTGGTGCAGGCTTTTTGGCTATATCAGGATCAAGTCCAAGTTTTGGAACATTTACACCTTCTTTAAGCACAGTTGAATTCGATGGGTCTAGTGCTCAATCAATAGAGGAATCAATATCTTTTTATAATCTTAAAATAAACAATACTTCAGGGTTAACCTTGAATGCTAGTGTAGATATAACCAATCAGCTAATACTTACTAGCGGAGATATTACTTCAAGCACTACAAATAAGTTAACAATTAAGTCAGGTGGTTCTATTTTAGAAGGGAGCGATAATTCTCATGTAATTGGACCTATGGATTATGAAACTGCAGCAACTACCGAAATTACTATTCCTGTTGGAGATGGAACTAGTTATAGGCCTGTTTATATTGCACCTGCTACTACTACTGCAAGTACATGGACTGCGAGGTATTTCAATTCAGCTTATAGTGATTTAACTTGTACAGGAGGAGATATAGATCATGTTGCACCTGGAATATATTGGGATATTAGTAATAATCTTGATGAGGAGTGTACAATGGGACTATCTTGGAATTCAACTATTTTAGTAGATGTTCCAGCAGATATGGTGCTTGCTCACTGGGATGATCAGGGCTCAACATGGGAAAAGATCAATGCAGGAACACAGACTCAGTCTGGTTCTAATGGATCAGGATTAGCTTTACCTAGTGATGGAAGGGTTTCTGCTTATGTAGATGCCTACAGCCCATTTAATTTAGGTTCTGGATCAGGTAATAACCCATTACCTATCGATTTACTTTCTTTCACTGCAGATTGTAGTGATGATGTAGTGGATATTAACTTCTCTGTAATATCACAAGTAAATAATGATTATTTCATCATAGAAAGAAGTAAAGATGCTCTAATATGGGAAGAATTGAAGCTAATAGAAGGAGCTGGCAATACCAATACTCAGATGGATTATGCTTATTTAGATATCGATCCTTTGAATGGAATAAGCTATTATCGTTTAAAGCAGGTAGATCATAATGGTGATTCAGAGATTTTCTATCCTATAAGTGTTTCCTGTGAACAGGAACAGCTTATGCCAATAGAGCTATATCCGAATCCTGTCATTAATGAATTTACATTTGAAATAGAGCTGGATGAATTTCAGGGGAATGATGTTTATTGTACTATTTTGGATGCTCGTGGTTTAATTGTTCAAAGAGATAGGATAGTTTTAGAAAGAGGGTTTAATAGAGTTCAATTAAATATTGCAGATTTTCCAAATGGTCTGTACATACTTAAATTCGAAAACACCAAAGTTCATATTCCAGAACAACGTATCATTAAAAGGTAATTCAATAGTTTTTGTAAGTTTTTTCAAGGGGAATTTTCGTTCCCCTTTTTTAATAGGCATTTTCCTTAAGTCTTTGTAAATGATAACGTTTGGATAGTTCTACTATACGTTTGGAAAACTGTGTGTTTGTAAACACAATATTCTAAATAACTTCCTTTCGATGGTTAAAATGTATCAAAAAATTAATAATCATATTTTTTAATATAATAGAAATTATCGATGCATATAAACCAAAAATTATAATATATAAAGGACAAATATTAAATAATTATAAAATACTATTTGATAAAAAATAAAATATGGTATTAAATTTCATCAAAACAAACAAACTATTCGTCATTTTTTTAGGATAACCAATTTAAAATCAGCTATCTTTATAGCATCCCCTACGAATTTATTGTTTTTATTGCTGGAATTACTACCTGCTAAAATGCCCTAAAACCTAGCGCTATGGAAAAATCATACAATTTAATTTATAGAATTTTAACGACATTTACAATATCGCTTCTGCTTATTAATACTCAAATCTTTTCCCAAACTACCATAGTTGATGGTGGTAGTGAAAATAATAATAGTGGTCCTTTATGGTGTTATTATTATAACGTTAATAGTCAAACCATTTATTATCAGTCAGAGATAAATACTGCGGGTGATATTACTGAACTTCAATGGGAATGGGATGGTTCAAACACTTATACATTTGATAGAATAAGAATATATATGGGTCATACAACTAAAACAATATATTCAAATACTTCAGATCAGGTAACTGATGCTGATCTAACTTTAGTTTACGATGGGCCTTACACGGTGTTAAAAAACGGGGGTTGGACACCTGTTACTCTTCAAACTCCATTTACTTACAATAACACAGATAATCTTGTAATTTATGTTGATCAAGAAACAAATACTTGGGGTACGTCTAATAATAGATTTAAGTACTATGAAGAAGCAGGTACTGCTATTAAAAGAACATTATTGCAATATGATGATTATCTTAATCTTGATGTTAATACTCAGTGTTATAATAATTGTGGTTCTGCATATGATAATAGAGTTGATAACACTCCGTCACTAAAGCTAACTATTGTTTCATCATCACCAGATTACACATGGACAGGTGGAGGTGATCCAGGAGATTGGGGCGATCCAAATAACTGGGATGTAATAGCAATTCCAGATCCATCAACAAATTGTGTAATACCTAGTTCTCCCCTTGGGCCTTTTCCAGCTCTTAATAGAGGAGGAGATTGTGCTAATTTAACTATTAATGCTGGCGCTGACTTTCGTATTTTAGATCCTTCTGCTACTTTGTCTGTAAGTGGAAATTTAACTTCTGAAGGTATTATTACAATTGCTGAAGGTAAATTAGATGTTACTGGAGCAGGAGCATTTAATAGAGGTGCTACTATTATTAACGGAGAGATAGAAGTAGATGGTGCAACCACTGTTGGAAGTGGATATGATTTGGATAATAGTAATGTATTCGATGCTAATGGATCTTTTGATGCAACTGGAGCTAATATTTTAATGGGCGCTAGTGGTAATTTAACCCTTTCAGGTACAGTAACATCTTTAGGGACTTTAGATCAATTAGAGGGTACTGTTACCTATGATGGAGGTACAGCTATGAAAACAGATATTTACTATAATTTGGTGATAAGCTCAGGAAATACCCATACAGCAGGAGCAACAATTACAGCAAATGGTAATTTTACTGTTTCATCAGGTATATATAGAACAAATTCGCATACCACTAATGTTGCTGGAAATACAGATATAGACGGTACTTTATACATTACTACAGGTACCTTTAATGCCGATGGCAATTTCGATGCAACTGGAGGGACCATAGATTTCACTTCTACAGGAAATTTGATATTAAGCTCAACGGTAACATCATTAGGTTCATTAGATGTATCTAATGGTACTGTAAAATATGATGGAGCTACACAGAATGTATTGTCAGATACCTATAATGATCTTTCAATATATACATCTGGAACAAAAACTGCTACTGGAAATATTACAGTAAATGATTTATTATGGGTGGAAAATGCAGGTTGTGTTTTCTCTATTGGTTCAAATACAGTTACAGTTTCAGGGCATTCAAATTTTGGACAATTAGGTGGGTACCCAAAACCAACATTACAAATCAGTACAGGGACTTTTAATGCAGATGGTTTCTTTGATATGAATTGGTATGGTCAAGTAGATTTTACAGGGGCAGGATATTTAATATTAAGTTCAACGTCATTTTTACAACAATTTTTAGATAATACTCAAGGTACAGTAATATATGATGGAGGCACACAAGATGTTGATGATATTGCTTATTATAATCTTACGATTGATAATGCTGGTACTAAAACAGCTGCAGGCTCAGTTACAGTTAATAATGATTTAACAGTAACATCTGCTGCCACATATGCCGTAGCGGCAACTACTACAACAGTATCAGGTGTTTCAGATATAAATGGAACTTTAACAGCAAGCACAGGTACATTTGACGCCAATGGAAATTTCGATGCAACAGG
>CAYSEW010000002.1:0-166875 GCA_964430245.1 uncultured Flavobacteriales bacterium
ATGACAGGTCAAAAACCCAAGCCCCTTGATCATTAATGTCGTAATAATCAATATTTAATTCATTCTTTATATATTCAATATTCGAACGCTGAGAGTAACTAAGATCTGATAGACCTATAAAAGAATGATCTTTATATTTTTTGATGATTTCAACATATTCACCCTTGTATTTTCCTGACAACAAGATGACCGCATTTTTATCAATTACATTTATGTATTCATTCCTAAAAAGCACATAATTCCTCCTCCCAAATTGTATACAGGATTCCTCAAAAGAAATAATCGTATCATTTTGAATGACCAAACTCACATGCTTAGATGAATCCAAATCACAAAAAATGGATTTATTTAAATCCATATCATACCAATGATGCTTCACATTAAATAACATTGCTGCATGATCATTAAAAAACTCACTGTCTGAAATAAATAGATGTTCTTTACCTTTTATAAGATCAATAGCTACATGACCCTTTACATTATAAATTACAATTTGTTCTTTACCTTTTAAATTAAAATCTTCACGAAGATCAATTATAAAAAGAGAGATAATGAATACTAATCCATAATTCAAAAATCTAAACCTCCTTAATGAAAATCCTATTGAAATAAAAAGGATAGCTGCATATATTATATAAGTCTCTTTAATTGATATAGAAACTCCTTCAATCAATGAAAATGGCAATTGATCAATATACATTACAGAGTTATTGACCCATGCCACAATATGATTCATTAAAAATCCAATTATATTAGAAATAGGTGGATAAATACTTGTGATCAGTAATAAAACTCCCATTATCAATAATATAAAAGCTGAGGGAATCACTAATAAATTACTGATTAAAAAATAGGAAGGGAATTGATGAAAATACAAAAGACCTAATGGAAATGTTACTAGCTGTGCTGCTAATGACACAGCAGTGATAGCCCATATATAATCTAAAAGTATATTTTTAAATTGTAGCTTATTATAGATTCTAGGTTGAAAAAATACGATTCCTATTACAGCCAAATAGCTTAATTGAAATCCCACCTGCATTATTAAGAAAGGATCAATCATCAAAAGAAAAAATGCAGAAGCAGCTAAAGTATTGTAAATATTTGCATTCCTTCCAGATGAATTTCCGATAATAATAAAGCTGAGCATTGTGGTTGCTCTAAGTACAGAAGGGCTAAGACCTGTCAATAATGCATAAGCCCATATAATCAATAAAATAATGAGCGTTTTTATAATAATTGATTTTCTGTGCCTAAAAATAAATGTCAAAATGCTATTAAATAGCATGTATATAATGCCTACATGCAAACCGGAAACAGCTAACACATGCATTGCTCCAGCACTAGAATAGGCATGCTTAATTTCATTATTCAATTCATCTTTATAACCTAATGTTAAAGCACTAGCAACAGCAAACTCTTGACCATTAATACCAGCTCTTTTAAATAAACTCAGAAAATAATTTCTTGCTCTATTGGAAAAATTAAAAATTGAATACTCATCTCTACTGATCAATTTCCATTGATCTTTTTTTATATATGACTGATCGTATATCTGATGAAACTGAAGAAATAGTTGATAATTGAACTGTCCTGGATTAACTGGTTTGTTTACTTTATTAAAATTAGTGCTAAATTGAATAATATCCCCTGGTAAAAGGTCTAAACTAGAAGAAGATTTCTCGATGTATAATAATGCTTTTCCATTTACATGAGCAACTTTATTCTCATGGATTATTTTATTTATCCTCACCTTACATTGAACAGATCTTAATTTATTAGCTATAGGACTATCCAACTCTGCTATATAAATTACATTTTCTTTATTCTGATAATGAAAATGGTCATTATAATTAAGGTCTGTATGGAATATAACAATGCAAATACCCCCAAATAAAAAACAGAGATACAATGTAATTTCATGAAAATAATAATTAGAGAAATATTTCTTTTTATTCCTTCTAATAATTCCACCCAATCCGTAAATTATCCATAAAACAATAAATGTATAATTGAAGAAATTAGATGACCATTCCTGATATATACTCAAGATAATTCCTAAAATAAATGGAATAAGAAACCTTAATAAGGGAATTTGATGGGTAGTCATTGTGGGGTAACAACAAAAAAGCCAGTCATAAGACTGGCTTTTCAATAATCTATTTAAGCAACTTTAGTAGTCTTATAATTGAGCAACTTTATCACTTCCTTTAGTACAAGTTTTTTTGCTTTTAGTACAAGATGAAGCATCCTCTTTACATCCTTTCCAGTTCCCTTCCTCATCAAAGTGAGATAAACACCATTCTTTTTCTTCTGCAGAACAACCTTTCTCATCGCACATCTTAGCACATTCTTCTTTAGTCATTTTAGAACATTCAGTCATGTCACATTTAGCCTTACAGTTCTTTGCATCTTTAGAACAAGTTTTTGCATCTTTAGAACAGCTCTTAGCATCCTTAGAACACTTATCTGCTCCTTTTTTACAGCACTTATCACCTTTAGCACATTTTGCACTTTTACTACAAGATGTAGCACCTGTACAACCATCGTGTCCTTTACAGGATTGATGGTATTCATGCCCGTGATGTCCGCCTTTTTTAGCACTACAATTAGACATACATGTCATAAGACTCATGCCTAAAATCACTAAACCAGCTATAATTGAGGCATATGAAGCAAATTTAAATCCAGTTCCGAGATTATCCGTTTTGGTTTTTGCTAATAAATAAACACCAGCAATAACAACTAATATAGGTAATGAAATACAAATCATATTTTATAAATTTTTATTAAATTTTTCGTTAAAAACGATTAAAGATATAAAAATATTATAAACCGTATTTATTCATGATCTGCTGAGCGATCTGCTTTCTGTGAACATCAGTTAAAGCTACATTATAAGCCCTTACTTCAACAACCTGAGATCTTGCATTATCACCAGGGTTTGAAAGTGAAGCAGCATTCAGCTTTAATCCATTATTTGATGTCAATGGAATATTTACAGCAGCATCTGATGAAAGTGCTATATCTGAATCAGCAATAAATGCTTTCATGCCATCTACAGTACTGAATCTCAAAGTTAATAATCTAAAATCACTACTTCTTCCTAAAGGCACGTCTAGGTCATTCATGTTATGACCAAATACAAGGTTGGAATTAGAATTAAAACCAACAGTTAATTGACCATAAGGCATTGGATCAGATCCCTGTAAAAATGTACCAGCATCAATTGCCTGACTAGTGATATTAGATACATAGTCACCCTCCACACCTAATTTTGTAGGCGAAGAAACTACCATGTATAAAGTATAGTTTGTATTGGTAAATAATGCACCAGGAATATCTAGCTCAGTACTAACATCCTGATCATAAGAACTAGAAGTACCATTAGCAGAGAAATTACAGAAATCTATTGCAGGGTATCCATTTAAAGCATTAGGAACAAATACTGGTCTATTATCTGGATCCGAAGTACTTGCAATATTAACACCTCCATCATCTGGCCAGTTCTCAACAACTAATCCGCCAACATTACTACCATTGTATTGTCCAACAGCATAAACTCCTTGGTCTGGATCTGTAGCATTATTATAAGAAACAATACCATTATTACTTGTATTGGCATCTTCAGCTTTTAAATATAAAACGGGAGCTGGAATATTACCATAAGCACCTTGAACTGGACCAATTGGCTCACAGCTTTCTATATCGTAAGTAGTTGCCAAATTAACAGAAACAATGTTATTACCATTAACAGCTCTACAAACATAAGATAACGGAACACCTGTTTCTATATTTCCAGCTGAGCCTAAGATTGTTACCAAGCTATTTACATTGTTACTGCCTATAGTGTATAATGTAGAAGTTGCATCACCACCCAATGCAAATAATTTAATATTTAAATTATCAAGGCTAGATAAATAGGAAGTATTCACATTAGCACTTGGTGCATTAGGAACTGCTGAGAAAGAAGCATTAATGCTTGATGATATAGCTGTCGCACTTGATGTAGATTCAACTAATAAATAAAATACCCTACCATAAGTAACATCCGAAATATAACATGCTGGATTACCAGGGCCTACATATTGCTCTAAATCTTCTGGAGTTACACTAGGAGCAAAAAGATCATCATAGCTAGCAGGTAGATCGAAACTCATTGTATAATAAGATTGAGACAATTTAACCAAAACACGGTTATAATCATATGAATTAGTAAATCCTAATTCAGAATCAACAGCAACACCATAAGCATTAAAATCCAAACCTAAAGACATGGCTAATTGTTGTTCGGAATGAACTTCTTGCATGCTAAAGCTAATATTAGAAGGAATAGCTGAATAAGATTGATTAGATATAATATCGTTCAATGCTGTTGCTACCTGTGATTTAACCACTTCATTAACCGTAGCTGTAACATTCCAACCACCCGAAATAATATCAATAGAAAAAGTTCCTGAAGCCCTATCAACCACAATAACATCAGGTGTAGCATTGGTTAAAGAACCACCTTGCAATAAATTACCAGGATATACTACAGATGAATTAGGGTTAAATAATGGGAATTCCTGTAATCCTTGTATTACATTGTAGGTGTCTGTAGTACAAGCCCATAGACTATCTCCATTAACAACTGTATCAATTGTAGTAGACTTAGTTGAGACATTTTGAGGATCCTCAAATACTCCACCAAGGTCTATAACTGATTGAAATGTTTTTTCTGCCCCTTTTTTTCTACATGAAATAAAAAGAACTGAAACAGATAAGATAGTTAGGGTAGATAGGAATAAGATCTTTTTCATTAAATCGTGTATTAGTTAAATATTAAATCATTAATTCATTAAATTCTGTGCAAATATAAAAATTTAAAATTTAGTATGCAAACATACTTAATATTTAAATAATTAGTTTAACAAATAGAAATTAGTCAAAATAAACTAACTATTTATTTAGAAATAGTAAAATATTGTTCTCCGAAATAAGTACCTGAATTAATCTTAACTATATAGACACCGTTAGACAAACTAGAAAGATCGAGATTCAAGTTCACCCAGCTATTATTAGTTAATAATTCTTGATGGATTATTTTACCAAAAACATCGTAAACAATGAGCTCAGAATTTTCAAAATTAATGTATGAATCCTTGAAATCTATATTAATTTCCCCTGTTGATGTTGGATTTGGATATACAGTAAAGTCAAAATGATATTTATCAATCTGATCAAATACAGAAGCCGGTGGAGGATTGATTCCCTGACAAGGTAAAGTGTTTTCTATATGCAAAGAACCCTCATCAGCTACCGCTACTCCATTGCCTCCAAAAAGATCTGTATTAGGCAATATAATATTTCCATTACAATCGGACGCAAAGACTTTTATTCTTCCTCCTCCTCCTCCTCCTCCAGGATCTCCATTATATCCAGAAAAAGCAGTAACCGTCTGATCACCACCACATCCCCAAGGGGCATTGTAAGAGCAATTAGTACCTAAACCTGCATACCCGCCATTACCACCATTACCACCCATAGACTCCATATCTCCTACAATATAGTTAATGTCATATCCTATTAGAATAATACCACCACCTGAACCTCCACCTGCTCCTCCGCCTCCACCCGCTCCACAGGAAAAAGTCTTTTCACCGCAATCATTGCAAGGGTCAGAACAACAGCCTGTATTAGAGCTTTGGCCAGTTCCACCATCACCACCATCACCACCAGCAGCACCATTATCACCATTTGCTGAAATCAAACCTTCAACAATTAAACTATCCGTATAAGCCATCAAGAGTACTAGACCACCTCCATCTCCTCCAGTAAAACCAGAAGTTCCCTGAGAATAAGATCTTCCACCTCCTCCAGCACCACCACCACCAGAACCTAAATCAATATCCATTTGATCATCAGTACCATAAGTAACACCTGGAGCACCTCCACTTTTACCATATCCAGCATTTACTGCATAAGCATTAGAAATAGGAATATTGCTTAAATTATAACTATTTGATCCATCTCCACCAAATCCACCAATTTCTCCATAGCCTCCATAAGATCCTCCTCCTCCAGCTGAAGCTCCAGACCCTCCACCTATCATTCCCGCTTCATCAGCAGTAGACATACATTCTTGCTTTGGACCCGATCCTGTTCTGCCATCCTTACCTTCACTACCACCACCAGGACCATCTCCTGCATTTCCCTCTACTCCACCTTCTACTTCTACTTGACCAGGAGAACTAGAGCTACTACATCCAGTTAAAGCAGAGGCATCACCTGTACTGCTAGACACCTGAGAACCAGAAGCACCACCTGAACCACCTTCATACCCAGCTCCATCACCATCTATATTACCATAAATAGCAATTTTGTCTGCATAGATCTTCAGTTCTCCACATCCGTTAGAAGAATATGGCTGAACTGTTACAGTTACATTAGATTCCACTATAAATTGACCTGTAACATAATAGCTACCGGACAATGTAGTATTGGTGGAAATAATGTAATCACCAGTGATGATTGTGCTATCACACTGAGCACTAATTCCTGAATAAATAAATAAAATAGAGGTAGAGAAAAGTAGTTTTATATATCTCATAAATGCTTTTTTATCTAATTATAAAATTAGACAAAAAAGTTGTGAAATACTATACCTCTTCAAAATCTACATCAGTAACTTCCTCATCTTTTGATTTTTTGGAAGCATCTTCATCATTGTTTTCTTGAGAAGGATCAGCTCCATTAGGTTGAGAAGCATTATACATATCCTGGCTTGCAGCCTGAAATGCAGTATTCAGTTTCTCCATAGAAGCATCTATAGCAGCTAGGTCTTTACTAGTATGCGCAGTCTTTAATTCTGTCAATGCTTCCTCGATTGGTTGCTTCTTCTCATCTGGAATTTTATCACCAAACTCTTTTAGCTGTTTCTCTGTTTGAAAGATCATAGAATCAGCAGCATTTACTTTCTCCACTTCATCCTTGATTTTCTGATCAGCATCTGCATTTGCTTCTGCTTCTTCTTTCATTTTTGCTATTTCTTCATCCGAAAGCCCTGAAGATGCTTCAATTCTAATGGATTGCTCTTTATTGGTAGCCTTATCTAATGCTTTTACATTGATCAGACCATTAGCATCAATATCAAAAGAAACTTCAACTTGAGGAACTCCTCTTGGTGAAGGTGGAATTCCATCTAAATGAAATCTTCCAATTGTTTTATTATCTGCGGCCATTGATCTTTCTCCTTGTAATACATGAATCTCAACCGATGGCTGATTATCTGCAGCAGTAGAGAAAACCTGTGATTTCTGAGTAGGAATAGTAGTATTTGAGTCAATCAATTTAGTAAACACCCCACCCATGGTCTCAATACCTAAAGAAAGAGGAGTTACATCTAATAAAAGGACATCCTTTACTTCACCAGTTAATACACCACCTTGAATAGCAGCACCTAAAGAAACCACCTCATCAGGATTAACCCCTTTAGATGGAGATTTTCCAAAAAATTTCTCAACTGATTCCTGAATAGCTGGGATTCTTGTAGAACCACCCACTAAAATAACTTCATCTATATCCGATGTAGATAAACCAGCACTTTTTAATGCAGATTTACATGGCTGAATAGTTCTTTTTACTAAATCATCAATCAATTGCTCAAATTGTGCTTTTGATAATGTTCTAACTAAGTGCTTAGGAACCCCATCAACAGGCATAATATAAGGTAAGTTAATTTCAGTTGAAGCAGATGAAGAAAGCTCAATTTTAGCTTTTTCTGCAGCTTCTTTTAATCTTTGTAATGCCATAGGGTCTTTCTTAAGATCAAGACCTTCATCTTTTTTAAATTCATCAGCCAACCAGTTAATGATCTTTTCATCAACATCATCACCACCAAGATGAGTGTCACCATCTGTAGACAATACTTCAAATACACCATCTCCTAATTCTAGAATAGAAACATCATGTGTACCACCACCAAAATCAAAAACAACGATTTTCATGTCTTTTCCTGTCTTATCCATTCCATAAGCAAGAGCAGCTGCAGTAGGCTCATTGATGATTCTTTCCACCTTTAAACCAGCTATTTCACCAGCCTCTTTAGTAGCCTGACGCTGAGAATCATTAAAATAAGCAGGCACTGTTATTACAGCTCCATTGACTTCCTGACCTAAATAATCCTCTGCAGTTTTTTTCATTTTCTGAAGAACCATTGCAGAGATCTCCTGTGGAGAATATTTTCTATCATTGATCTGAATTCTAGGAGTATTATTGTCTCCTTTAACTATTTGATAAGGAACACGACCTATTTCTTTACTTACTTCATCAAAACGATTACCCATGAATCGTTTGATAGAATAGATTGTATTTACTGGATTAGTAATTGCCTGTCTCTTTGCAGGGTCACCTACTTTTCTCTCTCCCCCTTCTACAAATGCAACAACTGAAGGAGTTGTTCTTTTACCTTCACTATTTGGAATGACCACAGGTTCATTTCCTTCCATTACAGAAACACAAGAATTTGTTGTTCCTAAATCTATACCAATAATTTTTCCCATTGTATGATGTATTAAATTAAATTCAATTTAGCATTGTTCAATTCCTATGCCATTACGCTATTGCTGACAAATTCTATTGCAAAAACATTATTTTATGTAAAAATTGGCAGTATTATTACTGACATATAGACAGAATCAACATAAAACACAGCTAAATTAGCGCTCCGTCCTATTCAATCTCCAAGAAGATGGATTACTAGGCAAAAAGACATCATTAGACAAAGATCCATCATTAAAAATAGAAGCTGCAACAGCACCAGCCTCAATCTCTAATTCACTTGGACTTAAAATTGATGCTGGATCTTTAAAATAATGATCTACAAAATGGGTGTCAAAATTTCCAGACACAAATGCATCATGATTGATTGCGTAATTACAAAACTGAAGTGTTGTTTCCACCCCAACAATATCATAATCATTAATTGCTTTAGTCATCTTAACTATTGCTTCTTCTCTATTATTAGCATGTACAATTAATTTTGAGATCATTGGATCGTAATAAATAGGGATATCCATTCCTTCTTCAAATCCATCATCCACTCTTACCCCATCACCTAAAGGTGCTTTATATACTTTTAAATTACCAACATCGGGTAAAAAGTCATTCAATGGATTTTCAGCATACACCCTAACCTCAATAGAATGTCCATTAATTGATAAATCAGATTGATTAAAAGGTAGTTTTTTCCCTCTAGCAACTTCTATCTGTTCTTGAACAATATCTACCCCTGTGATCATTTCAGTTACAGGATGTTCAACCTGTAGCCTTGTATTCATCTCTAAAAAATAATAAGCTCCATTATCATATAAAAACTCAACAGTACCTGCGCCAACATATTGACAAGATTCAGCAACTCTACAGGCTGCTTCTCCCATCTCTTTTCTAAGGGCTGGAGTAAGTATTGAAGAAGGTGCTTCCTCAACAACTTTCTGATGTCTTCTTTGTATAGAACACTCTCTTTCAAATAAATGAACTACATTCCCATGACTATCTGCTAATACCTGAACCTCTATATGTCTTGGTGAGCCAACATATTTTTCAATAAAAACAGATCCGTCTCCAAAAGAGCTTTCTGCTTCACTAATGGCTCTTTTCATCTGAGATTCAAACTCATTCGCTTTTTCAACGACCCTCATTCCTTTACCACCACCACCTGCAGAAGCTTTTATTAATACTGGAAATCCAATTTCTTTTGCGTTTTCAAGTGACTTTTTTACATCTTTAATGGCATGATCTATTCCAGGAACCAGAGGGATATTAAATTCTTTGACAGTTTTTTTTGCAGAAAGTTTATCACCCATTAATTTCATAGAATAAGAAGAAGGACCAATAAAAATCATACCTGACTTTATAGTCTTTTCTGCAAAAACTCCATTTTCACTTAAAAAGCCATATCCAGGATGAATACCATCTACCTTCCTTTTCAATCCTACTTCTATAATCTTATCATGTATTAAATAACTCTGATTACTTGGAGAAGGCCCTATGAATTCAGATTCATCAGCATATCTTACAAATGGTGCATCCGAATCAGCCTCAGAATAAACGGCAACTGTTTTAATTCCCATTTTTTTACAGGTACGCATAATCCTGAGCGCAATTTCACCTCTGTTGGCTATTAATATTTTTTTCATAAATAAAATTTATTTACCCTGAGCTGCTTTTAAGGTATTCATTAATAACGAAGCAATAGTCATTGGCCCTACACCTCCAGGAACAGGAGTAATAAATGAAACTTTTTCAGATACTTCATCAAACTTAACATCTCCTTTTAATCTAAACCCTCTTTTTGCAGATGGATCTTCAATTCTATGAATACCAACATCAATGACTACAGCTCCATCTTTGACCATGTCAGCTGTAATAAATTCAGGTTTTCCTATAGCAACAATTAAGATATCTGCCTCTTTTGTAATTGAAGTGATGTCCTTTGTTCTACTATGAGTTAATGTAACAGTTGCATTGCCTGGATTGTCTTTTCTAGACATAAGAATACTCATAGGTGATCCTACAATATGACTCCTACCTACAACTACACAGTTTTTACCACTTGTTTCTATGTTATATCTTTTTAACAATTCAACAATTCCATTAGGAGTAGCTGGTAAATAAGTAGGTAAACCCAGTGCCATTCTTCCTACATTCTGAGGATGAAACCCATCAACATCTTTATCTGGAGAAATTGCCAATGTAACAGCAGTCTCATCTATATGATCTGGTAAAGGAAGCTGTACTATAAATCCATCGATATCCAGATCATTATTTAAATCTGCAATTTTATTAAGCAACTCTTCCTGAGTTGTTGAAGAGGACATCCTTATTAAAGAAGACTTATATCCGATTCTTTCACATGCCTTTACTTTAGCATTTACATATGTAACACTAGCACCATCTTCACCCACTAATACTGCTGCCAAATGAGGGATTCTACCTCCATCACTTTTGATTTTATTTACTTCAACTGAAAGCTCTTCTTGAATTTGAAGAGAAGTTTGTTTTCCATCTATTATTTGCATGATTCAAAAATTAATAAGGATATAAAAATAATTAAATCTAATTAAGGCATCTTTCCACCCATTTGTTTGAACTGACGCATCATATTCATCATGTTCTTTTTATTACTCATGAGCTTCATCATTTTCTTGGTTTGCTCAAATTGCTTCATTAACTTATTTACCTCCTGTAAAGTAGTTCCACTTCCTGCTGCCAGTCTATTTCTTCTACTATGATTGATTAATTGAGGATTTGATCTTTCTTTAGGAGTCATTGAATCGATAATTGCCATAATAGGAACAAAAGCATTCTCATCAACTTCTTGATCCTTAACTGCTTTTTTCATTCCAGGAATCATTCCTACAATATCTTTAACACTTCCCATTTTCTTTACCTGCAATATCTGATCTCGAAAGTCATTAAAATCAAATTGATTCTTTTTGATCTTTTTATGTAGCTTTTTGGCCTCTTCCTCATCAAATTGTTCCTGAGCTCTTTCAACCAATGAAACCACATCCCCCATTCCTAAAATACGATCTGCCATTCTATCTGGATAGAAAAGGTCAATAGCATCCATTTTTTCTCCAGTACCTATAAATTTAATAGGTTTATTGACAACTGACTTTATAGAAATGGCAGCACCCCCTCTAGTATCACCATCTAGTTTAGTTAAAACAACACCATCAAAATCAACTCTTTCATTAAATGCTTTTGCAGTATTTACTGCATCTTGACCTGTCATAGAATCTACTACAAATAAAGTTTCAGAAGGTCTAATCTTATTTTTAATGTTCTCAATTTCCTGCATCATTTTTTCATCTACCGCTAAACGACCAGCAGTATCTACTATAACAACATTAAAACCATTTTGCTTGGCATAACTTATTGCGTTCTGAGCAATGGAAACAGGGTCTTTATTATCCTTATCAGAATAAACCTCTACTCCTATAGACTCTCCAACAACATGCAGCTGATCAATAGCAGCAGGCCGGTAAACATCACAAGCAACTAATAAAGGTTTTTTTCCTTTTTTGTTTTTTAGGTAATATCCGAGTTTTCCTGAAAAAGTAGTTTTACCAGAACCTTGCAATCCAGACATTAATATAACTCCAGGATTGCCCTGTATATTGATGTCTTCTTTTTCTTCTCCCATCAAGTTAACCAGCTCAGCATGAGTGATCTTGATCAATAATTGACCTGGAGAAATAGAATTCAATACATTTTGACCTAAAGCTTTTTCTTTAACATTATTAGAGAACTCTTTAGCTGTTTTAAAGTTAACATCTGCCTCAAGTAAAGCCCTTCTAACTTCTTTTAAAGTTTCTGCCACATTGATCTCAGTTATCTGACCATGCCCCTTGAGTACCTTAAAAGCTCTGTCAAACTTATCGGATAAATTTTCAAACATCTTTTTAATTATTTAATGTGCAAAGATAAAAATCAATTCCTTTGAAAAAAGTCCTATCTATTTATACTTTCGTTATACCATCAATTATCTAACAAAACATTGCCAAACTCTCTCATCTCTATAATAATGCCAGTAAAGAATGCTGGTGAATATTTAAAAGAATCAATTGACTCTATTTTAAATCAAACTTATTCAAACTGGCAATTGATTATCATCAACGATCATTCGAATGACAACTCATTAAACATTGTAAAGGAATACGCAAAATCATATCCAAACATCTTAATTAAAGAAAATAAAGAACAAGGAATTATTCCTGCTTTAAGATGCGGACTAAATGTTGCAAAAGGCCAATACATTACAAGAATGGATGCAGATGACATTATGGACAAAAACAAGCTTTTATATCTATATCGAGCACTAGAAAATAAAGGCAGGGGTTGGCTTTCGACAGGATTTGTAAAATATTTTGCATCAGATAAGTTATTGAATGAAGGTTATAAAAAATACGAAAACTGGCTCAATCAATTGACTGCAAAAAACAATAACTTTAGCGAGATCTATAAAGAATGTGTGATCCCTTCCCCATGCTGGATGATGCTTAAAGAAGATCTTTATTCAATAGGAGGATTTGATGCAGACATATATCCAGAAGACTACGATCTTGCTTTTAGAATGTATTCCAATAAATTAAAAATAGCAGGTGTAAATAAAACTATTCATCATTGGAGAGATTATCCTGAAAGGACTTCAAGAAATGACCCCAACTACCTAAACAACACTTTTGCAGAAATAAAAACTAACTATTTTATAAAAAACGATTATAAGTCAACGAAAACATTAATATTATGGGGAGCAGGAAAAAAAGGTAAACAAATAGCTAAGGTATTAATTAATGAAAAAATAAATTTTAGCTGGGTTACTGATAATCCAAAAAAAATCAATAAAACTATTTATGATCAAAAAATAATTAACTCTGATATTTTAAAAGAAATAAAAGATATTCAGGTTATTATTGCTATATCTTCTAAAGATTTCAATCCATTTCTACACATTAAAGACCCAGGTATTATATTTTACTTTTGTTAATCCATATAGCTATTATATAATTATATATTTGTAATTAAATATCAAATTAAAAGGATTAAATAACTCTTGAAAAAACTTATTCTACAACTTACAACCTTATTTTTATTGATATTCACACTTAACTCTTGTAGTTCTGAAAATGAAAATCAAGGAATTATAGAATATAATATTTCATATCCTGTAAAAAACTACAATAGGTCATTAGAAATGTTTTTACCAAAAACAATGACAATGACCTACAAAAACAATGTATACAAAAATGAGGTTTCAACTTCAATGTTTAAATCCATAATGATCTCCGATTGTAATAAAAAACAAATGACGATGATCTTAAACTATGGAAAGGACTTAAACATCTACACTACATTGAACGAAAAAGAAACTAAAAAATGGCTTGAATCATTTCCTGAACTTGATTACATAACATCCTATCATAAAGAAGAATTAATAGGGTTTAGTTGCTTTAAGCATTATGGAGTATATGAAAATTTAGAAGATGGACATGACGTAGAGATTATTGAAAGTACAGATATTCCAATAATAAACAGTAATTGGTGTAATCAATATCACCAATTTAAAGGTGTTCTTCTCGGATATGAAATACAACAATATGGAATGAATATGAAATTAACTGCAAAATCTATCAAACAAAATAAATCAATTCCTGATTCTGTTTTTGATATACCAAAAAATCACCAAGAAGTAAGTTTGGAAAGGTTTTTGAAAGAGATGGAAATTATATTCTCTTTAATACTTAATTAAAACAACCTAATTATGAAAAAAAATATTTTAATTCTTATCCTGTCCTTAACTACCCTCCCATTCATTGCACAAGATTTTTCTGGAAAAATAACTTTCGAAATCGATTATGACCTTCCAGAAGCAATGGAACCTCAACGCTCAATGCTTCCTACAGAAATGATAACTCACATTGGAAAACAACATAGTAAAGTAATTCAAAACACCATGCTAGGTGAACAGATTACAATTATCAATTTTAAAACAAAGATAACTACAAGTCTTATTAACCTAATGGGACAGAAAATAGCCATTGAAATGGGAGACATTTTTGAATCATCTGAAAATTCAAATAAACCAACAATTGAATATATTGATGACTCAAAAACAATAGCAGGATATGAATGCAAAAAAGCAATCTATACTATTACAACTACAACTGATGATATTGATGAAAAGATTGCTACTGAAATATACTATAGCCCTGAAATACCTGCTCAATCTAATCACCAATTCAAAGACCTTAAAGGATTACCTTTAGAATACAGCGTCACAACCCAGGGAATGACCATGAAAATAAAAGCCATAAGTGTAACAAAAGAAAAATACACCAAAAAGGTTTTTGAGATTCCATCGGATTATGAAAAAATGACCATGGAAGAATTTCAAAAGATGATGGGTCAATAAAATTAATTCTCTTTTCTAACATAGAATAGTTAACAATACGAATAAAGTACACCTCTATTTCTTTATGTGAAAAGTTATTTTTGTTTTAATCAATGAAACAAAATCATAACACATATAAAAAACCCAAGTCCAAGAAGAGTAAAAAGAAGAAAAAAAACAACTCTTTCAATAATTTCTTAAAAGGGGTAATTGTTTTTTTTAGATCTTTTTACAATACACTCAAAGATGAAAGGTTCCATAAAACACTTGGTTTACTATTAATACTTACTGGGATTTATTTATTCATTGCTTTTACTTCTTATTTATTTACATGGGAAAAAGACCATAGTGAGGTATTCAACAATAGGAATATTTGGGATTTCTTATTTAACTATGAACCCGAAAAACCTATTGAAAATTGGTTAGGCAAACTAGGTGCTTTTACTGCTAATAAATTCATGAAGATCTGGTTTGGAATCGCTTCTTATTTATTTGTTTTTCTATCTATTGTTATTGGACTAAGAGTATTGTTTAAAATCAAGGTGCTATCAATCATTAAATCATTAAAAATAAGTGCCCTTGGATTAATCTGGTTCAGCATGACGTTTGCCTTTATATTTCAAGGGAATGAGCTTGACTATATGGGTGGACATTATGGTAAATATATTATTGATTTTCTTACAGGCATAGCTGGTAATATTGGCGCTGGATTTTTCATCCTATTCTCTGGAATAATATGTGTAATAATCTTATTCAATCCATCTTTTACTTTTATTGAAAAATTATTTCAGAAAAAAGAATCCACAGAAGATGACCTAATTGAAAATGATTTCACAGCAGTTAATCCAATTACAGAAGAGGAGATCATTAATGAAAAAGAATCTGAACCAATTGATCTTACTGAAGAAATAATTAGTGAAACAGTTATTAATGAAGAAAGCTCTATAGACAACAATGAAGAATTAAAAGTAGATAATGACAAAGAGAAAGATGACGAATTTTCTGTAGAAGTTGGAAAAGAGGAAGAACTACTCACAGATGAAGATATTGACAAAAAAGTAAAAGAATTTGGTGAATTTGACCCAAAATTAGATCTTTCACAGTATCAGCTACCTTCAATAGACCTTCTATTCAACCATGGTGATGGAAATATTAGTGTAGATGAAGAAGAATTAGAAAGAAATAAAAACAAGATCATTGAAACGCTTAGTAACTACAAGATCAATATTTCTAAGATCAAAGCTACTATAGGCCCTACTGTCACCCTTTATGAGATTGTCCCTGCTGCTGGTGTAAGAATATCAAAGATTAAAAATTTAGAAGACGATATTGCATTAAGTCTTGCTGCTTTAGGAATTAGAATAATAGCACCCATGCCAGGTAAAGGAACTGTCGGTATTGAAGTGCCTAATTCCAACCCTGACATAGTTGCAATGAGAGCGTTGATAGCGTCTGATAAATTTCAAAATTCCGACCTTGAATTACCTGTTGCACTAGGAAAAACCATTTCTAATGAATCTTTCATTACAGACCTAACCAAAATGCCACATCTACTTATGGCTGGCGCTACTGGTCAAGGAAAATCTGTTGGTTTAAATGCTATATTGGTTTCTCTATTATTTAAAAAGCACCCCTCTCAAGTTAAATTTGTTTTAATTGACCCTAAAAAAGTAGAGCTAACAATTTATAACAAAATAGAAAGACACTTTTTAGCTAAGCTACCAGATGAAGAAGAAGCCATCATTACAGATACTAAAAAGGTGGTTACTACTCTAAATAGCTTATGTGTTGAAATGGAAGCTAGGTATGAGCTACTAAAAAATGCAACGGTTAGAACGATAAAAGAATACAATCAAAAATTTATTAAACGAAAGCTAAATCCTGAAAAAGGACATAGGTACCTCCCTTATATTGTACTAGTAGTTGATGAATTTGCTGATTTAATCATGACGGCTGGAAAGGAAATTGAAAGTCCGGTAGCACGTATAGCTCAACTAGCTCGAGCTATAGGTATTCATTTGATAATCGCTACTCAAAGGCCTTCAGTAAACGTAATCACAGGTACCATTAAAGCTAATTTCCCTGCTAGAATAGCATTTAGGGTTACTTCCAAGATCGACTCTAGAACTATATTAGATTCTGGAGGTGCAGATCAGCTAATTGGAAGAGGTGACATGTTATTTTCTTCAGGTAGCGACATTATAAGGCTGCAATGTGGGTTTGTGGATACTCCTGAAGTTGATAAAATCAATGAATTTATAGGATCTCAAAAAGGATACCCAGATGCATTACTCCTACCTGAATATATAGATGAAGCTAATGAGGTCAGAGAAATTGATGATGACCTTGATTCATTATTTGAACAAGCTGCTGAAGTAATAGTTAATCATCAACAAGGGTCAGCTTCATTACTCCAAAGAAAACTTAAATTGGGATATAATCGAGCAGGAAGAATAATTGATCAACTAGAGGCGACTGGTATAATAGGACCTCACAGAGGGAGTAAAGCTAGAGAAGTACTTGTTTCTGATATTCTATCTTTGGAACAGTTTTTGGAAGACCTAAGGTCACAAGGGAAATTATAAACTTATCATTATGAAAAATCTACTTATTATATTCATTTTAAATTTAATTAGCTACCCATTTTTTAGTCAGGAAAATGACCAAAAAGGCGTTGACATACTAACTATGATAGGTGATGAAACAAAATCATACACCAACATGAAAATAAAATTCGATCTTAATATTAAAAGTCCAGAGATCAATGAAACCCAGTCTGGAACGGCTTATACAGAAAGTAATAACTTTTATTACGAAACTGATGATCGTGAAGTAATCTCAGATGGAGAATCTGTATGGACCTACATGAATAGTGATAATGAATGCTACATAGATGACATAGAAGATCTTTCTGAAGGAATAAACCCATCAGAGATCATGACTATTTGGGAAAACAACTTCAAAATAAAATACATTGATGGTAATAAAGAAGACGATGGGCTTATTCATCAAATTAAATTATATCCAGTCAATACAAAGGAAAGTAAATACCATACAATCATCCTAAGAGTGAATGAAACAAAAAAACAAATAGAAAGTGCAGCCATTAAAACAAAAGATGGAATGACTATGAAATTCAGTATAAAAAGCTTAACGCCTAATACTGAAATAAATGCTTCTGTATTTAAATGGAATCCTAATAAATATCCAGATGTTGAAGAGATCGATAACAGATGATCAATTCAATAATTCTGATGCATTATCTATAGCGGCCTTTCCTGGCTTCTCTCCTCCAAGCATACTTGCTATTTCAAACAATCTATCCTCTTTTTTAAGTAATCTGATCTTTGTGTAAGTTCTGTTTTCATCTGTTTCCTTAATTACATGATAATGATAAGATCCAATTGCTGCAACTTGTGGCAAGTGGGTAATACATATTACTTGAGAAGTTAAAGATAATTCCTTGAGAATAATTCCTATTTCATTGGCTACTTTTCCACTAACACCAGAATCAATCTCATCAAAAATCATTGTAGGAATTGCTTTTTCATTAGAAAGCAAGGTTTTCATAGACAGTAAAATTCTTGATAATTCTCCACCAGAAGCAACATCATTAATTAGATGATATTTATCTCCTTTATTTGTCGAAATATAAATCCCTAGCTGCTCAATTCCATATTGATGTATATTCTGACCATTCTTTAGGTCTAATTTAAGACTTGCATTAGGCATCGAAAGTCTAGCCAAAATTGAATCAATATGTTTTTCTATAATCTTCACCTTTTTTATTCTAGCATTATATAAAACGCTGCCTTTCTTCAAGCAACTATTTTTAGACTCCTCCACTTTATTTTGGAGCATCTCTTTTTCATTGGATATATTCTCAAATTCGGAAAGGCTTATAACAAGTTCTTCTTTTTTATTTTTTAATTGATTTAGATCAACAACATTAAATTTCTTCATTAATGAATTCATAATCATAATCTGATTATTTAATTCTTCTAAACGAATTGGGTCCTCATTAAAAGAAGGATCTTTTTTACCCAGTCCTAATAAAAGGTCTTCCATTTCAATACAAATACTATTCATCCTGTTTTGATAGTCTCCTATCTCAGGAATAGAATGAACAATCTCTCCTAATAATTCATTAAGATCATTCAATTTATTCATAATAGAATTCGATCCCTCTGAAAGTTCATTAACCTTAGCGAACAATTGTTTTACCTCATCAAAATTAGAGAGCAAATTATATTCTTCATTTATAGACTTTTCATCCCAGTTTTCAAAAGGGTATTTATTTAATTCATTAATCTGAAAATTGATATAATCAATCTTATTAATCATCTCATCTTCCCTAACTAATAATTGATTTAGTTTCTTTTTAGTCTCTTCAAAAATTAAATATGATTGGTAATATTCATTGTATAAATCCAAAGTATTTGCAGCACTATCTAAAAACAAATATTGATATTCTAACTGTCCCAATAGTAAATTTTCATGTTGTCCATGAACGTCAATTAGTAGAGAACCAATATTCCTTAATAACCCCAGCTTAACTGGAGAATCATTGATAAATGCTCTTGACTTACCATTTGAAGCAACTTCTCTTCTAATAATTAATTCATTTTCGACATCTATGTCATTTTTATTTAAAAATGAATCTAAAATATCATTAGTAGCAAAAAATCCTTCTATAATGCATTTACGATCTTTATTAAACAATACTTTATGATCTGCCCTATCACCAAGGATTAATGACAAAGCTCCTAATAAGATGGATTTTCCTGAGCCTGTTTCACCTGTGATTACAGAAAAGCCTGAAGAAAAATCAATCTCCAGGCTTTCAATAAGTGCATAATTTTGTACAAAAAGCTTTTTGAGCATTACTTATTTAACAATTTCGAATTCAACCCTTCTATTTTGCTGTCTACCTTCAGGATTATCGGTGCCATCAGTATTCACATTTGAAGCTTTTGGTTTTGATTCTCCTAGTCCTATAGTTTCCATTCTACTATTAGAAATTCCTTTTTTATTTAAGATACTCTTGATTGAATTAGCTCTTAATTTAGAGAACCTATCATTGTAATCATTTTCACCATTACTATCTGTATGTCCTATAATTTTAATTTTGGCTGATGGATTTTTCTTCAAGAATTGATACACTTTTTGCAAATCAGATTTAGAAGATTCTACTAACCTTGTTCTTTCATAAACAAAATACAAAGTTGGCAGAGATTCAGCACTTATTTCAGTTACATCTGTATTATCTGTAGCATCTGTGTTATCAGTAACATCTGTATTATCAGTAACATCTGTGTTATCAGTAACATCTGTGTTATCAGTAACATCTGTGTTATCAGTAACATCTGTTGTATCAGAAAGATCTATACTTGTGACTTCAATATTTTCTATTTCATCAAGTAAAGCAATAGCAATAATATCTCCATCAACTACTTTACCAGCAGATAATGTAATTGTATCACTTTCTACAGTTACAACCTTAGTATAATCAATAACTCCTTCAGTTTGATCAGGTACATTAACAATATCTTTAGTAGTTAATTTACCTAGCTGATATAAAATTTCATAATCATGACCTGCTTGTAAAATGAATAAAAACCTTCCTGTAATTTCATTAGGTCTATATATTCCGAATTTCGAACCATCATTTTCTTCAAAAATTGAGATCACTAGGTCCTTGACAACATTACCTACTGTATCTTTTACAACTCCTTTATATACAGCTAAATCTTTTTCTTCTTCTTCACTTAAGTTCATAACATATATATCCTGATCCCCCTTACCGCCTTCTCTAAAAGAAGAAAAATAGGCTTTTGTTCCTGACACTGATGGAAAGAAATAAAGATCATTTTCTACAGTATTTAAAGGGTATCCTAAATTTTCAGGTGCAGAAAAAACACCATCAGCATTTAAATTAGATTTAAAGAAATCGTGTCCACCCATGGTTTGATGCCCTTGTGAAGAAAAATACAATGTTTTACCATCTGGATGCAGATAAGGTCCTTCTTCATCAAATACTGTATTTACATTTTCTCCGAGATTTTGAGCCTCTGCCCATTCACCATTTGGCAACTTTTTCATCATCCAAATATCTCTTCCACCGTAACCACCATCTCTATCACTTGTGAAAAATATAATTTTACCATAAGTATCTAAACTAGCATCGGTTTCCCAAGCTTCCGAATTAATTGAAGATTCTAACATTACGAGCTCTCCCCAATTATCTCCTTCTTTTTGAACTTGATAAATCCCACCACTTTCATCTCCAGTATCATATCTATAAATATACATGAATTCTCCATCAGGTGATAGATACAAGCATGCATCATGACCTTGAGTATTAATTTTATCTTGAATTAAGAATGGATCACCCCATATTCCATGATGTTTTACTGACATGAATATATCCTCGAAATATTTCCCATCATCATCCTTTTCAACATTATACCCACCACTTCTTCTTGAAGTAAAAAACATTACATTTTCTTCTGCATTCAGCTTTGGCCTATACTCTGGAAATTCCGTATTTAATTCAGCTACAGCAGTAATTGTAAAGTCTTTGGGGTTGTTCTTTTGCTCAAAAGCAAACTTTGACATTCTAAGTAGTCTATTTAATGACCTTATATCTTCAAGATTTTTTTCATTTAAAAATTGTTTGTAAAACTCAAATCTTTCAATGGCCTTATCAAACTCATAATTATAATGATAAGCCAATCCTAACAATTGAATAACATCTAATGGAGCCTTTTTTTCACGTGGAGACCCAACAATATAATCAATGGTCATATTTTCCTGAGCCTTCTCAAAATAAGGAATGGCTTTAGGTTTTTCATAAGAAGAGTTCATGTAGCAATTACCAATAGAAAAATTGGTATTGGCATTATTAGGTTGAATCTCCAACATCTCCAATAAAATTGGCAATGCACTTTCATAATCATTTACTTCTAGAAACCCAATGGATTCATTAAATAATGACTTGAATGACTGGCCATTAACAAAAATGGCTGAAGAAATTAGTAAAGAGGTAAGAAATACTTTTATTTTCATTTTATATAAGCTTTCAATTGTTCAATTAATTGATCGGGACCCTTTAAGGGTTTCCCATTGGTTTTATTAACAAACACTAATGATGTAGATGCAAAATTAATCTTTTCCTTCTTTTCATTATAAGTTTCATAGTCAAATTTTATTCTAGCAGATGGTATTTGTGTAATATAAGTGCTAATTGTTAGCAAATCATCGTAGTATGCGGGTTTTAAATATTTTATATTATATTCTATTACTGGCAAAAGAATGCCTTCATTTTCCATCTTTTTATAGGGAAAACCAAGATTCCTTAATGCTTCTACTCTTGCAACTTCAAAAAAATGAGCATAATTACCATAATAGCAATACCCCATTCTGTCAGTTTCTGAATATCTAACTCTTAAATTGACATCAAATTTGTACATATTTGGTTATTTTTGAGACTCATTGAAGAATTTTAAGGCAAGACATATCATAATTGTTTTTTTTTCAACAGCATTGACATTTATTCAATGTACTGAAAGTTACAAATTAATAGACTATTCATCAAATAACTACAAGATCAACAACAACTTGTCAACAAGTGAATATTCAGAATTCAACTTAAAAGAATACTCTGAATTACTAGATAAAGAAATGAATGAGGTAATAAATACTTCAGAATTAAATATGGAAATTGGTTGTCCTGAAGGCCTTTTAGGCAATTTCATTGCTGATCTAACACTTATTTCCACAATAAAAGAAAACAATAACACGTCCTATTTCTGTGTCCTAAATAATGGAGGCATTAGAACTTCATTACCTAAGGGAGAAATAACTATAGGTAAAATATACGAAGTGATGCCATTTGATAATGAGATTGTAATTCTAGACCTAGAACATGAACAAATGATAGCACTATTTAATTATATTAAGAATAGATCATTAATAAATGATTCCAGAAAAGCTGGAGTACCCGTAAGTGGAATAAGAATGAACATCAATGGCTCTAAAATCTCTAGGGTATTTATTGGAGTTGAAGAATACAACGAACACAAAAGCTATAAATTAATCACCACTGATTATTTAGCCAATGGTGGAGATAACATGGACTTTTTGAAAGATGCTTTAAACACAACATTAACTGGTGTTTTATTAAGAGATGCCATCATTAATTACATAACTGCCTTAAAATTGCAAAATATAAAGGTCAGCGCAGAATTAGACGGAAGGATTAATCGTGCAGAATAGAAGGAAATTCATAAAGACAATAATGGCTGGAACTGCAGGATTAACTGTATTGAACAGTTTTGACCTCATTAATTCAACTAAAAATAGAAATGAGATTAAATTAACTATCCTTCACACCAATGACATGCATAGCCATATCGAACCCTTTGATATAAATGACAATAAATATCCAGGACAGGGAGGGATGATCAAAATAGCCAAATTAGTGAATGAAATTCGAGAAAAGGATAGCGAACTTCTATTATTAGATTCAGGTGATATTTTTCAAGGCACTCCTTATTTCAACCTTTTCAAAGGAGAGGTTGAATTTAAATTAATGAGCAACATGAAATATGATGCTTCTACTTTAGGAAATCACGATTTTGACATAGGACTAGACGGCTTTAATAACGCCCTTCCATTTGCTGACTTTCCTTTTATATGTAGCAATTACGATTTTAGTAAAACTATTCTTTCGGACAAGACCACACCTTACAAAATAATTGAGAAAAAAGGAATTAAAATTGGCATTATTGGTATTGGAATTAAATTAGAAGGTCTTGTTAGTAAAAAACTGTATGGGGAAACAAAATACATGGATCCGATTCAGTCTGCAAATGAATATGCTTCTCTTTTAAAAAACGAAAAAAAATGTCAATTAGTAATCTGCTTAAGTCACCTTGGCTTTGAATACAACTCCAATAAGATATCAGATTTAAATCTCGCTAAAAACACTGCTAATATAGATGTTATTTTAGGAGGTCATACTCATACATTTTTTGAAAAAGCACGTATATTTACAAATAAATACGAGAAACCTGTTCTTATCAATCAGGCAGGGTGGGGTGCATTAAGTCTAGGGCGTATAGATTTAATATTTAACAACAAAAAAAGTCAAAAATTTGATTTACAGGCATCTATGAATTTGCATAAAAATTATGCCAAAATTTAACTACTCAGGAAAGTAAAACTTTTTAAAAAAACAATACCAAAAGCACTTTTTTTTTAACTTTTTTATTAAAACATTTGTAGTGCGATTGAAACAAAAATATTCTCACAATATTTAGTTGTTTTATCCACAGTTTTTTATTATATTAATCAACACCACTAGCTAAGCATGACTAAAACCCTGGAAAAAGTGTGGCTTAATTGTTTGTCCATTATAAAAGACAACGTTCCACTGCAAGCTTTCAAGACTTGGTTTGAACCTATCAAACCAATTAAACTAAAAGGAAACGTACTAACTATCCAGGTTCCTTCTCAATTCTTTTATGAATGGCTAGAAGAGCACTATATAGAATTATTAAAAAAGACTATTCGCAAGGAAATTGGCCCTGATGCAAAATTAGAGTACAGTATTGTTATGGAAAACAATCCAGACAATTCTAATCCTTATACAATAAAGATTCCAACAACTGACAAAAGGGCAATTAAAAACCCTTCAGTTGCTATGCCTCTTGATATTAGCTCAAATCCAATTAAAAACCCTTTTATTATTCCTGGATTAAGAAAAGTAAATGTAGATTCTAATCTTAATCCCAATTATTCTTTTGATAGCTTTGTTGAAGGAGATTGCAATAGACTAGCAAGGTCTGCAGGATATGCTGTTGCAGAAAAACCAGGAGGAACAGCTTTTAACCCATTGTTAATCTATGGTGGCGTAGGTTTAGGGAAAACACATTTAGCACATGCAATTGGAATCTCCATAAAAAACAGATTTCCAAATAAAACTGTTTTATATGTTTCTTCTGAAAAATTCACTCATCAATTCATTGACTCTGTAAAAAACAACAGCACCAATGACTTCATCCACTTCTATCAAATGATAGATGTATTGATTATAGACGATGTTCAATTCTTTTCTGGAAAAGAAAAGACTCAAGATGTATTTTTCCACATCTTTAACCACTTGCACCAAACGGGGAAACAACTGGTACTAACTTCAGATAAAGCACCTGTTGAGCTACAGGGAATGGAACAAAGGTTATTATCTAGATTTAAATGGGGACTTTCTGCCGATCTTCAAATAGCTGACCTTGAAACTAGAATTGCTATACTACAGAAAAAAATGTATGCTGACGGAATTGAGCTTCCTAAAGAAGTAGTTGAATACTTAGCATATAGTATATCTTCTAATATACGTGAATTAGAAGGTGCACTGATCTCATTAATTGCTCAATCATCATTAAACAAGAAGTCTATCACATTAGATCTTGCAAAACAGATGATCGATAAGTTTGTGAAAAATACAGCCCGCGAAGTATCTATTGAATACATTCAAAAAGTGGTATGTGATTACTTTGACCTTCCAATTGAGCTAATGAAATCAAAAACTCGAAAAAGAGAGGTTGTACAGGCTCGACAGATTGCTATGTATTTTTCTAAAAAAATGACCAAATCTTCTTTGGCAAATATCGGAATGCATTGCGGAGGAAAAGATCATGCTACTGTGCTTCACGCTTGTAGAACAGTTAACAATTTAGCTGAAACTGATAAGAACTTTAGAGCTTACTTAGTGGACCTAGAGAAAAAATTAAGCATTCATTAATTGAATTAATTTTTAATCAACTTCAAAGTCTTAACTTCATTAAGACCTTGGAAATTTACCATGTATATTCCTGTTGGAAAATCTGAAATATCAAGATTTAACTTACCCTTATTTGCATTATAGATTTTTTTTGAATACACAATCTCCCCTATTGAGTTTTGAAGCTGAATGAATAGATTCTGTTTATTGCACAAGTTATAACAGACATCAATAATATCTGAAGAAGGGTTAGGGATTATTTTAAATTCAGGTTGTTTAGGTGGAATGTCGGAATCAGAAGTAACATTTAAACAACCATTTTCAATAATAGTAGTAGTAGTATGATGATTGATATTAACTATATCAATAATACTATCTATACAAATATCATTTCCATCAAGATCAAAATAATTGATTCTACATAAATGTTGATAGTTATTCATCCTATTTATCGATGAATCCTCGTAAGAGATACCTATTACTTTTGAACCACCAATTGAAAAATCTGGTTGAATTGGATAATCATTAACATCAATCATATTATCTACATTTAGGATTGACAAGCCACTAACTTTAAATTCATAGGCAGTTATGTCTTCATTGCTAGATTTAATTCCTACGTCTACATATTGATCAGCATAATTGACTCCTAAAAGTGTTAAATAAACAGTATCATAAATATCCTTAACACCAAATGGGAATAAACAATGGTCATGAAAAGCGCCACCAGAATGATCGTGAGACAAACCATACAGCACACAGCTATTGATTAATGAAGCATCATAAACCGTAATTGCACCATCATTATTTAGGTCATTACAAGAATTAGGCACTATACTATTCCCTAAAATCTCAGATATATACTGAGCTGCATCATTTTGATCTTCAACATTATTATTATTAAGATCCCCCATAATTGCAGTACCACCACACACTCCATTACAGTCTACTAAAGTATTACCATAAGTAATACCAGCACAATCTGTGTATGGAACACAATTAGTATCCAAAGTAAATGACACATTGCCATTAGGATCTCTGTCTAAATAAAAACAAGCTTGAGCAAAATTGTTTGAATAAGTAAGCTCATAATTCCCCAATGCATCTGGAGATCCATCCCAGTTTACCTTGGTAACCAAAGTATAAATTCCAGTATCAAGTCCAGTAACATCAATCCACTGACAATCTAAATATGCCCCATATATATCCCCACATTGTGCAGAAATACCCATGTTTGAACAACCATATTTTTGATCACCTCCATCTATGCATTCAAGATCCATTACGCAAAATCCATTTTTAAAACCTACAGGTAATTGATTCCCCTGATCATCATATAAATCATATCTTGCATATCCAGCATAATGATAATGTTGATGACAATTGTCATAATCAAATTGACTAGGATATGACGAAGGAGAACCAATATAATAATCTGAATTTCCAATATTTTTGATCCAAGTTGTAAACCTCAAGACATCTCTTTTTCCAAAACCATTTAAACAACCTTCATTTATGGTACATGGATCAGTATTGAGCAATGCATCAATCTGCATGCTATTTACTAATTCATTTTCCAACAGCCACAGATCTGGTTGTGGACATAAGGTGTCACCATGAGCATAACATGTATCTGAAATTGTAGCCAAAGGATTATAATTACAAGAATTAGAGTCCATACACCCATATATAGGAGAATAATAATTAATGCTCCATTGAACCGAATCATTACAAGAATTATTTTTATCTCCTATTCTAATTAAATAGTTTTCTCCTGTAATCATAATTCCATTCAATTCTGCTTCAATGAAACAGCTATCATTGTCATCGTTATAAAATAATGTACCTGTATTTGAAGTATCTATTTTGTACAAACATGTATCGTATACCCAAATTTTTGTATCACAGAAATTCATACCACATGTACTTATTTGGTATATACCTGTTGAATCGGGAGAGAAAGTAAACCAAGCATCAATAGGATTAGCCAAATAAGAACCTTCATTGACAGGAATTGCCTGATTACAATAATAGCCAGGCGGACAATTAAAGGATGTTTCCTCATGGTTAGAGAACTCTCCTCCAGACCTGAGAGTATCTCCATCTACTAAAAGATGATAAGACCCTATACCATAACCACAACAAATACCATCTCCATAAGAATCGTGAATTACAAAAGAATAACAATAATTAGAATCCAAGCATACAGAAATATCATTCGTGTCACCAGCATGAATTAAGCTATCATTTTGAAACAACTCCCAGCTAGATTCTTGAGGATAATTATCTGGGTTTAGTATTAACTGAAATTCAAACTCGTTAGAATTACAATTTTGCGTATATAAAGAAATATCGGCAATAAAAATAAACAAGAATATATTAACATAATGGATCAAATATGCCATAGCACCTACAAGTTAAGAAATGATATTGAAATAGAAATTCAAATACTAATTAATTAGTTTCATCCTTCTATTTACTTAGTTCAACCTATTTCTTCCTATAAAAATTAAACTTTTCAAAAAAGGTTTAGTCAAAGTATTAAAATCAGAAATTATGAAAAAAAGGAATTTATTTAGAACTAGCTTGATCATTTTGGCTTGTATCTGTATTTCAAATTTTACTAATGCACAGAAAGTAAAATTAAAAAAGAAAAAAGTTCATCACAATACAAATGTTAAACACAAAAAGTATCACGCACATCATCACAAGCATTTAAATAGACCCTATAGATATAGTAATCTACCTAGATGCGGCACCATCATTAACGTAAGGCCACATAATGGAAACTTAATAGCATTCAGAGGAGTCAATTATCATTTTCATAATGGAATATGGTACAGGCCTTACAAGAAAAAATTTATTGTTTTTAGACCTGTAGTTGGAATTAGAATTAAAACACTGCCTATCAATTGTTATCATTTTACAATAAGAAATAGAAAATACCATTATTATTATGGAACTTATTATGCACTAGTTCCTAAAACAAATGAGTATGAAGTTTTTCAACCTCCATTAGGAGCCAAAGTTGACGAATTACCTGACGATTGTAAAGAAAAAAACATAAATGGAGAAACTTATTATGAGCTAGATGAGACTTTTTACAGTTATATTGAAAGTGAAGATCTCTATCAAATAGTAGATCCTCAAAATTAAAAAGAGAACATTATAAATAAATGCAGATTTCATTAATTTTAAACCATGAAAATCTTAATGGTTTGTTTAGGCAACATTTGCAGGTCTCCTTTGGCTCATGGTATACTTGAAAATAAAATCAATTCCAATAATTTATCTGCTTCTGTTGACTCTGCAGGAACTGGATCCTGGCATTCAGGAGAACTACCTGACCCAAGGAGTATAGATACAGCTTCAATACATGGGATTGATATAACAAAGCAAAGAGCACGTCAATTTAACAACAATGACTTTAATGAATTTGATTTAATCTACGTCATGGACACATCTAACTACAATGATGTCACTAAGATGACCACAGACCCAGATAATTTAATAAAAGTGAAGTTGATCCTAAACGAAATTTACCCCAAAGAAAATAGATCTGTTCCAGACCCTTATTATGGGGGTGATGATGGGTTTGAAAAAGTGTATCAAATGTTAGATAAAGCATGCAATTCAATTATTGAAAAAATAAGATCTAATGGAAAAGGGTAAACTATATATGATACCAATAACAATTGGAGAAATAAAAGAAGATTCCTTTCATGATATCCCTCCATCTTCGTTAAAAATTGTTCTTAATATAAAATATTTTATAGTAGAAAACATTAAATCTGCTCGAAGATTCCTTAGACAAATAAATAAAGAATTCGAGATAGACAACTGTGAATTTTATGTATTAAATAAACACACTAGCCCTAATGAACTCAATGAGTTTCTTAACCCTTGCAGGAATGGAGAAAATGTGGGAGTACTAAGTGAAGCTGGTTGTCCAGGAATAGCTGATCCAGGCTCTAGTATAGCTAATATTGCACATAGAGAAAATATAATGGTAATTCCATTAATAGGACCTAGTTCTATTTTTATGGCATTAATGAGTAGCGGTCTGAATGGTCAACAATTTACTTTTCATGGCTATTTACCAAAAAATAGAGAAGAAAGGGTTAAAAAAATCAAATCTTTAGCCATTAAATCCAAAGATAATGGCGCACAACTATTCATGGAAACCCCTTTTAGAAACAACCATCTACTAGAAGATATTATAAACTTCTGCCCTGATAATTTATTATTATGTATTGCATCAAATATTAGCACTAAAAATCAGTTTATAAAAACAAAAAATATAAAAAGTTGGAAAGTAAATAGTCCTAACCTAAATAAGAAACCTACAATTTTTATCTTTGGAAGGATTTAATTATATTGTATTGTTTAAATAAACACACAAATCAATGGAAATACTTGAAATAAAAGGAAACTGGAAATCCCCTAGTATCTCATTCAATCCTAATGGCAACTTACAAATCTGGGGCAGATCTCTTCCAGAGAATGCATTGGAGATATATAACCCTATTTTTAATTGGTTGGATCAATATAAAAACAACCCTAGTAAAGAAACAGCTATTGAAGTTAAGCTTGAGTATTTCAATACAACATCTTCAAAATTGATCTATGAAATATTTAAAAAGTTTGAAGAAATAAATTCAAATGGCAATAAAATCAATGTTAAATGGTATTATGAGTCAGATGATCCTGACTTAGAAGAGGAAGGTAAATTATTAGCTAAGATTATTGATTTAGATATTGAGCTGATTGCTATTGACGAATTTGATTTTGTCTATTAATTAGCCATTTATTCAACTACTCTAAAACCATTATCTCAAAAATTAAAGGAGAATAAGGAGGCACTTTCTCATCTACACTTCCTTTATTACCAAAACATAAGTAAGAAGGCACTAAAGCCATAACATGATCTCCATGTTTTAATTGCTGAATAATATATTTAAACCCTGGCAACATTTGCCCTTCAGAATTCATGTCAAATTCATGAGGTTCAGCTAAAAAATTTGAGTATATGCTATCCTCATTATGTAATTTAATTGCATAATGAACCTTAACACTTTCATTTATATCAATTTGATTTTGGCTCATAGAATTTAATTTAGCAATAAACACATCTCCATATTTTAAAATAGTATCGTAATTATGATTCCATTTTTCTAAGACTTCTTCAATGATATATTCTTCTTTCATCGCTAATTTTAATAGCTGTTCCTTTTTAAATTCAATTTGAGCAATAGAATCTTTGATATTTATTAACCTAATTGTTAATTTAATTTCTTCATTCTTATTAATATATATTGGAGGAATTGAATTTGAGTAGTATTTGAAAAAATCTACTGAATTAATATAAAAAGTTACGCTATCCCCTTCCATAATTGACAGAAATCCTTCATGAACACCTCCCTTTATATTAGAACCCTTTAATCTAAAAGATTCTATTCCAAATTGTCTATTATTTAAAGACGAATAGTAAATAGTGTCATTAAGAGACTTCAGTTCCATGTACATATTTAAAAAATCACCGATTTGTGGCTTTTTCCCATCTGTAATAATCTCATGGTATTCATATTTCAATCCATTTTCAGTTGTATAAAACAATGGATTCTCAGAACTATTACATCCTACTATGAAAAAAAAGGAAACATATATTAAATAATTAATTTTCCTGAACATCAAGCAAAGTAATATTGTATAATAATGGAGATAATGGAGGGACCTTATCCATATTACCAATTAATCCATGAGCTAAAAAGTGAGGTAGAATTACAAATGCTTTATCTCCTGAACTCATGTAAGTAATGGCTTCATGTATTCCAGATTCGATATTATCCATCTCTACGACAAACTGAATAGGGCCACTTTCTTTAGAAGTATAACACAAGGTAGTATCAGCATCTAATAATCTTACTTCATAATCTATAGTTACTAAATTACCAGGTTTAGCATATGTTCCATTTTCATTGTGATAAACAAAATAACTAATTTCTGTATCCGTCTTAATTACAGGTAATTGATGTCTCTGACAGTATTTTTCTATATAAAACAATTCATTCTTAATCCATAGCTGGTTCATAACAATTGAACTTTCAGATGAATTTTCTACCCTTGGATGATCAGGAACATTATAATGATCTATATCTGTATTGACTTTCTCATTTTCACAAGAACAAAGAACTAAAAGAAGTATATAAAGTAAGTTAATTTTCAAGCTAAATATTCAATAATATTTTTTTTAAATTTTTCAACAACATCATTAAATGGCAAAGTACTTTTACCTCCTGCAGCATTAATATGACCTCCCCCTTCAAAATATTTAGATGCAAATTCATTAACCTTAACATCTCCTTTTGACCTAAAGGACATTTTAACTATACCATGGTCTTCCCTTATAAAAGCTGCAATCTGCACGCCTTTAATTGATAAACAGTAATTAACTAATCCTTCAGTAGCACCTTTAGAAAAATTAAACTTATTCAATTCTTTTATACTTAATGCTATAAATGCAACTGGTATATTTTTGACAAGCTCAATCTTATTTAATGCATATCCCATAAGATGTAACCTAGATAGATAATTCTGGTCATATATATTTTCATGGATTTTGGTGTGATCTAAACCTACTTCAATTAAATGAGCTGCAATTAAATGCGTTTTTGATTCAACATTTGAATATTTAAATGACCCACTATCTGTAATTATACCTGTATAAATCCCTTCTGCTATTGTAGCATCTATTAAATCACGATCATTATTGGATTCAATAAACTCATAGATCAGCTGGGCTGTTGAGCAACTATCAACTCTAGAGATCATATGGTCTGCAAAATCTTTAGGATGCTGATGATGATCTATCATAATTTTAACTGCATCAGATTCTCTAATTTTTTCTTGTAAGTTACCAACTCTGTGAAGGTCATTAAAATCAAGACAAAATATTAGATCTGCATTATCTATTAAGTCACTAGCAACCTTCCAAGACTTTTCTGCAATAACAATTGCATCCGACCCATACATCCAATTATAAAATTCAGGAAATTCATCTGGAAGAACAACCTTGGCTTCAATTCCAATTTTATTTAAATAATGTAATAATGCCAAAGATGAACCTATAGCATCACCATCAGGATTTTTATGGGATACTATAACAATGTTTTTTTTTTCTATAATAAGATCCTTCATCATTATAAAGAAAAAAGCCCTGCTTGGCAGGGCTTTCAAATAATTAAGAATTATCTACCAAAACCGGTTTTAACACCTTTTTGATGCTCTATTAGTAAACCTACACAACTGTAAGTTTCTCCGCTCATATCATATTCTTCAGAAGGGACTTCTGGTATATATACCTTTACTACCAATTTTCTTGTTTTATTAGATTGGAAAACAAAATCCTGAGCATTTTCATGTTCTGAATTATCAAATCTTACGACAGGTTGTTTTTCATAAACACGCTTTTTAATTGTATGCGGCACCTTTTGCTCACCAATTTCATAGCCATATTCATCATATTCTATTTCATTGGTATATGTAGTAGTTTCCACCCATTTCCCTTTAGTAATTAGTTCAACTATCTTAAATTGGAAATTACCATTCAATTCAGGATTTGAAGGGGAACAAAAAGAAATCTTATATTCCATTCCTTTATAAACAATAATTGATACTTCTGCAGTATCACCTTGAATAAATGCTCCAGATGAACTCTGCATATTGAACACATAACCTTCCCTATTACTATGATCACAATATTTCACTACATGATGACAGTCCTGAGCATGTATAAATAAGGGGGTTAATGGTATAAAAAATAATAAAAAGGGTTTAATTAACTTTATCATAATTGTATTTAAAAATCAGATTCAACAATTTTTGTTCTTAATTCGTTTACCGCATTTTTCAAATGGTTATACTGATCTTCAGTCATTGAAAAATCAGGTCCACCATCCATTAAATTAACATCTTTTTCATTGGTATTTGAAAATTCATCACCTAATAACTCCTCGAGATTTAAAAAAACTTCATCTATAGGCTGAAGAGTTGCCATCATTTCAAGCACATCTATATCTGCACTTTCATACTCCTGCATGAAATCATATAAATTTTCTAAAGTATATTTTTGATCTATAATTCTTGAAACTAAAACACTGCCTTCTTCATACTTTCCAAGTTGAGTCATTATATACAAGCTTTCTACCCAACCACCTAGCACAATTAATGCCAAAGATGGGCCACGCTCATTTTCTTTTAAATATGTATAAGCATCATAATAAGTATCATTTGATAATTTAAACAATTCATTATTATTATTTTCTTGAATACTTTTATCAATCTGATCAAAAACAGTCTGATCTAAAGCATTGTTAATATTGAGTCGGTCACCCATGTCTTTAATAACAGTAAAATATTTTGCTGATTCAGTTGGGTTACCAAAACTAGCTGCAAATGCAAGATCTGCAGTATATATCCCAAAATTTAAGGACTGTGATTTTTTATCTGTATAATTATCTATATTATCAGGACTATTTAAAATCTGTTCATCATATGATACATTAACTTCTTTAATAATATCAAATAATTCATTAGGTGTAGGCACCATACTTACCCTATTATCATTAGTTATTAAAGCCTGTTGTTCTTTATTAGATTCTTGATCAACATCTTGAGGTTCAGTATCACTTTTAGGACTTTCTTCTTCACATGCTACAATTAGCATCGCTAAAAGAGGAATAATAAATAATTTTAATACTATTTTTTTCATGATTTGTTTTTATTCTTGAATGCAACAAAAATATAATTTTTTTAGTTAGGTCCCTTGATTAATTTTTCAAGACCATTAATATGTTCCTCAAATGCCTTTCTACCTGTTTTTGTAATTCTATATGTTGTCAACGGCTTTTTTGCAATAAATTGCTTTTTTATCTCAATATAATGCAATTTTTCCAAAGCATTGATATGACTTGCTAAATTCCCATCTGTAAGCTCCAATAAAGATTTAAGGTCCTTATAGCTTACCCAGGAGTTGACAATAAGAACAGACATCACCCCCATTCTTACCCTACTATCAAATGCTTTATTTAATTGATCATACCCTTCCAATACTTACACTTTTCTATCATGTTTTACATACAACACTATTCCAAAAACAATATGACATAGCCCAAACCCAATAGCCCAAAACAATAAGCCCATTCCCATAAAATAAGAAGAAATTAGCCCTAGAATAAGTTCAACATATCCTAAAACTTCTACTTCACCAAATGTATATTTACTTGCATTTATAAGGCCAAGGCCATAAAACACCAATGTCGTAGGGGCGACCATTCCAATAGCATTATGATAAATTAAGATTAAAGAAAAAACGCCTCCAGCTAATAAAGGAAGAAATAATGCCCAAACTGCTCTTTTAAATGTAGGGTTCCAAAATTCAACATTTTCCAGCTTTACTTTTCTAGCACTTAATAGATAACAAACGACTATAGAACTTAAAAAGATCAACGTCCCTATTACTAATAAAAATTTTATTTTTCTAGTTAAATCCTCTCCTGAATCTCCCTTAATAAGGTCACTATAACTAATTAGCTTACCATCATCTAAAAAAAACTCTAGGTCTGAATAAATTAAAAAAGCGCCAAGTAAAGCAAAGATTCCAGCTAGAATAACAGACCAGCTGCTTATGCTTGAAAATCTGGATGCTTTATCCATCATTTTTTTTATATCACTTAATTGATTTAATTGTTCTTTATTTTCCATGAAATATACTTTGTATTTCAAAGTTAATGATTTCTTCACTTATTTCAATAAAAAATTAGTGTTTTATGGAATCATAAAACAAATAGAAATAAAAAAATAAAATTGGTAATTATCCTTTAAAAAGACGTATGATTTGCTCTAACTTGTCTTTCAACTCCCTCCTATCGACAATAAAATCCAAAAAGCCTTTTTCCAGTAGAAATTCGCTAGTCTGAAATCCTTCTGGTAAATCTTTACCAATAGTTTCTTTAATAACTCTAGGTCCAGCAAAACCAATAAGCGCACCTGGTTCTGCAATGTTAATATCGCCAAGCATGGCAAAAGATGCGGTAACACCACCAGTAGTTGGATCTGTTAAATAAGCTATATAGGGCTGCTCAGCAGCTGAAAGCTGAGTAAGTTTTGCTGAGGTTTTAGCCATCTGCATTAAAGAAAAACCTGCTTCCATCATTCTTGCACCACCAGATTTAGTAATGAGCATAAAAGGACACTTTTTCTTTATAGCAACATCTATTGCCTTAGAAATTTTCTCCCCTACTACAGACCCCATTGATCCTCCAATAAACCCAAAATCCATACAAGCTACAACTAATGGTTGACCATTTGTTTTACCAAAAGCAGCCTCAATAGCATCTTTTAAACCCGTTTTCTTTTTAGTTGCAACTAATCGATCAACATATTTCTTAGTATCCTTGAATTCAAGAGGGTCATCAGACTCAAGTTCAGGAGCTATTGTCTGGTATTTATTATTATCAAAAATAATCTTAAAGTATTCTTTAGACCCAATTCTTGTATGATACCCTTCTTTAGGAGTAACATAATTATTTTCTTCTAATTCTTTTGTCTCAATAATCTCTCCGCTTGGCGTTTTATACCAAAATCCATCTGGAGTTTCTTTTTTCTCCTTAGTAGGAGTTACAATACCCTTTACACTTCTTTTAAACCAACTCATAGAAAAATAATTACAGATTAAAATTAATCAATAATGAACATGAAAACAAACAGTTAAATTAAGCTACATCAATTGATGAATCAAGATATACGTCCTGTATAGCATTTAACAACTCTACACCTTCACCCATTGGCTTTTGGAATGCTTTTCTTCCAGAAATAAGCCCATGACCACCAGCTCTCTTATTTATAACTGCAGTAGTTACTGCCTGAATAAGGTCAGAAGAACCACTTCCAGTAGAAGCACCGCCAGAATTAATTAAACCAGCCCTACCCATATAACAATTAGCCACCTGATACCTACAAAGGTCTATCGGATGGTCTGATGTCAATTCATCGTATACTTTATTGTGAGTTTTACCAAAATTAATAGCATTATAACCGCCATTTGTTTCTGGCAATTTTTGCTTGATAATATCTGCTTGGATAGTGACACCTAAATGATTAGCCTGAGCTGTAATATCAGTTGCCACATGATAATCAGTACCATCTTTCTTGAAATCACTGTTTCTTAAATAGCACCAAAGTACAGTAGCCATACCCAATTCATGCGCTCTTTCAAAAGCCTGAGCTACTTCAATAATCTGACGATTAGACTCTTCAGATCCAAAGTAAATAGTTGCACCAACAGCAGTTGCACCCATATTCCATGCTTCATCTACACTACCAAACATGATCTGATCGAAAGTATTAGGGTACGTAAGTAACTCATTATGATTCAGCTTTACGATAAAAGGAATTTTATGTGCATATTTTCGGCTTACTGCAGATAATACTCCAAATGTAGATGCAACAGCATTACATCCACCTTCAATGGCTAATTTAACGATGTTTTCTGGGTCAAAATAAATTGGATTAGGTGCAAAAGAAGCACCTCCAGAATGTTCAATACCTTGATCAACAGGAAGAATAGACACATATCCAGTCCCACCTAATCTACCTTGATCATATATAGCTTGTAAGCTTTTTAAAACCTGATTCGAACGGTTTGAAACTGCAAAACTATTGTCTACAAAATCTGGACCTGGCAGATGAAGTAATCCTTTATCTATAGTTGAACATTTATGATTTAAATAGCTTTCTGCCTGATCACCAAGTAATTCAGTGGTTCGAGATCCTGTTTTTGTTGCTGACATCTTAATGTTTTTAAATTTTAAACGGCAAATTTATAAAATAATCATGGGTTTTGGTAATTAAAATGATTAGAAAGGATATCCTATTCCTAAGTTAAATTGTAACTGATGATATTCTTTTCTTTCAGAAAAATCACCTTGAAATATCCATCTTCCATTTACTCTGTTCAAATTACTAACTGGAACTGATGGATTCTTAATAGGAATAGCAAGATCCATTCTAACAATAAAAAAGTCAAAATCCATTCTTAATCCAAATCCAGAACCAATTGCAATTTCAGAAATAAATTGATCTTTCTTAAATTTACCTCCAGGCCTTAAAGGGTCTTCATTTAACAACCATATATTTCCAGCATCAACAAAAAGTGCACCCTCTATCCAGCTAATTAGAGGAAAACGAGCTTCAAAATTAGCTTCAATCTGTATGTCACCAATTTTATCATAGCTATTATCATCATCTAAAAAACTACCAGGACCTAAAGACCTGGCTCTCCAAGCCCTCATTCCATTAGCACCACCAGAAAAGAAGCTTTTTTCAAAAGGCAATGCTTCTCTTAAATTTTCTCTTGGAATTCCAATACCGCCTGCTAATCTATATACTAATTTACTCTTCTCTCCAAGAGGAACATAATAACGAAAATCCATTGATAATTTTTGGAAATGTGCATATCTTATCCCTAATAAGTTATAGCTATTGGTAGCAGAATTATCAAATGGTTTATTAATAGCTTGATGAAACCTGTAAAGCAACCCGCCACCAGATTCAAATGTTGCTTTCATGTAGAAAAAATTAATTGCCTTTCTATCATTCTGACCATTATATTCAAATGAAAATAAACCACCTGCTATAATATGATCCTGAAAACTTGCAGCAATGAATTGATCATCTAAATCTATAATCTGTTGTTCAAATTCAGCCTTTTTAGTAATATCTACTGCACTGATCAACAAGGGATTTATGTGCCATGTCATTGGACCTTTCTCTCTAAAAATCCAACCAAATGAAAGCTCTTGTATTGACCTTGTAAAGTCAGGCCTTCTCTGGTAATTTAATGTAGCCGTAAATTCTGTTTTAGCATTGGCGTGATCTTTTAAAATCTTTAAATTATTAATGAATAAATATTTTGGTAGAATTAATGAAACTTTTGGCCCAAATTCTTTAGTGTTAAATAATTCCGAATTGTTACTTGTAGGATTCTCTCTATCTCCTGTTACCAATAGCTGGGTTTCTACTCCTCCTGTGATTGATATAGAAAGCCTTTCAGCACCTTTAAAAATATTCCTATGATCGTAGCTAACACTACCCTCTATCCCAAACAATCCTTCATTATTAGTCCCATCAGCTGACAGTGTGAAAGTTTGATTCTTAGCTTGTTTTAATTTTATAAACACTGTCAAACCATTGGTTAAAGTAGTATCGTATTGTATTGTAACTGCAGTAAACAAACCTATTCCGGAAAGCTTTTTATAGGTTAAATCATTAGCTGTCTTATTATAGAGGTCTCCAATATTAAAAGAAAGTGCATTATATAATAATTCTGGTTTACAAATAAATTTTTCATAAAAGCTAAAAGAAACATCCTTGTAGAATATTTTAGTTATATCTCCAAATCTATCCTTGTCATAATCTGGGTATAACTCAAAATTGATAGCCTCAATCCTATATTGTCGATGCTTTTTCTCAATGATCGTGTCTGTAAATTCAGCTTTGAACCTATAATTTTGAATACCCATTACAAGATCAATATTATTATTACCTACAGATGTATCAGCTTTAAAAAAGATAAATTCTTTATTAAAATAATGATATCCATTATTCAATAAAAAGTTGGTTATACGTTCTCTCTCAAGATCAAGAAGATCTGCATCAAAATTATCACCAGCTTTGATTATAGATTCACCCTTAATTGAATCTATATATTCTAATAATACACTATCATTAATTTCCAAATCAATATTCTTATAGGTATAAGGACGAACCATTTGCACTTTGTAAATAACATCCATAAGTTTTTTTCTTCTTGGATGCTGTATCAATGTATCATTAACATTATTGTCGAAATATCCCTTATTGATCAAGAAAACAGAAAGCTGTTTACTTGACTTTTCCACTAATCCCTTATCTAAAATTACAGGTGATTCCCCAGTTGTCCTTAATCTTTCACCAAAAGTTAACTTTCTATCAACTTGATTTTTTTCCTTGTAATTCGGATTTTTAGCTAATTTTCTTTGATTTTTTTTAAGTATTCTTTCATTTCTTTTAATGGAATCTTTTTCTTTTCTTTTAATAGCATTATCTATTCTACTTTGATTAGATAAATTATACAATTTTAAATGAAAACGATATCCAAGAAATAACTTTCGATTAGGTTGTTGTTTTATAATTGAATTCAGATCATCTATATTTATTTGCCCTTGAGAATAAGAAGAATCTTTAATGAATTCAATGCTATTATTATTCAATAAAAATTGATCATCAGGAACATACTTTGTAAGCTTACACGAACTTAGCAAAGCTAGTATCACAAACATTATTAGACATATTGACTTAAAACGATTCAATTTTTTGTAATATTATTTTTTTTAGACAAAAATATAAATATGCCGCTCAGTAGGAATGATTTAAAGACATATAGTTCATTACATCGAAAATCTAAACGTGTTGAAAATGGTATTTTCATAGTAGAAGGTATTAAAATTTGTCAGGAAGCCATCCTATCAGAGCTAAAAATAGAAAGACTTTTAGTTACTGAAAAAAATCAGGATATTTTTCCTGATGCTGAAGTCATTTCCAATAAAGATGCTGAACGCATCTCTAACCAAAAACAACATTCTGGAGTAATTGCAATTATCAAAACCCCTGAACAGAAAGAAATAATTAAAATAAAGAATCATCTATTGGTCTTAGACGGCATTAACGATCCGGGAAACTTAGGTAGCATCATAAGAACAATGGATTGGTTCGGATATAATGATATAGTTTGTTCAAATAATAGTGTTGATATATACAATCCTAAAACCATTATGTCGTCTATGGGCTCAATATTCAGGATCAATGTGGTCTACAAAGACCTTAATGTATTTTTAAAATCCATGAAAGAATACCCTATTATTGGTACTTCTTTAAATGGCGATTCAGTCAATAAACATGATTTTAAAACTCCATCTATTTTAATCCTTGGAAGTGAATCACATGGTATATCCAATAAAATTAAAGGATTAACAGACAATATGATATCAATACCTGGGAATGGAAATGCTGAATCATTGAATATAGGTCATTCAGCAGCTATTATTATCAATGAAATGTCCAAAAATAATTAACGCTTTCCCCAAACTACAACAACTGACTTACCATATCCAGGAAAGCTCTTGTAATTCATAATGATCTTATTAATTACCCTTCTATTACCCGGTAAATCTATTACATTTGATTCGGTGCCAGCAGCAAACTTACGATTCAAGACTATATTTTTAGACTCACCATTACCAAAAACTATTTTAATATTTTTAACAAGAATTGGAGCGACATTAACCTTGAATTTTAATTTAGTAAATACTCCTGCATTAGCAGTAACAGGAATTTCATCATGATCCGCTTTCATATTAACTACTCTTTTACCAATCTTCACCCACTGAGTAGTCTGTTCTTTATATACATTTTCATTATTTATAATATCAAAAGAAGTAATTCCGATTCCTAAAAGGATAACTAGAAATAGTTTAAATAAAGGTTTCATAATAATTTAATTTAATGTTAGACGTAAATAAAATTACAAAGTTTAAAATAGATAAATGATTTTTTAATCAGTAAATTTTTCAACAACAAACTAGCTATTCAGTAACATTTTTTAATGTTACTGCTTCAATACATCTTATTCCATCTAAAGCAGCTGATATAATACCTCCAGCGTATCCAGCACCTTCACCACATGGATACAAACCCATAATATCTGGATGCTCTAACAATTCATTCCTAGGTATTCTAACCGGAGAAGATGTTCTAGTCTCAGAAGCATGCAAAACAGCATCATTTGTTAAAAATCCTTTCATTTTGTTTCCAAATTCCAATAACCCTCTTTTTAAAGTAGCTATAATAAAATCAGGTAAAAATTCATTAAGATCAACAGACAATATCCCAGGTTGATAAGAAGTATTAGGCAAATCATCAGACAGCTTACCTTCTATAAAATCCATTAATCGTTGTGCAGGCAATACCTGATCACCTCCTCCTAACAAAGAACATTTTCTTTCAAGATCAAGCTGAAAATTAACACCTGCCAATGGACCATCTTTATAATATTTATGCAGATCATCCCATTTCACCTCAACTACAATACCAGAATTAGCATATTCATTATTTCTTTTACTAGGTGACCACCCATTAGTAACTATTTGACCTTCTTCTGTTGAGCAAGGGGCTATTATACCTCCAGGACACATACAAAAGCTGTATACACTTCTAGTCCCATCATTATAAACAAGACTATAACTTGCAGGAGGTAAATATTCTGAACGGGTACTAGTCCCATACTGAATTTTATCAATTAATTTCTGTTGGTGTTCGATTCTAACACCTACAGCAAATGGCTTAAATTCCATTTTCACTCCTTTATTGAATAATAACTTGAATAAATCTCTTGAAGAATGACCTGAAGATAGTATTACATCTTTAACAGGATAATTTGTATTATTATTTATCTCAAGCTGAATAACTTGTCCATTATTGATAATTATGTCCGTCACCTTATGCTGAAAATGAATTTCTCCTCCGTGATCAATGATTAATTCTCTAATATCTTGAATGATCTTTGGGAGTTTGTTAGTACCAATATGTGGATGAGAATCTATTAGAATGTCTTTTTCAGCTCCATGAAAAACAAGCATTTTTAATACTTCAAGTACATCTCCTCTTTTTTTAGCTCTTGTATATAGCTTGCCATCAGAAAATGTACCAGCTCCCCCCTCCCCAAAACAATAATTAGATTCTGAATTAACAATGCCATCTCTGCTTAATAACGCAATATCTCTTCTTCTTGACCTTACATCTTTTCCCCTTTCAAATACAATAGGTTTAATGCCCTTTCTAAGGCAAGTTAAAGCAGCGAAAAGACCAGCTGGGCCACTTCCAATAATATGGACTTTACGTGAAGAATCATCTACTTTATAATAGGATGGGTTATATTGTTCGGCAATGTAGGTCTCATCATAATAAACATCAAAAATAAGATTGTATTTTACCTTCTTCTTTCTAGCATCAATTGATCTTTTCTGAAGAATAAATGCAGTTATTTGATCTTGATCAATTTGTGATTGATTACAAATCAATCTAAGGTGATGATCATCATCATTGACCTTCTCAGGAGAAACAGCTATCTGTACTTTTAATGGCAATTAAAGAATATTATCCCTCAAAGGTTAATGAAAGGGTCCAAACCTTTGTTCTTAGATTTTCTATAGGATTATCAAATTGTGTATTTTCCTTTAAATGAACATTTATCATTCCTACACCCAGTTTTAGTTCAATACCAAATTTAAAATATTGCAAAAAGAAATCCATTCCACCACCTACTTCAAATCCAAAATCAGTTTTTTTAAGCTTAATAATCTGATCCCCTAACGCAGCTGTTACGTTATCAACATCTTTATTAGAAGCCATATCAATTCCAAATCTAATTCCTGTAATTCCATATACTGCCCAGTTACCAATTCGATCAGTTCTAAATTTCATCATAGCTGGGAAATCGAGATAAACTGGCCGAACAGATTTAGACCAAAACTCACTTGTGTCGGGTAATTTCAAATAAGTATATTCTAAATTTCTTTCCTGAAAAGAAAGAGAAGGAATAGCGAACCTTAGTTTGAAATTAGGAGAAAAATTAATAGATGAAATAACCCCTAAAGTGAAACCTGGCCTTGCAGCAACATATAATGATTGTAATGAATCCTGATGAAATGATGTGGTAACAGATCTATTTAAATAAAAATCAGATTGGTTGTAGCTTAAAGCAAAACCAAAATGCCACATGCGTTGATCAAAATCGTATAAATTCTCTGTCTGTGAATTTCCAGACAAACCGAATAATACTAAACATACAACTATTATACTCCTAAGTCTATTCATTAATTTTCAAATATATGAAAATGATATACTACTCTTTTATTTAATTGCAGAATAAATTGTTGCTATCCCACCACTTAAAGACTTCAAATTAATTTGTGAAAAACCATTTTTAGCCAAAATATTCTTGAATTGTTCACCTTCTGGAAAAGCTTCAACTGATGCAGGCAAATAGGTATATGCAGACTTATCTCTAGAAAATAATCTACCAAAAAAAGGAAGTAAAAATTTAGAATATAAATAAAAGCTTTGCTTAACAGGAAATTTTTTGGGTTTAGAAAATTCTAATATTGCCAACTGACCATCTTTTTTAAGTACTCTTTTAATTTCATTAAGTCCCTTATTAAGATCTTCAAAATTTCTTACACCAAAACCAACTGTTATCGCATCAAAAGATTCATTATCAAAAGGTAAATTTTCAGAATCCCCATAACTTAAACTTATGATATTATCTAGTTCTAATTTATTGATCTTCTTTTTACCTTTTTCTAGCATTCCTTCAGATATATCTACACCAACTATCTTTTTAGGTGATAAAGCAATTGCTTCAATGGCAAAATCAGCAGTTCCTGTGGCAATATCTAGTATACTGCTTGGATTCCCTTTCTTCAATATATTAATGGCTTTCCTCCTCCATATTCTATCAATACCCAAGCTTAAAAAATGATTTAGAAAATCATATTTATGAGAAATATTATCAAACATTTGAGTGACCTGCTCTTTTTTTGATTTATCTGAGCTCTTATATGGCTTAACTACTTTATTCATTCGACAAATTTAATTCAATCCATCACATACAATACTCATGTTTAAGAATATCTTTTGATTAATTATTATGTGAAACCAAAAAATAAATAATAATATTGTTCCGTTTTGATATTTCTGAATTATAATTAATGATTAATACAACTTGCGTTGAAGGATAGTAAAATGGGCAGGTCAGTTGATTTTCCGCTTATTGAAGCGGCAAAGAAGGATTCTGCTTATTTTGCTCCTTTATATCAAAAATATTTCAAGCAAATTTTCCTTTATATTCTTAAAAAAGTTAAAAATGAAGATGTCGCTGGTGATGTCACTTCACAAGTCTTCCTAAAAGCCATGCTTAATATTAATAAATATGAGGATAGAGGTTATCCATTTTCTTCTTGGTTATATACTATTGCGGGAAATGAAGTTAATTTACATTTTCGTAAATTGAAGAAAAATATTGAAGTGGAAATTCAAGAAAAAGATGTAATTTCTTTATTGGACGACATCAATGAATCATCAGAAGTTAACCATCAAGAATTGCTAATCGAAGCAATGAATGAACTTCAAGACAAAGATATGGAGATCATTGACCTTAGGTATTTTGAAAAACTTTCTTTTATTGAAATTGGAAATATTCTAGGTATTACAGATAATAATGCAAAAATTAGATTATATCGATCTGTTGAAAGACTTAGAAAAACTTACAAAAAAATAACAGTTGAAAAAGAGGTATAAAATAAATAGAACTAAATCGACTTTTAAAGCTCCTCCAGATGAAGTCATAAATAAGTACAAAAACTTTAAGGATCTTCGTGTGCAATACAATGAAATTGTAAAAAGACCTAAGGAACCTATTTATAAGAACAAAAAATTATTTTTAATCCTACTTCTTCTGGCTTTAATAGCCTACTTACTTTCTAATATAAATTAATTATCTAGTATCTTAAATTCAGTTCTTCGATTTAAACCATGTGCTTCTTCCCTATCCTCTTTGATCTTCATTTTGCCAATATCTTCATTGGAATACAAAGGGTTAGTTTCTCCATATCCCTTGAATTCAAATCGTTCTCTAGGGAAACCTCCAATTCCCACTAAATAATCGACAACAGCCTTAGACCTATCTTCCGATAATTCCTGATTATATGATGATGAACCTCTACTATCTGTATGTCCTGAAATTTCTATTCTTAAATCTGGGTTTTCATTTAATAGCTTGATCAATCTATCTAGCTCTGTTTTAGATTCAGGTTTTAGTGAGTATTTATCTAAATCAAAAAATATGTTTCTTAGAACAATACTTTCACCTTTTTTAATCTTTTTAAGGTATACAATCTTTTCATATTCTCTAAAACCAGCACTTGCTGGAATATCAAAATTTTCTGAATGAAACAAATAACCATCAGCCTTAACTGCTATACCATAATTCTTTCCAGCAGGTAGAGATATAATAAATTTCCCAGTTTCGCCATCATTATTGAATTCAGATACTAATGACAGAGCTCCATTATCAATCAGCTCTATCTGAGACTTAACAGGTTCTTTTGTGTCTGCATCCAATACAAGTCCTTTTAAAATAGATAAGTTTTTCATCTTAACTTCTACCTTAGGTTGAATAAGCTCTTCTTTAACGGGAGCAACTACACTAGCTAATAAATTATCTTCTCCGCTTAATAAAGGCATCTTTTTGGGACCAAGAAAAGTAATCATATAAAGGTCTTTTTCCCCTTCTCCATCCTCTCTAAATGATGAATAATAACCATGTTTCCCACTTGCAGACATTACAAAATGCACATCATGATCTGGAGTTGAAATTGGATATCCTATATTAGTAGGTTTTCCCCAAGTTCCATTATCATTTTCAACAGAATAAAAAATATCATACCCCCCCATTCCTGCATGACCATCAGAAGCAAAATACATGGTTTTTCCATCGGGATGCTTAAAAACACCCCTCTCATCGTATTTAGTATTGATCACTCCACCTAAATTGCTAGGTTCTCCCCATTCCATTTTATCTTCATTCCAATTAGACACCCATATATCATGTTCTCCAAAACCACCTTCTCTGTTTGAAGAGAAAAAAAGTTTTTTACCATCAAAAGACAAACATGCACTTGTCTCATGGGTATTCTTACCATTTATTTTTTTTCCAATACTTTTTGCTTTCGTCCAAACTCCATCCACTTTCTTAGACACATAGATATCCCCCATACCTTTATAGCCATAATAAATAAAAATGGTCAATCCATCATTTGAAAATCCAGATGTTGCGTCATGTGATTTAGTATTAATATTTTCATCGAAACCTATAGATTGTACCCATTCGCCATTTACATCTCTATAGGAAGTAAATATGTCTTCCATATAACCCATGTCCTCAAAATCAGTTTCATCTCCAATTCCTGATTCCCTTCTTGTAGTAAAAATCAATACCGATTCATCTGCATTGATCATAGGGCTGTATTCTGGATATTTCGTGTTGATCTTTTTACCCAAATTATCAATCCATACTCTTTCAGGGTGAGTCATTAGCTCTTTAGCTGTCCTACATTGTTCCATAAATCTTGCAACAAGTAAAATCTCATCCTGATCAGTGGAATTGTTCAAGACGTTTCTATATAATTGATATTCTTTTAGTGCTTCATCAAAATTATATTTAAGCTGTTGGGCCCTGCCCATTTTTTTGTGAATATCTCTTGCAACGTTAGGATTTAATGAATAAGCTTTCTCAAAAAAATCTAGTGACCATGATTTATGAATAGAATATAAATAACAATTACCTAGTTTATAACTCAAATGAGAATTATTAGGATTGAATTCATAGGCTTTTTGATAAAATTCAATGGCTTTAGGCCAGACAGAGAAACCCATCTCATAGATGATATCACCCTCTTTAATATTTCTTAATGCTTCTTTAAGTTGATCTTTTTTTTCCTTAAAGTAAGCTTTCTCAAAAGGTATATCTTGAGCAGTTGAGAGCAGACCTATACAACAAAAACAAATAATGAATAAAAACCTCATAATAAATATTATTTACAAGTTGAACTATAATAAATTCTTGCAGCATCTAACCCTAACTCCGATGCTTTCATCCAATCAGAGCAGGCCCCATCAAGATCTCTCATCATTTCTTTGGCAATTGCTCTATTGTAATAGGCATAAGTATAATTTGGATCTAAATTAATTGCTTGATTAGCTGCTTTTATTGCATTCTCCCAATCTTCCATTCCTATATAAGCAGATGCTTGATTATTAAAAGCAAAAGAATAATCTGATTTAATTGCTAATGCCTTTTTAAAATCTTGAATAGCACCTTCATAATCTTCTTTTCCGTATTTAGCCATTCCTCTATTGTTGTATGCTACATAATATTTATTGTCTAATTTAACAGCATTGTTATATGCACTGATCGCTTCATTAAATTTTTCCTTTTTCCTATAGGCAGATCCTAAATTATTATAAGAAAAGGACAAACTAGGATTGTATTGAACTGCTTTATGAAAATCTTTTATAGCTGCATCAAGGTCTCCTAATTTTAAATAGGAACTTCCTCTATCATTATAAGCATAAGCATGATTACTTTTATTTGAAATTGCTTGATTAAAATCCTGGATTGCTTTTTCATATTCTTCAGCCTGAAAGACAAGGACTCCTCTCTGATAATAGTATTTAGCTTCTTTTCCATTAATTTTAATTGCATTTGAATAACTTTCTTTGGCCATATCTACAAAACCTTCCTCTTCATAAACAAGACCCATTTCGTAATGCGCTAGATGAAATGCTGGGTCCTTTTCAATTGCTAAATTAAAATTAGATTTAGCAAGATCAAATGCTCCTTTTTTATGCTGACAGACCCCTTTATTAAAATAAGCCAATGCAAAAGCAGGGTTATATACAATAGAAGTATCAAAAAAAGCAATAGCCATTTCATATTTTTTTTGCTCCATTAACTCAACTCCTTTGTTATATTGCAATTGAGCACTTGCTATACTATCCATTCCACCTAAAGAATCTAATTTATTTAAAAAATCTTCTGAAGGAACTTGAATTACAGTAGAGTCAACTGGCTCCTGAGCATTCAAAATACAACAACATATAACAGGAATTATAAATAAAAGTCTGTTCATTGTAATTAATTTAGTACTGCAATTTAAAAAATTGACAATATTATTACTGAATAATTTAGATGAAATCATCTATCATATATATCTTGCGAACTTAAAACAACCTATTTATTACAAATCAAATGCCAAAAAAAACATCCATCATCAATAAAAAGTCAGAAGACTTCCTTGAAAAATATTTAAACAATGCATCTCCAACAGGTTTTGAAAGTGAAGGTCAAAAGATTTGGCTAGATTATATTGCTCCTTATATTGATGAAACTATTATTGACACATATGGTACTGCTGTTGGAGTGATCAATCCAAAAGCAGATTATAAGGTTGTAATAGAAGCACATGCTGATGAAATCTCATGGTTTGTTCATTATATCACCAATCAAGGATTTATTTATTTGAGAAGAAATGGAGGTAGCGACCACCAAATAGCACCATCAAAAAGAGTAAATATACATACCAAAAAAGGAATTGTTAAAGCTGTTTTTGGCTGGCCCGCAATTCATACAAGAAGAGGAAAAGAAGAAACTCCAAAAACTGAAAATATATTCCTTGATTGTGGATGTAAAACTAAAGCCGAAGTTGAAAAACTAGGAATTCATGTAGGATGTGTAGTAACATATGAAGATGAATTCATGATCTTGAATAAAAAGAATTATGTAGGAAGGGCCTTAGATAATAGAATGGGAGGGTTTATGATTGCAGAAGTTGCAAGACTATTGCATGAAAACAAAAAGAAATTACCCTTTGGATTATACATAACCAATGCAGTTCAAGAAGAAATTGGACTTAGAGGTGCGCAAATGATTGCTGAAAGAATTCAACCAAATGTTGCTATTGTAACTGATGTTTGTCATGATACACAAACCCCTATGATTAAAAAAATTAATGAAGGAGATCTTGCTTGTGGGAAAGGACCAGTTCTTTCATACGGACCTGCTGTTCAAAATAATTTACTTGATTTCATTATTAATTCAGCTGAAAAAGAAAAAATTAAATTTCAACGACTAGCTGCTTCTAGAAGTACAGGTACTGATACTGATGCATTCGCTTACTCAAATGCTGGAGTCGCTTCTGCTTTGATTTCTTTACCTTTAAGGTACATGCACACCACTGTAGAAATGTGCGCCAAAGACGATGTAGAAAATGTAATTAAATTAATTTACAATTGTCTGCTAAAATTAAAAGCAGGACAAGATTTTAAATACATAAAATAACACCATGAATCAAAGGCCAAGAAGAAACCGTAAATCTGCTGCAATTAGATCTATGCTTAGTGAAACTCAAGTTGGTATTTCTGACCTAATATATCCGCTATTTATAGTTGATGGCAGTCATATAAAAGACGAGATTCCTTCTATGCCTAATATCTTTAGATGGTCTTTAGATCTACTTTTAAAAGAGGTTGAGGAATGCATGAATTTAGGAATTACCAATTTTGTCCTTTTTCCTGCTGTCGATGATAGTTTAAAGGACACTAAAGCTACTTACAGCTATTCCTCTAAAAATTTCTATTTAAAAGCAATCACTTCAATTAAAAAATCTTTTCCAGAATGTTGTTTAATGAGTGACGTAGCTATGGACCCTTATTCTTCTGACGGCCATGACGGATTGGTTAAAAATGGAAAAATAGTAAATGATCAAACCCTACCTATTTTAGCCAATATGTCTGTAGCGCAAGCCGATGCTGGGATTGACATTATTGGTCCTTCTGATATGATGGATGGACGTATTGGATATATTCGAGAAGCATTGGATAAGAATGGACATCAAGAAGTAAGTATTATGAGCTACACAGCAAAATATGCAAGTGCTTTTTATGGCCCTTTTAGAGACGCATTAGATTCAGCTCCAAAAAACGGTGATAAAAAAACTTATCAGATGGATCCTTCCAATAAAAAAGAGGCATTAATAGAAGCCGAACTCGACACCATTGAAGGAGCAGATTTCTTAATGGTAAAACCTGCACTTTGCTACCTTGATGTAATACAAACATTAAAAAACAATATGGACCTTCCTATAGCTGCTTATAATGTTAGTGGTGAATATGCTATGATCCATGCTGCCAGTGAAAAAGGATGGCTGGATTACAATGCTACATTTAATGAATCTTTACTAAGCATTAAAAGAGCAGGTGCTGATGTGATCCTCACCTATTTTGCCAAGGATTTCGCTAATACTTAATAGTACTAAACTTTTTTAAATGCTAAAGTCAGTTTAATATTTTTTGCAATCGATTTTAATATTTTTTCAGGATCAATATCTAAACCTCCAAATTGGCTACTCAACCCTTTTTCAGCTTCATCAACAAGTCCCTTTTCCTTAGCAGCATCAATTAAAGATTCAATATCTAACGACAGTAACATATCTGTTGCATTGAGCTCTTTTATATCAAAAACAACTTCAATTTTAGCATTTTCTTGAGCTTTTCTATTATTCTCCTCTATTTCTCTTTTCATTTCATCACTAACATCAGAACCATCCACTCCTTCATTTCCAAATGGTAAAAAACTAGTGATTTTTAATTTGTTTCCATCAATAGACCATTGAAGTATTGACAAAACATCATCCTCGATACGATTTTCTGCTCTTTCTAGCTCATCATTCATTTCTTCAACAAGATACTCTGGCACCTCTTCACCATTATCTTTATACCATTGAATATCAGACTCATACCTTTCCCTAATTTGAGCTTCATAATCTACAACTGGCTCATATGAACCGTCTTCATTAATTTTAATTTTCATTGAAGAAGATTCTTCCTTAAGGCCTTGTTTAAACATAATAGGAACCATGGCCAACTGTCCACCAAACTGATCAGATATTTCATTAGGCAATACATTGAGTATTTTATTATCAATGCTTAATTCGCATTTATCTGGATTAATTTCCCATGTGCCCACAATAGCGCTTTCATCCACACTTGAACAGGAAACAAAAAATAGAAATAGAAATAAAATCGGAAAATTGGAAATTTTTAGTCTCATAACAATTGTTTAAAATTTAATTATATTGATTAAATATAGTACTTAAAATTATTTATCTAACATAAACATATTCTGATGCATTAGATAATTTAGGGCGGTAAGTATAGCCCTCTTCATTAAAACCCATTAGGTCTTCTTGATCTTCTATTTTATTTTGAATAATGTACCTAGACATTAATCCTCTTGCCTTTTTAGCAAAACTCATGATCATTTTTAATTCACCTCCTCTATCTTCTTTAAAAGAACATTGAACTAATTTACCCTTCAATTTTTTAGTGTTAATAGCTTTAAAATACTCATTACTAGCTAAATTAACGATGACTTCGTCACCAACTATTTCATTATTAATTAAATCAGTTATTTGATCACCCCAAAAAGAATAAAGATTTTTAACATCATTACTTATTTGTAACCGAGTTCCCATTTCTAATCTGTATGCTTGAATTAAATCTAGGGGCCTTAATATACCATAGAATCCACTAAGTATTCTTAATGATTTCTGACTAAAAGTTATGTCGTCATCATTCAATGAAGCATAATCCAAACCTTTATATGCATCTCCATTGAACATCCAACCGCATGGAGAAGCGTTATTAGTATTAAATGGTGTATTCCAACTCTGGAATCTTTGATAATTCAATTCTGCTAAGGACAAACTCAATTTCATTAACAATTTTATGTCATCAACATTTTGACGTTTTAGATTAGCAGCTAAAACCTCCGTCTTATTAATTAAAGCAGGAAGAGTGTAATCTGTTCTAGAAATAGGACAATCTTCATTCAATGATTTAGCTGGTGATAATAATATTTTCATAACAACAAATTTAATTTATTCTTCAAAATCCCAATTCAATACACTCACTCTAACATTACTTGGATAATAGGCACCTGGGTAATCATCATTGTAATCCATATTTAACCAAATTACCCCATTATAATCCTGATAATAATAAATGGGTTTTTTATAAGATTCCTTAGGGAACAAATGTGTCTTTATCAAATTGGTGTAAACCTCTAAGTCATTTTCATTGCCAATATTAAGCTCAGGATATATATGACCTATCTCATTCCCATCTTTCTGTCTAATAGTTGTTCTTACTAATTGTACTTCTCCCCCAATTGCTTTTATTAATCCAGCCATTAGTATGCTATAATCATCACAATCACCTTCAAGAATATCATCTGAATCCAAGGACTTCAATGAGGTGCTTGCTTTAGCAAAATAATCTTCATTTATAGGATCATAAGTATAATTCCATCTAGACTTAACCTCTTTGAAAATTGAAAAAGCATGAAGGATCTTAAGGTTAGGAGAAGCAGACCTATAACCTTTAAAATTTTTATGTGACCAATTATTGGCATAACTCTTTACTAATTCAGAATTGTAATCTACAGCATGGATTATTTGAGCCTGTTTATTAAATGGGTCTTTATTTTCAATGAAATCTATCTTTACTATCTTTTCATTTAAATCATAAATAAGAGCATAATAATCATTCATTAAGTTTTTAAAAGTATAAAAACCAGAAATAGATGACACAGAGAGTCCTAAAAAACCAATCAGTGATAAAACATAAAAGATCCTACTGTATTTTTTTACAGTCCAATAGCATCCTATAAATATCAATCCAAAGAAAAATAAATAATCTAATCTAAATCCGTTTTCAGAAAAGACATTCATTACAGGGAAAAATTTATAGATACTAATAAAAATAGGCAGTGCTATAATTAAGGATAATAAACTTAAGATCAGACTAGAAGTGGGTTCCTTCAATTCAGTCCAAATAATTCTTATAATATCTTTTAAACCCTTCACTTATTTTATCTTAATATGATTACAAACATAATGCCATTTATAATCATGACAAAAAAAGAAAACATTAATATATTTTAAGTATAAAACTGCTAAATATTGTACTATATAAATGTTATAATAATATCAGTTTTGTTATAAATTAAAATTAGATGTAACCTCATTAGCAAATATGTTGTATAAATTTTTATTTGTATGCGATTATCCCTCATTATTTAATTAAATAAATAAACAATGAATATAGGTTTTATAATGTACAGTTGGGATATGATCCAACCAGAACTTGATAGCACATTAAGACTCATACACGAATCTATTAACAGAGGTCATAAAGTATCGATCATTTACCCAAATGAAATGGCAATCAGAAGAACAATTGTATGGGGTAACTGTCATGTAATCAAAAATAAAAATGCTATCTCTAAAAATCTTGAAGAATTTTATAATTCAACAACATTTACTGAAGAATTAAGTCCATTAAAGGACCAAGATGTGATTTTTCTTAGAGATAATCCTCCTTTAGATAATCATTTGTTGAATTTTCTGGACACCTTGGAAAATGATACTATTTTCATTAATAGTATCTCTGGACTAAGAAAAGCCAATAATAAAATTTATCCTGCTACTCTTGCAGCACTACATGATAATGAAAATGAAGACAATCGACTCATTCCTTTAACAACAGTATCTAGAAATAAAAAATACCTTAAGCAAGTAATTGAAAGCTATAATAAAAACAAATTTATAATGAAACCAATGAATGGTTTTGGAGGTAGTGGAGTAATATTAATGGATAAATCTTCAAAAACATCTAAATATAACATCAATTCATTACTCGATTTTTACATTGATGCTGGGGGAGAAAACAATTATATAATTCTTCAAGAATATGTAGAAACTGAACTAAAAGGAGATGTTAGAGTGATTATGCTAAATGGCAATCCAATTGGAGCCATGAGAAGAGTTCCAGCTAGTGATGACCATCGCTCTAATGTACATGCTGGAGGTAGATGTGTTAATCATGACCTCACAAACAAAGAATTAGAATTATGTTATAAATTAGGTCCTAAATTAGTAGAGGATGGATTATTTCTTGTAGGAATTGACCTTATGGGTGGAAAATTAATAGAAGTAAATGTATGTAGCCCTGGAGGATTTGCAGAGATCAATGAAGGAGGTGATTTAAATATCCAATCACTTGTTATTGAATTTATAGAATCTATAAGTAATTAAATGGCTTATATTCGTTGAATGGAAAAGTTATCAGTCGATGAGATCATTCAGAGAATACAAAATTATGATTGCTTTGAATGCATTGCTGAAGATGGTTCATTTCATCTTAAAATAAGGGATTATGTCCCTTTTATTTGTGCAGCAATACATGCTGGTCATAATTTCAGAGATAATCTTAAATCTAAAGTCATTCATACCGAACATGAACGATGGTATGAAGAAGATCCAAACACAGACACTTTTGTTTTATCAATGCCTCTAACCATTTTTGGGAGAGATTCAAGGTTTGAGTATGACTTAAACAGAGATCCTGAAAATTGTGTTTATAAAGATGCTTGGGGAAAACAAGTTTGGAAAAAACCATTGAATACATCATTAAAAAAAGAAAGTCTTAAAAAGCATAGTAATTTTTACAAAGTAATTGATGCCTTAATCAACAGCATTGAAGAAATCCATAAAGGATGCATTGTATTTGATATGCATTCATATAATTATGTAAGACATAATAAAGAGCTTCCTGTATTTAATATAGGAACAGCTAATATTGATAACAAAAGATATAATGAAGTAACCAAAAAATGGTTTAAAGAATTAAAAAATATAAAAATAAGAAACCAAGAAAGCACCACTGAGATCAATGGCCCCTTTAAAGGGAATGGTTACTTTTTAATGCATATAAATTCTAAATTCAAGAATACATTAGTTTATGCAACAGAAATTAAAAAAATCTATTGCAATGAGTTAGACGGGAATGAATTCCCACTAGTAATCAATGATTTGGAAGAAGGGTTTAAAAAAGCAATCATAGAGACTAGCTGTTTTTTTGTTGATAAAATCCTAGGGTTAAAAATGAAGAAAAGAGCACTTCTCTCCCCTGGAATTGACAATCAATTAATAATTGTAGATAGAGAATTATACAAACTAACTAAAACATTAGAGGTATTGACCTATGTTACTCCAATGAATTTAGAAGCAGAACAAAAAAAATTCATTGCTAATAATGGCAACAAAAATCCAGATTTTAAATACAAACAAATTGTTGAGCATCCATTCGAATTCAAAAGAAAGCTTTATGCTCTTCCATTAGAATATGTAAAAGACATTACCATTGCAAAATTATACAGGGATGTCATCCAAAGTTATTCTGATAAGATTGGAATGCTTTCAACCATAGGTGAAGATAAATTTTTCTATAATTCTTTGAGGTATTTTGGTCAACCTAACGAAACTGACCTCAAGGATGCTCATTTTATTTTAAGCTGTCCTAATGATGAAAAAAAATCTAAACTGATAGACATTGAGGAAGTTAAAGAAGTTTTTGAAAAAGAAATTAAGGAATATGGATTTAAAGCAGATGTAGAAATAACTAAAAACATCACTGCAGAGATTATGGTGATTAATTTCAAGAAAAAAGTATTACTTAAACATGGTGCTAAATTATCCTTAGATAGTGTAAAAGCATTGGTACATCATGAGATAGGAGTTCATATGGTTACTACAATGAATGCTTTAGAACAACCTTTGAATATTTTTAAATTAGGATTTCCTACTAATACTTATACTCAAGAAGGAATTGCTGTTTTAACTGAATATTTATCTGGTCATCTTACTATAAAAAGACTAAAAGAAATTGCACTTAGAGTAATTGCCATTGATATGATGATCAATGGTCTTGACTTTAAAAGTGTTTATCATGAATTAGTTAATACATATTATTTAAATAAAGACGATGCTTTCATTTTAAGTACTAGAATCTTCAGAGGAGGTGGATTTACTAAAGATCATTTATACCTTAAAGGATTTATTAGACTTCTTAAGTATTATAAAGAAGGTAAGTCACTTGACGCCTTATTGATTGGGAAAAATTCTATTGCTTATTTAGATGTATTTGAAGAAATGATTGCTAGGAAATTAGCAAAACCTCCTAAATATATAACGAATATTCTCAATAATCCGAAAAAGTGCTCACCTCAGGTTAATTATGTAATCTCTGGATTACTAAATTAAATTTTAATTAAATAATTACCTTTTCTTACAGGAACTACATTAGTTTGATTGGGTCTTAGACAATACTTAATATCCTCATTTAAATTAAGGTCTCTTAACCTTCTTCTATGAGATGAAGATTTTAAATAACCAAAATAATTTTCTCGAGCAGATAAATATAAATACTTAGCAGCAATTGAAGAATCATGATCAGAACTAAAATTACCAGTAGAAAGTAATTGATCAACAATAGCACCAGCACAAATCGTATCTTCCAAACAAAATTTATTTTTCCACCCAGAGCCTAACAATAATACCTTTTTATGTTGTTCCTTTAAATATTCACATAAAGCATCAAGGTTGATTAAAGAACCAATAACAACTTGCTTTGCTCTTTTAGCTGTATGAAATGCTTTTGTTCCATTAGTAGTTGTAATTACTAAAGTTTTACCTTTTAAATCTTTGTCTATATAGGAAAACGGAGAATTACCATATTGAAAACCTTCAACCACCTTTCCTTTTCTTTCAGCTGCAACTATATAATTATCTTTATTCCTGTATTCAATTGCTTCCTCTAATGTGCTTACAGGTATCACTCTATCAATTCCGTGATGAAAAGCTGTACATATAGCAGTTGTAGCTCTTAACACATCAATAACCACTACAATTTCAGCATCATCCATATGTAATGGATATAAATTGGGTGTAAAGCACACTTCTACGCTAGGTCTTAAATCCATTTAATTTTTATAAAAAGGGAATTTAACAATTCTAGCTGCAATTTTTTTATTCCTAATATCTAGATATATTTCTTGACCATCCTGTGAAAATTCTTTTTTAACATATCCAAGACCAATGGCTTTTTTCACAGAAGGACCCATTGTTCCAGAAGTGACATGTCCAATTACATTAGAATTTTCATCTATAATACTATATCCGTTTCTAGGAATTCCCCTATCGATCATTTCAAATCCTATTAACTTTCTTTTAATGCCTTCTTCTTTTTGCTTCAATAAAGCTTCAGAATTGACAAAATCTTTCGTGAATTTAGTGATCCAACCTAAACCAGCTTCTAAAGGAGATGTTTCATCGTTAATATCATTTCCATATAAGCAAAAACCCATCTCTAATCTTAGTGTATCTCTAGCGGCTAATCCGATAGGTTTAATTGAATAATCCTTGCCAGCTTCAAAAATAGCGTCCCATACGCTAGATGCTACGTCATTATGAACATAAATCTCAAAACCACCAGAGCCAGTATAGCCCGTTGCTGATAACAAAACATCATCTTCTCCAGCAAAAACACCTTTTGTAAAATGGTAATATTTAATCTCATTTAAATCAACACCCGTTAATTGCTGTAAAACAAGGTTTGATTTTGGTCCTTGTATTGCAAATAATGACATTTCATCTGAAAGGTTAATCATGTCAACATCATATTCATTATGCTGCTGTATCCAATTCCAATCTTTTTCAATATTAGAGGCATTAACAACTAACATGTATTCATTTTCAGCGATCATATAAATTAAAAGATCATCAACAATTCCACCTTCATTATTAGGCATACATGAATATTGGGCCCTACCAGGAAATAATTTAGTAGCATCATTAGAAGATATCTTTTGTATAAGGTTTAATGCGCCAGCACCTTTTAACATAAATTCTCCCATATGAGAAACATCAAATACACCTACCCCGTTTCTTACCGTTTCATGTTCAATATTCACACCTTCATATTGCACTGGCATGTTATATCCAGCAAAAGGCACCATTTTAGCACCAAGTTCAATGTGCTTTTCAACTAAAGCAATATCTTTCATCGTAAATTTATTCAGCTTGTTTTATAACAGACAAATATAAATCTAAATACTTATCTCGTTGAGATATAGTTGAAAAATGATTTACAACTGTTTCTCTTCCTTTTAACCCAATATCTTCTCTTAATTTTTTATTCTCAATTAATTTGCAAAGAACTTCAAACCACTGATCTTCTCCAATAGGCAAAAAACCATTTTTCCCATCGATGATTATATCATTATTTACACCTACCGCTGAAACAACAGCTGGCTTACCTGTAGACATATATAGTAATCCTTTCATTGCACATTTCCCCTTAGACCATTCATCATCTGGCAATGGCATAACACCTATATCAAATGAATTAAACAGTTCTACTTCCATTTTAGAGTCCCAAGGAACCCCTTTAATGTTCAAATCATCATTTTCATAGTCGGGGTCACCAATTACTTTAAAACTAATTTGATCTTTATATTTCTCATTTAATCGATGATATACATTAATGATCTTTTCAAAATGTTTTATAGTAGTATGTGAGCCAACCCATCCAATTTTAACTACTGAAGAAGTTCCATTTAATTGAACTGGTTGATAAAGATCTGTATTTACCGTGGATGGAATAACAGTAACATTTTTATTATACTGTAATGCATATTCTTTTAAGTACTCATTTCCACATGTAACATGTTTACATAAAGGAAGTATTTTTTGAATTTTATTTTCATTCTTCAACCAAGACAATGATTGATTTACAGAAGACACATCTTTAACCCAAATCGCATCATCAAAATCAAATATCATAGGCACTCCACTTTTTGCAAATAATTTTTCAAAAAGTATTGATCGAGTTAAAATAGCTTCTCTATACAAAACAATTAGATCAAATTCCTTTATTGATTTATAATTAATAAATCTGTTCCTATAAGCATTAAATGCAATTAATCCCTTCTTTAAAATATTACGAGAAGTATATAATACTTTATCATCTTTCTCTGAAATGATATTTGCCAATTCACACTTCAGACCATTATTTTCTAAATAATTGAAATATTGTTCGAATCTATATCGTTGACCAGGGCTTCTGTCCAGTCTATGATGAGCAATAAATAAAATCCTTTTAACAGACATCTATAATTATTTAAATACTAATCAACCTTAAAAAGGTGATTTCGCATCCATGTAAATTATATTAAATTTCCACTAAAGTAATATTTCAAATAAAACAAGGATAATGAATAATTAAAATTATATTCAGATATTAATGTTGAAAAAATAACTTTTTAATAAGCCTTGTCATCCCCCTTAAAAACATTTAAAATTGTTAAAACAATAATCTTTAAATCTAAAATCAAGGACCAATTTTCTATGTAAAGCATATCTAACCTTATACGATGCTCCATTGCTAATGAGCTTTTAGTCTCTCCTCTTAACCCTTTTACTTGGGCTAATCCAGTAATTCCAGGTTTTACAAAATGTCTGAACATGTATTTATTCACTATAACAGCATACTCCTCTGTATGTTTAGTCATATGAGGTCTCGGCCCCACAACAGACATATGTCCATAAAAAACATTAAAAAACTGCGGCATCTCATCAATACTTGTTTTCCTTAAAAAGGCACCTAGTCTAGTAATTCTAGCATCAGTTTTAGATGCTTGTTTATCATCAGCATCTTTATTTACATACATAGTTCTAAATTTCCAGCATTTAAAATCATTATTGTTTTTACCAGATCTTACCTGCTTAAACAAAACAGGTCCTTTAGAACTTAATTTAATCAATAATGCCACTAAAGGATATAACCAGCTAAGAAAAAAAATAATGACTATCATAGAAAACAAAAGATCAAATATTCTTTTAATGAACCTATTAGCATAATCATCTAATGGAATATTTCTAAATGTTAATACTGGAACATGTTCGTAAAAATCAATTTTTAAATGTCTATTAATAAATCCTCGAACATCAGGGATCATTTTTATCCTGATTAAATTATTATCAGCAAATTCAGTTAAAGATTTTAATTGTTCTGGATTCAAGTCAGAAATAGAACAATACATTTCGTCCACCTTATTACTTTTACAAAATTCAATTACCTCATCTACACTTCCTTTTAATTTTGGTAAACTTTCTTGTTTATCAGAAAAAAAACCTAAAAACCTATAACCTAATTCTTTGTTATTTTCAAAAACACTTAATAATTCATAAGAAAGCTGGCCTGTCCCTACAATGATCACATTTCTAAAATTCAACCCTTTTCTTCTATACCTATTAAATTGATATTGAAAAAGAAATCTCCATAAAGAAATAAAAACTATCAAAAGAATGTAAGTAATTAATAAATGCTCCCTAGAATAATAATAAGCCTTTCTAAATACCCAGAACGCAGTTATTAATAATGCCTGAAGAATGAATAGTTGGATTAAATTAGTAATGATCTTTTCAATTTTCTTGTATTGATTATTTTCATATGCTTTTATAATATAAGTGGAGAGAAACCAACACAAATTAAAAACCAATAAAAGTGTAAAATACTTATCACTCAGATAAGCAGTTAAAGAACCAAACTTTATATAGTACGCTAAAAGAAAAGATAAATTAACGAATACAAAATCTCCAGAGAATTGTATAAAATTGATTAATCTATTATTATTTGAGTTCATTTAAAAACGAAATTAACAATTCTACCTTATATTTAGTGCAAATTTCCCATCGACCTTTTAGCTATGGCCCAATCTAATAATCAATTAAGAAATCACTTGAAATTTACATTTCTACATAAAATAAGACAGCTTATCCTGGGAGCTAAATTAGAATCATTGGGTAAAAATGTTTTTATTGAAAAAAATGTTAAGGTTCTTAGATACCCTAAAAATGTAATAATTGAAAACAATGTGGTGATTAAAGAAGGGGCTAGAATTTGTAGCTGCAATGAAAATGCTGCAGTGTTTATAGGTGAAAATACGACATTCGGACACCATAGTTTTTTATTCAGCTCTGAGTCTATTGAGATTGGTGCCAATTGTTTAATAGCTCCTTTTGTGTATATAGTTGACAGTGATCATAATATTGATAAAGGAAAGCTGATCAATGAACAGCCCAATAGTACAGCACCTATTAAAATCGGAAATGATGTATGGGTTGGCACAGGCGCAAAAATATTAAAGGGTGTTACTATTGAAGATGGAGCAGTCATAGCAGCTGGATCATTAGTAAAATCAGATGTTAAAGCTTATGAAATACATGGAGGTGTTCCTGCTAAAAAAATAAGTGATAGAAAATGAAAATAGGAGCGATTGTTATTTGCAGGTATAATTCATCAAGACTTCCAGGAAAGATCTTAAAAAAAATCAACAACAAAGCACTATTAACTTATATCATAGAACGCTTAAAATGTGTCCAAAATTTAGATGAAATAACCGTGGCAACTTCAGAAGAAGCTACTGATCAACCCATTATTGATTATTGCATAGAACACAATATTAAATATTTTAGAGGAAGCCTAGAAAATGTAGCAGAAAGATTTTTAAAATGCAGTATTGCTTCCAATTACGATTATGCAATTAGAGTGAATGGTGATAACCTGTTTTTAGACCCAAAAGTTATTTCAGCAATGCTCTCGATTATTGACTCGAATAATTATGACTTGATTAGTAATGTAAAAGATAGAACATTCCCTAAAGGAATAAGTGTTGAGATCATCAATATAGAATTTTATAAAAAGCTATATCAAAAATTATCTGACCCAATTTATCAAGAGCATGTTACCAATTACATGTATGAAAACCTTGATTGTGGTAATTTTTATCATTATACTAATCAAATATTTCCAGCTGCAGCAGGAGCTCAGCTAGCTATAGATACCCAATCCGATTTTAATACAGCAACCTATATCATCAATTCATTTGATCAGGACCATACAAAATATGGATTTGATGAAGTTTTTAAACGAATGAAGGAATATCAGAGACTTCAATAGATTTTCATATTTTTACGACATGGAAAATTTTCAGGGTAAATTTGGGCCACTTCTTATTGCTGAAATAGGCGGGAATCATGAAGGTAACTTTGAATATGCCAAACAGCTGACACAACTTGCTATTGACACTAATGTTGACTTTATTAAGTTCCAAATCTACACTGGAGACACTCTTGTTTCTCAAATTGAAAGTCCAACAAGGAATCAACATTTCAAAAAATTTGAGCTTTCTAATGAACAGCACCTTGAATTAGCTAAAATGGTTACCGATGCAGGAATTGGCTACACCTCTTCAGTCTGGGACATAGAAGCTATGAGCTGGATCGACCCATACATTCCCATCTATAAAATTGGAAGTGGGGATCTTACAGCGTATCCTGTAATAAGAAAAACAATTGAAAAGAAAAAACCAATCATAATCTCAACAGGACTATCTACTGAACAAGAGGTGTTGGATTGCATTGATTTTATCCAGCAACTTGACCCAGTTTACAAAAACAAAAACATGCTTGCTATACTACAATGCACAAGCATGTATCCAATTTCAACTTCTGATGCACATTTAGGTGTTATGAAAAATCTAAAGGATTTGACTGATCTAACTATAGGCTATTCCGATCATACAGAAGGAAACCAAGCACTTAAATATGCTGTAGCAATGGGAGCAGAAATCCTAGAATTTCATTTTACAGATAAAAGAGAAGGGAAATCTTTTAGAGATCATAAAGTATCTCTAACTCCAAAAGAAATTAAAGAATTAATACATGAAATTCAATTAATCAATAGCTTAAAAGGAGATGCAATAAAAAAACCTACTCAAATAGAATTAGATAATTCTCATGAGATAACTTTCAGAAGAGCAGTTTACCCTAATAGAAATATTAAAAAAGGTGAGACTATTTCTGAGGATTGCTTAACTGTGCTAAGACCTAACCATGGAATAGATGCTAGAGATTTTGACAAGTTGATCGGAAAAAAAATAAATTTTGATGTAACTAAGCATCAAAAATTAGAATGGAAAATGTTTGATTAAGACTATGTTTTTATCATTTTATCAATATCTAAAAAAGCTTTCTCCTAAAATCAAAGGACAGTGCTTTAAATTACTCTTTTCATCTAAGAGAATAGTCATAGGGAAAAATTTCCAATGTGATACCTGGCCTTCATTAATTATTGACAAAAATGCTAATCTAATCATAGGTGACAATATTATACTTAGAAGAAATGTAGAGATTAGAGCCCATGGAAACTCCACCATTCATTTAGAGGGCAACAACAGGATTGACAGAGGAGTTAGAATCCTAGGCAATAACAATGCAAAAATATCAATTGGTTCAAACACAAGAATTGGATTATATGCCGTTTTAAATGGTGGTGACTCAATAAGAATTGGCAAGAAAGTACTTATCTCAGGTTTTGTTTACCTACAAACCAGCATGCATAATCATAAAAAAGCAGACAATGTTCAAGATCAGGGCTATAAACACGGACCTGTAGAATTAAAAGATGATGTATGGTTAGGATCGCATGTTGTTGTACTACCAGATTGCATCCTAGGTAAAGGATGTATAATTGGAAGCAATGCTGTTGTTACTAAAAGTGCCCGAGAAGGCAATGTATTAGCTGGAATCCCTGCCAAGGTCATTAAAGAAAGAAGTTAAGCATTATGATAAAAGCTCCCTTAGTTACAATATACATTACAAACTACAACTATGGTAATTACATAAAAGAAGCTATAGAGAGTGTACTAAACCAAAGTTTTAAAGACATTGAGTTGATCATTATTGATGATGGATCAACAGATAATTCTAGAGAGATCATTGAAAGCTATGCTCATTTAAACAATATCAGAATTATTTTCCAGAAAAATAAAGGGTTAAATGTTACCAATAACATAGCCATGAGATTGGCCCATGGTAAATACCTTGTTAGACTTGATGCAGATGATTATTTTAGTGAAGATGCCATTGAAAAGATGAGCAATAAGCTTGAGTCAGCACCTAATTTAGGATTGGTTTTTCCGGATTATTACCTTATAGACACATTAGGTGATGTTATTGCTAAGGAGCAAAGGCATGCATTTGACAAGGATGTATCCTTATTAGATCAGCCTGCCCATGGTGCTTGCACGATGATAAGAAGGTCATATTTAGAAAAATTAGGTGGTTACAATGAAAGCTTCTCTTGTCAGGACGGATATGATCTATGGATAAGGTTTACAGCTAAGTATAATGTAGCTAATATCAATGAACCATTATTTTATTATCGTCAGCACAATAGCAATCTTACTAAAAATGAAGAAAGGATCTTAACAACAAGGGCCGAAATAAAAGAATCTTTTATAAATAAAGAAAAAATTAAAACTCCTAAAACTCTAGGAATTCTTCCAATAAGAGGAGAAAAAGTAAATAGATATAGTCTTGCTTTTGAAAAATTTGGAGATGACTATCTAATTGACATTAAAATTAAAGCAGCTCTCAATGCTAACCATATTGATTGTCTTGTTGTTAGTTCACCAGATAAAAACATTAAAGATCATGTAAATGAAAACTACTCAAGTGACAAACTGATCTTTATTGAAAGACCTAGAAATCTAGCTAGGATCAACAAGGACTTAAAAGAAACAGTAGAATTCATCTTAAAAGACACTCAGTTAAATAATGATTTTGATAGCTTTTTATTAATGTTCTTAGAATATCCATTTGTAACCTCAAACATACTAGATGACGCCATACAAACCATGGCTATTTTTGATCTTGACTCATTGATATCAGTTAGACAGGATAATAGCCTTTTTTATAATCATGACGGCAAAGGAATGAAGGCGATTAATGACCAAGATAAATTTACTAGAATTGAAAGAGAAGCTATCTATAAATTTACTGCTGGCCTTATGCTAACAAAAATTGACCTTTTTAATAGTAAAAATACTTTTATAGGTCAAAGAGCCGGTCATATTGAAGTAAACCAGCAAGCAGCCATGGTATTATATACAGATTTTGATGTGAAAATGGCTAAATTGATAGCTAAAGAGGGATTAAAATCAATTAATAAATAGATTCTTGAATATAAAAATTATCAATCTTATTCTCAGAGGGCTTACACTAGGAAGTAAATTCTTATTGTCTATTTACTTAGTTAAATTCCTTAGTCTAGAAGCTAATGGAGAGTATGGAATTTTTGTAGCTACCATCTCCTTATTAACCTATATATTGGGAATGGATTTTTACTCCTTTAATAATAGAGAAATCCTTCAAAACGATATTGAAGATGCTGGCAGTAAGATCAAAGATCAATTTATACTATTCTTCTTTATCTATTTATTGGTTCTTCCATCATTGTATTTCATTGGTTTATTCGATTTTATTGGACATCAATATTTATTGCTATTCTATCTCATTCTTATTTTTGATCATCTATCAACTGAGCTCTATAGGTTATTAGTGGTCTTTTCAAAACCTATTCAAGCAAATATCAACTTATTTTTAAGAACAGGAATTTGGATCTTAGTCCTTATAAGTGCATGGCATTATGATTTTAAAGATCTGAAAAATTTAGAAAGTGTATTTTACTTTTGGATGGTTGGATCTATCATTTCTGTAATTTATTCTATTTTTTCCTTAAGTAATCTTTCAATTAAAATACCTTGGAACAGTAAAATCAATAACAAATGGATACTAAAAGGCTTAAAGATAGCCATGCCTTTTTTTATCGCCACATTATCCTATAAAATCATACAATTCGCTGATAGATATATGGTAGAATATTACCTAGGAACTAAACAAACAGGTGTCTATTTTTTCTTTAGTAATATTAGCATGCTGATTGAAACTTTTGTCCAAACTACTGTTGTGATGATCTATTCACCTAAATTAATTGCTTCATTCAATGAGGACAAAGTCAAACAGCTTACGATTTTTAAAAAATTCTCTAAAGAGGTTATTATCTATTCATTAATAGCAGTTCTAGGAGTTTGTCTAATGATCTACCCTCTTTTATATATAGTTGAAAAAACTGATCTATATAACTCTATTGGTGTTTTCTTTGTTATGGCCTCTACTAGATTGATATTTAATATTTCTTTGATCTATCACTTTAAATTATATGTTTCTAAAAAGGATAAAGTGATTATGACATCAACAGTCATTGCACTTTTTTTTAATATTGTATTGAATGTAATTTTAATTCCTTCTTATGGTTTAATTGGTGGATCTATAGCTACATTAATATCAATTCTTATAATGATGGGAATGAAACAATTTTATGCTAAACAATATGGATGCTAGAAGGCTACTTTTTTTCCCTCAAAATGAAACGCATTTAGAGAACATGCTTCCATTATTACCCAAGCTAGAAAGTAAAGGTTTTATTTGTGAATTCATTGATGCTTCCAAAATATACCATCAAAACATCTACGAAAATTATCCTCAATTAAAGCTAATCAATCTCAGCACCACTTGTAACAAACCTTTCTACACAACCAGTGCAGCTCAAAAGATAAAGCATGTAACAGCATTAAAGAAAGAGCTTAAAAAATTCAACCATCAATATGAAGGGTTGTTCTTTGGAAACGATGGAGCACTACAAAGACTGGTCATGAAAACAATGTCCGTAAAAAAGACTTTTTTCCTAGTAGATGCCATTATTAATGACAACACCTTTAGCTTTTTTAAAATTTTTAAACACTCTGGATTCATTTCATATGACCTTAAAGATTGGTTAAGAAGAAAAACAAAGCTCATTAGCATGAGGATCATAAGGTATTTACCCTTTAACTATTTTTTACCTAGTGAGATCGGCACAATAAGAACCAACAGAGTATATGTACTTGGAGATTATGTTAAAGAGGTACTTCAATCCAGAGGGTTACCTGGAAACAGAATTATGGCTTGTGGTCTACCTAGATTTAGAAAGATCCTGAATTATCGACACCAAGGCACTAACCATAATCCAAATGGAAAATTCAAGATCATGACCTTAACACAATCTGCTGTATGGCACAATGATCATGTAAAAGAAGAAATACAAAAAAAACAGCTTTTTAAATTAATAGATCTAATTGAAAAAATGCGACAAGAAACTAATGTAGATATAGAGTTGAACATTCGATTGCATCCAAGAGATATAGCAGAAGACAGGTCCTATTTTTTTGAAAAGGATTTTGTTAACTTACTTGAAGGAGACCTATACGCACAATTGATGGAAAATGACCTTGTAGTAGCCACCTCTTCTACTGTTTTATTAGAAACATTGGCCATAAATGGTAGGGTGGCCGTAATGATGCTGGTCGATCAATGGTGGCGATACGAAAGATCCTTTTTAAAGCTATCCTGTTTCCATAAATTCCACAAAGAAAATGACCTTCAAGCTTATTTTACACATTTAATAAATGGTGGTGATTTTGAAAGGGCTGGATTAGAAAATATGATAAGTCCCCAACTTAAAGATTCAGTCGAAATAATTACAGCTGATGTAATCAAAGAATTAAGCTAATCATTTCTTTGAAAATTGATAACCCATCCAGTCATAAAAAAAAACGAATAAGAACCAGCAATAATCTATGGTATAACGCTTGATTAGTTTAGGCTCATTATAGATCCTGTATAACCATCTTAAATTCATTTTATTAATCCAATTAGGATAGTAATCTGCTTTTTTTGAAGCTTGATGCAAGAACCCTCCACAAGCAAAACCCCTACCTTTCCAACCTGCAAGTTTTAGCTTACTTAAATATTCCTCTTGTAAAGGACTGCCCATTCCTACGATCAATAATTCAGGATTTAAGGAAATAATTTCTTTAATATGGCTATCCAACTCCTCAATATCTTTAAAATAACCATTTCTATAACCAATAATATTTAAAGTGAGGTACTTATGCTTTATATTATCAATAGATTTCCCTATTAGATCAGGCATTGCACCTACAAAATAAACAGTACTATTGGATGCAGCAACCTGCTTAAATAGATCACTAAAATAAGATGAAAAATCGGGAGATAACCTTTGAACAGATCTTCTTAAAAACAATCCTGAAAGTTGTTTTACAACTATGCCATCAGAGGTAATATGATCAAAATCTTGTAGCTCTAGTTTTTTCCTCAATTTTAAATAAGAAAAAGGATTAACATAAGTAACAATACCACTCTGCATCCCAATTAATACATCGGCATTTTCAACTAACTTACTTTTTAAAATAGCTATCAATACTTTCGATTTTAAAGCTCAAATTTAACAACTCGAACATCAATAAATAACTATTTCTAAAATAAAATAGCTAGATCAGATTAGCTACTACTCTACAGCTATTTAATTTAAATCTGTAACTTTATCAGGTCAAAACTCCTAATTATTAAATTCCATTAATGCTTTTAAAGCAAAAATTCCTGGTTCAGATTATTTTATTCCTTGTATGGATTGGCTCTATTGTCTATTCTATAATCTACTATATGGGACTTCATCAAAAAGGAGAATTGTTAGCAAAGATGACCCATCTATCTATTAATTCTGTTATTTTTCTGATCATTGTATTTTCTTTATTCCTTCAATACCGATCTAATAAAACGATCAAACTACCCAAATTACAGGTTTTCTGGCTGCTTTTTGGAGTCATCCTTTTAATGTCAATTGGATCTATCATTCAATTAAAGTTTAAAGATGTCACTCCTTCCCTTATACGATTTTTAAATTATTTCGGGGTCTTTATTCTTGCTTATAATATAAGACTAGAAAACAATGCAAAGTTTTGCATAAGCATTTTAAAAACATTCATTTTGCTATCAATAATTTCCTGTATAGGTTTTGGTTTTTACGAAATATACATAGGTGACATACAATACCTAAACAATGCTTACAGGCTATCGGGATCATTTAAGTTTCATCAGCTAGCCAACGGGATGTATTTGTTTACTATTATATCTTGCATCATCTTTTTCAAATACAATGCTAAAAATAAACTTTTCAAAAATCTCATTTATGGTATTCTTATAATCCTCTTGTTATACCTTTTCATGAGAGTACATTCTAGGCTATTATTCATTTCACTTTTCTCTACCCTATTGGTATTGTTCTTTATAGGCACTAACCGATTATTGGTGAAATTTAATATTATAATCGCAACCATTTATTTATTAATTACGGGGCTTTTTTTAATGTTCAATTTTGATTTTCAACCCAGATTAAAAAACCTACTTTTTTCTGGAAGTAACTATGGTCAGGTAGATTCATCTTCTAAAACAAGATTTGAGATCATCGATAATAGCTTGGCTGCCATTGATGAAAAGGATGTTGTATTTGGAAAAGGATTAGGGATATTCAATAGTTTTTACGCCAAAGCAGGCGATAAAAAAGGGGTAGCTGCCCATAATAATTATCTATTGTTTTTTATAGAAGGGGGCATCCTAGCCTTAGCTGTGTATATTCTATTTGAATTTGTCATGCTTGTCAAATTATTTAAAAGTGTTAAAAACAGCTTTCGAATTACTCATGATTCAGATAAAAAGTTGCTATTTGCCACAGCTACTCTTTTTATAGGAATTGAATTTATGGGGTTTTTATTGAACAACTATTACTTTTATCAATCCGAAATAATAATTTGGTTATTACTTGGATTCTCTTATCCTATAATAGAAAGAAAAGTTAAAATAAATGCAAAATATCAATAAGATCTCTTTTTGGCTTTTCTTAACTCTACCTAGCACTTTATTTTTAGATAAAATATTCGCTAGTATTTTGATTGGCATACTTTTCTTATTGAATATTCACAAAATATTTAATATTGAGACTATTCAACATTTATTTAGAAAAAAGGCACTTCTTTTTAGTGTCATTTACTTCTCTATTCATGCTTTAGCACTATCCTACACGAATGATTTTGATGATGGCTTAAATTCTCTTGGAATTATTCTTAGCTTTTTACTCATACCTTTGATCGGCATCGGTATTTCATCAAACAAAGGAGCATTAAAAATAAACGAAGATTATTTAGAGAAACTATATTATCTGTTTATAATAACAGGTACCCTATCTATGTTAATTTGTTTATCTAATGCATATTATGCTGTCAATTTTGGAAATGGTTCTCAAGAATATTGGTTTTTCTATAGAGGATTGGCTGAGCCATTGTGGAAAATTCACCCTATTTATTTTGCTTACTACCTTAATTTAATTCTAAGCATTTTATTATTACATAATTGGAAATTAAAATTCAGCTATCAAGTCATCCTAAAATGGTTGATTATTTTATTGACATTGATCTTTCTTGTTTTACTTTCTGCTAGAACTCCTCTTATTATCACCTTTGTGATTATTGTCTTATACATTTATAATAAATTAAAGATCAGAAGGTCTATTTTTATTTTAACAAGTATTGCTCTACTATCCGTTACCATTTTTGGACTTTTCAATACCAATAACCGGTTCAAAGAATTATTCAATGAAAATGGAATTGTAAAAGAAGATAGAGTACAAACATGGAAATGTGCATTGGAAGTAGCTGAAGACAATTTATTTATAGGAATTCCAGAAGGAGATCTTGATTTTGAATTAGAAAAATCCTATCGAAAAAACAACCATTCTAAAGGAGCAGATAGAGAATATAATTGTCACAATCAATACCTCCAACAGCTTTGCTTTTTTGGAATATTTGGGTTATTGTTCTTTATTTTTTGGCTTTACTATCTATTTAAAGCATCAATAAAAACCAATCAAATTCTACGGCTACTTCTTTTTAGTATCATTATCTACTTTTGCACAGAATCATTACTATCTGTAAATAAAGGGATTATCTTTGTTTCTTATTTTTTCACTTTAATAGCTATATATGAAAAATGAAGATGCCAATGATTTTGACTTGGTGAAACTAGCACAATTGATCCACCGAGTTTTTAATAGGAGAAAAAGACTTATCTTATTTTTATTTATTGCCGTTTTTTCAGTGGGTATCTATCATTACTTGACCTTTAGAGAGATTAAAAACTCTTACTACCTTATTAAATGCAACACCCATTTCTTTCAAAATGACAAAAACGATCTAAAAAATATAGGATTAGAGCTCAGCTATAATATTTCAAATTATGTTACCAATAAAAATTATGAGAATCTAGCTAAATTAATTGGAGTTGATCAAAAAAGAATTGAAGCTATAGATAAAATAAAGGTGGTAAATGTAGATGAAAATGACAACAATAATTATTTCAGATTGTATTTATATTTCCTAGGAAATGACAGCACCTATCAAATTATGAGCTCTATAATTGAGCATATGAACAATCAACCTTTATTATTAAAACAAAAAAAGCTCAATGAGCTATATAATACTAATTATGTAAATGAACTTGACCAACAGATCAATAAAATCGCTTTAGACAGCACTAAATTATTAGATGAAAATACTGAGTTAGCTATGCTTATTAATCAAAAAAATGAATTTATAATTAAAAAGGAATTAAATGAACCTTTTTACCTATTAAATGGAGAAAATAACATTGCTGTTAAAAGCAATTATTTATTAGATCTTTTCAAATATTTTTTCTACTTCCTATTCATCTCATTTACATTAGTAATTGGTATAGAAGGAATTGTCTTTATTAAAAAACATAACAGTTAGTACTAAATAACTATTTGTAAATGTTATGAAATAATTACATCTGATAATTTTAGATTTTAGTAAATTTGAACCCAAAAATATTTCATCTTGAAAAATACAATTATACTTGACACCAATCTCCGAATTAAAGAACTTCAGGAGAGAATCATTACCACTTTAAAAATTAAAAAAGAGAACATTAGCTTTGAATTCCATCAAATGCCAGAGTATGTAGACTTAGACCTTATTACAGTTAATCCAAATCATCAACAATCCTTTTTATTTCATTCAACTGAAGGAAGAGATAAAATTGAGGCGCTTGAGTTAATGCTTGATTATATCAATAGTCAATTATTCATTGAAAACTCTTATACAGTACAATGGAAATTAACAGGCTCCAATAAAATTCACACTTCTTATTTTAGGGCTAAGAACATCATGGATGCTTTAGATAAATTATATTTTGGAAGAAGTATTGGTTCGGTTATCATTTACAGTGTAATATTGAATCCTTTATCTTAAATGAAATCCTTAACTGATCTTCATATTAGATTTTCAGATATTGACATGGCGGGACATGTTCATAACAGCAAGTATTTATGCTATCAAGAATTGGGAAGGATCGACTTTCTATCTAAAGTTGCTGGCAGTAATTGGGATTGGAAAAAAAAAGGAATCGTTCTAGCAAAAAATGAAATAGACTACATCTCTCCTATTTATTTAACCGATAAGATTTATGTGATCACTAAATGTGATCAAATTGGGAATAAAAGTTTTGTCCTTTCTTATGAAATATATAAAAGATCCAACGAAAGTGATATTATATGCTCTAAAGGCAAAAGTATTTTAGCTTGTATCAACTATGAAAACAATACTACTGTTCCAGTATATGATCAATGGAAATCTTATTTAGCTGAGTCCATAGAGGCTGGCTAAGTTATATAACTTAAAAACAATAAATGTTAAAAGCTGTTTTCACCGATCATAAGCTTGATTTTTTAAAGCCAAGTGGAACAAGCAGAGGTATTCTATACCATAAAACATCATGGTTTCTAAAAGTTTGGGATAGTAACGATCCTTCGTTCTATGGTATTGGTGAATGTGCACCTATTGAAGGCTTAAGTATAGATCCAATTTCATTAATGAACCAAAAACTAAAGGAATTATCTGAGCACATCAATAATCATGAAAATGTAGACTTAAAAGATTATCCAAGCATACAATTTGGACTTGAAACAGCACTTCTCGATCTTAAAAATGGTGGAGAAAGGATCATTTTCAAGAATCAATTCTCTAAAGGAGAACAAGGTATATATATTAATGGGTTGATCTGGATGGGAAACAAAAAGAACATGTTAGATCAAGTGAAAAGCAAAATAGATCAGGGCTTCAGGTGTCTAAAACTAAAGATCGGTGCCATTGATTTTGATGACGAGCTTTCGATCATTGAATCTATAAGAGAACAATTCAATAAAGATGAGCTTGAATTACGATTGGATGCCAATGGTGCTTTTGACCTAGAAACAGCTAAAACCAAGCTTGAAGAACTTTCAGCTTATAATATTCACTCTATAGAACAACCTATATATCCTGGTCAATATAACCAAATGAAAGAGCTTTGTTTAACTTCGCCTATTCCCATTGCGCTTGACGAAGAATTAATTCCCATTAAAAACTCAAATTTAAAAGAAGATTTAGTCTCCTATATCCAACCAAAGTATATCATTCTTAAGCCAGGATTATTAGGAGGTTTTAAAAAAACACAAGAATGGATCAATTATGCAGAAAAAAACAACATCTCATGGTGGATCACATCTGCTCTGGAATCTAACATTGGTCTTAACGCTATTGCTCAGTTTACAGCTCAATATAAAAATAATCTTCCCCAAGGTTTAGGAACAGGTAAAATCTACTCCAATAACATCCCTTCCTTTTTAAATCAAAAAGGTGAATATCTAAATATAGATAGGAATTTGAATTGGAACGATACTATGCTTAAATTCAAGTAATAATTGAATACCTATCTACATACAGATTATCTTAAGCTTTTTAAATTAAGTAAAGATTATCTTGATTTTTATGATGAAGACCTTTATGCTTTTTTACATGACTGGAATTCTAATAAGCCCAACATAAATACATTCACATCTGGATCTACAGGAAACCCTAAATCAATTAAATTAAGCAAAAAAGCAATTTTAGAAAGTGCAATTGCTACTAATCACTATTTTAATTTAAACGAAAGATCTAGTTTTTTTATCTGTTTACCTACAAAATACATTGCAGGTAAAATGATGGTCATTCGTGCTGTGATTGCTAAAGCTAAAATCATAATAGCAAAACCTGAGGCTATACCTGTTAAAAAACTAACAACCCCTGTAAGCTTCTGTGCAATGACACCATATCAGGTTTTGAATTGTACTAAAGAGAATAAAGATCAATTAAACCTAATAAATCAGCTCATTATTGGTGGCAGCCCTGTTAATAATGTCTTATGTACTGAACTAACAAGCTTAAAGACAAGATGCTATATCTCTTTTGGGATGACTGAAACCATTTCTCATTTTGCATTAAAATCAATTAATAATTCCATCTATGAATGTCTTCCTCATGTATCTATTTCAACTAATGAAAATAATCAGTTGATTATTGACGCTCCTTTAATAAATGTACATGACATGGTCACTAATGATATTATTTCATTAAAAGATGACAAGCATTTTATATGGATGGGAAGAGCTGATAATATTATTAATTCAGGAGGAGTAAAATTACATCCTGAAATCATTGAAAAGAAATTAGACAATGTACTTTTTGGATATCATTTTTTTATAGACAAGGCCCCCCATACTACCCTAGGAAGTCAACCAATTTTAATCATTGATGAAACAGCAAACGACCAATTAATATCAAAATCATTAGCGATATTAAATAAATATGAAACTCCAAAAAAAATATATAAAACTGATCAATTCTATTTTTCAGGAAATAATAAGATAAACAGATCCAAAACAAAAGCTGTAGCTATCGAGAAATACAAATAGAATAAACTCTTTCAATCGGAAACAGATCATTTTTATTAGTAATTGATTCTTCTAGTAATTCTGCTTTAGGAAACATTAAAAACTCTAATTCAATTTTATCTTCAATAATGGTTTTATTGCCATCCTTTGGTCTTACTAATACTTTAAATGCTAAGCAATTCCTAACATTCAATGGCTTTACCATTTCAATTAAATACCAGTTAAATTCTCCTGAAACCGTTCTTTTTTCTTTTATTTTCCCAATCACTGGTAGCTGCCAACCTAAATAAAGATTCTGTTTAGGAGTGAAAAATCGCAATCTCTTTCCAACAAACGTTAAATTATTACTCTGTTTTTTCTTAACAATCCCTCCAAATCTACCCAATCCTATCAATGATAAATTAGGTATAAATGAAAAAACATTGATTGTTTTCCATTCACCTCTTTTAATATGTATTGTTGAAAACAGAATTACTAAAAATGTGATCATTAACAATCCATATGGCAAATTAACAAGTGCCATATTATTGGCATGAACATTTCCATATTCCCAACCTATAATAAAATATTGAAGTACATATACAGAGATGAGCCCCATTATAAGCTGAAAAGCTATTTTCTCCCTTTTTAACCTAATCCCATAATTATAATGATTAGAGATATTCAAAGCATTATTTATCATATATATAAATGCAAGTAAACTAAAAAAGAAAAAAATGGTATTGAGATTCAACAATTCGTAAAACAGCAATACATCAAATAAGCCATGACCAAGTGAAGCGATAGCAAATGACATTGGTATATAGTAAAGTGAATGGAGCCAATGTTTGTTCCTAAATGAAACCATAATAAAACCATAAGCAATAATTGATGACCAGAACATATGACCCACTACAGAATAAACTGTTCTTATAAATATTACATGAAATTGATAATCTTCGAAATAAATCATGTTCTCCATAAAAGCAAAACCTAATGCAGAAGATGAAGCATAAAGAATATAATCATAAGGTTCGTCTATGAATTTGAAAAACTTCAGGAGTAATAAAAAAGGGAGTATCTTGACCAACTCTTCAACAAATCCTATCACTATTGAAGAGTAGATCAAATCATCATAAAAATTTCCTTTCATTTCTAAATTGAAGCTGATCTCTAAAAAATCAGAAATTGGATAAACTAAAAAAGTGAAAATCGAACCTAAAATGAAAATGAATATCAAGTTTCTCCATCTCTCAGGTTGATAAATATCAAATTGCCTAAGGAAACTCATCCATATAAAAGCAATAAGCAAGGCTGCGAAAAATCCCACAAAAGAAAATTTATCATAAGATCTTTCCAATATGGTTGAAACATAATTCCATACACTAGCATCTTTATAATAGATTTCTCTTTTTATATAATTAGGAACAAATGGACGTGTTTTCTCATCATAGACCAAATTTCTTACCTTATCACTTTCATCAGTGTATAAATAAAGATTGTAGAGTTCATTTACTGCACCCTTTCTGTAACCATTGACTTCAATTTCCTTTTTCAAAAAAGTAATTGCTTTATCTAGGTCATTTGATTTTATATAAAATAGCCCAAACATATAATTTAGGTATTTTAGTGAATCATTATTCACTCTATTTAAAAAGACATCATCAAGAGGACGTGAAGAATAATTGTTAAGAACTCCCACCATTAAATTACTTATATCTACTTCCTTTTTATTTCCACTGAATTCCATAGTTTTTAACCTACCTATATATTCATCAAGGTCTTTAGATGAATGATGATACATTAAATGCTTAGCTAGCTTAAAATGACAATCTATATGAGTAGGTTCTTTTTCTATAACTTGTTTACAGCCATCTATTATTAGAGAAATATCATTGTTATTTTCACCAAATTCTATTCTTTTTAGAGGATCTTCAAGATCTAAATCACCTTTTAGATTGATAACTACTAAAGCAAATACGACAAAGCTGATTATTAAACCTAAACCTAAAAATGTCTTGAATTTCCAGAAATTATTTTTATTACTTTTTTTATAGATTACTTTATAGTAAGCAATGATATAATTGCCTAGAAAAAGTGAAAAAATAATTATGACAAATGTTTGTATTGACATTAAAAAATTATTGATAATAAAGTTCAAAAAGCACTATTTCCAAAATTTTCATAAGTAAAATTCTTTAATGCTATTAACAATATATTCAAGTTCTTTTTCTGTTAATTCATAATACAATGGCAATCTAATTAATTGGTCAGAAAATTTATCAGCATTTATTAATTCCCTTGCGCCATGCTTAATCTTATAAAATGGACTATTATGTAAACTTTGATAATGAAAAACAGATAGAATTCCACATTTTCGCATGTGTTCTAAAAAGGAATTTCTTTCATTTACATCATTTAATACTAAAAAAAAGATATGTCCATTAATGGATGCATAACTCGGGATAATTGGAAATTCTACTCTATCCATTAAAAAAGAAAGGTTTTCATTGTAATAATTCCATATCCATATTCTTTTTTTTTGAATACTCTGAAAATTCTGAACCTGAGCATATAAAAAAGCCGCTGTTATCTCAGAAGGGGAAAAGGAAGAACCTATATCTACCCATTCATATTTATTTATTACACCTCTATGAAAATCAAGCCGGTTGGTTCCTTTTTCCCATATTACTTGAGCTCTATTAATAAATTTTTCATCATTAATTATTAGTAAACCACCCTCTCCACAATTCAGGTTTTTAGTTTCATGAAAAGAAAATACTCCTAAATGCCCAATTCCACCAAGAGGCTGATCATTATAAGTTGAGTCAACACTATGGGCAGCATCTTCAACAACATACAGATTATATTTATTAGCTAATTGCATTAGCTTATCCATATCACATGAAATTCCTGCATAATGAACTGGCACAATCGCTTTAGTTTTAGCAGTAATCAGTTGCTCAATTTTTTCAGCATCTATATTTGGGCTATTATTTTGAGAATCTGCAAAAATCACTTTTGCACCTCTTATCACAAAAGGGTTTGCTGTACTAACAAAAGTATATGACGGGATTATCACTTCATCTCCTGGCTGAATATCAATTAATATTGCTGCCATTTCAAGTGCCTGAGTACAAGAATTTGTAAGAAAAGTTTTTTTAAAAGAATATTCCTTCTCAAAATAATTTTGACACTTTTTGGTAAATAATCCATTTCCAGATATTTTTCCGGAAACAACAGCATCATTAATATATTCTAGTTCTTTTCCTGTTAAATATGGTTTATTGAATGGAATCATCTATTATCTGTGTCACTATAAAATTAGGGCGATTGGTAGTTTTTTGATTTATTCTTTGAATGTATTCTCCTAAAATTCCCATACCAAGTAAAACAAACCCAAATCCAAATCCTAAAAAGGTAATTAATGTTGGGAAACCAGCAGCATAATTTTCATTTAATAACTTACTTATAATAATGTAAATTGTATAGCTAGAACTAAAAGTAAAAAACAGAAAAGAAATAATAGTTAAAAACCTTATTGGAAGGGTAGAAAAAGTAAGAAAAATATTTAATGTATGTTTAATTAATTTACGTGTAGAATATGAACTCTTACCCTCTTTACTCTGATAATGTATCACCTTAACAGATGAAATATTTGAAGTAATCCAAGATAAATAACCATCAAGGAAAGTATATGAGTTACACATGTTAATAGTTTCTTTTGCTATTTTACCTTTAATTAACCTAAACGAAGTATAGTCTTGATGTAATTTAGGCATACCTATCTTTAAAATTAACTTCAACACACTACTTGTTATGTTCCTAAACCAATTATGTGACCTTTCTTTATAAATTCCATAAACTACATCTGAATTACTTTTTATCTGTGTTTCTATTAATTGTTGAATAGATTTAGGATGATGTTGTAAGTCTTCATCCATAGTAATTACATAATTTGATTTAACAAAATCAAAACCACATATTGTAGCATTGTGTTGACCAAAATTCCTGCTTAATTTAATAGCTTTTACTTTTTTATACTTAGATGCCAATTCAGAAATTTTTTCCCATGAATAAGGCTCACCACCATCAAAAACAAATATAATTTCCACCAAATTATCATGATGAATTTCTTCGGAAATAGTTACAATATCTTCTAAGGAAGAATTCCCCCTATATACTGGTACAACTATAGAAAATCTAAAATTCATCATTTTCTAATTTGTTAAAAATTTCAGAAACATGTTGCTTACTGAGAGCAAAAGATGGATTAAAATCAATTTCATTGTATTCAAAATTACTAGTAGATTTATTTTTAGATAATTTCAATAATCCATTCAATAAAGTTAAAGCTCCAGCTTTAAACATTTTTTGCTCAATTTTTATATTATCTCCTACTTTAAAATAAGATTGAGAAATAATTTCACCACAATCTAATTCCTCATTAACATAATGACATGTTGAACCAACAAACTGTGAGTTTATCTCAAGTGCTTTTTGTAATGATTTCATTCCTATACATCCTTTAAATGAAGGTAAAATAGAATAATGAAGATTAATTAATTTACCTGAATAAACAGAAACAATTTTAGGTGATATAATTCTATGAATATTAGTTATAATAAAATCAGGATTAAATTTTCCCATAATTTCAATTAAAGCATTATCACTTTCTACTTCGTTTTTAAAAGAAATTACCTTATTAGGTATTCGATTATCATTAGCATACTTATTTGCACCACATTTCCTATCACTAAGCACATATACCACCTCTCCTAAATTTAAAGATTCAAAATAGGTTTTTATGAATTTTAAATTTCCACCATTTCCAGAACATAGAAATATTAATTTCATATCAATAATTCAACTTATATATAATTTAGATTGATCACCCATATTAAAAATTAAATCTAATATACTTACTCCATGTTCAAAATCATTATATAACTGATTATATTCAGGATAATTTGAATAATTCAAGTATTTTACATTTATACCACTTTTATTGAATAATTGTTCATCTAAATATTGCTTTGCACTTGGACCAGATAAATATGTATTTCCACTTAACTCTTTACATATGTTAATAAGACGCATATTACGATCATCATGTAAATTAAAATTATCTGAAAACAAGATTTCGGTTTTAATCTCCAAAAATTCATTTATAGCTTGAATAAAATACATATTTATATCTGTTAAAAATTGAAATTTACAATTCAAGTATAATTCTTGAACCCAATCCCATATTTCATTAAAACATTTTGCATTTTTATAATTTATTTCAAGAGCATTTAAATGAGATTTTACCCAGTTTTTGTCTGCAACTTTAGTGTCTTTAATTTTCTGATGATATCTACCTTTCACCTCAACTGGAATAGTAAGCCATTTCAATCCATTAGGCGTTTTAATTAAGTTTCTATTTCTCCAATCTCTTTTAGTATATTGCATATCGTCAAAAACAACAAACACATCTGTTTTTAATATACTATCAAAATATCCTTTCCAAGGAATATAATTTGATTGGGTAATTAATATTTTTTTTTGTTTAGAAATGGTAAGCTAAAAAAAGTAAAACAATAATAAATATGATTCAATAATAACCATCTATTATTAAAAAAGAGAATATTTAATACTTAAAACATAGTAAATCTTCTAATATTATTTATTAAATCATATTCAATACAATCCCCTATATTTGAAATCATTAAAATATTGAGTTATGCTTCATTATTTGATTTTTTTAATCAGTTTTTTTATTACCCCTGGGACTAATATGCATGATCATTTTGTAAGCATTACAACGATCAACATCAATGATAATTCAAAAAAAATAGAGCTCACCATTCAATTAACTGCTCATGACATTGAACATTACTTCGAAAAAGAAAAGAATTTTCAACTTCACTTAGGTACAGCTAAAGAAAACCCTAAAGCAGATGTGCTACTCTCTGATTACATTCAAAACCATCTTACTATTTCGTTAGATGATAAACCTGTTTTAATTAAATATCTTGGTAAAGAAACAAAGCTAGACGAAACACTATGGCTTTATTTCGAAGGTGATCTTCCAAATTCCTTGCCTTCAATAGAAATAAAAAATGATATTTTACTTCAATCATTTGAAAATCAACAAAATATTATACACATAGAAGGACTTATCAAAGAAAGTTTTACTTTTAATGGCCTTATTAGAGAACGAACATTTTACAAAAAATAAAATGAAAAGAATTTTAATAGTACTACTAACACTTTCAACAACTCATTTTTACAGTCAGAATACAAACACCAATAAATTCAGACAGCTGAAAGATGAATTGGCCACTCCCAATGTATACAGAAATGCTTCTGGTGGTCCTGGTCATGAATATTACCAGAACAATGCTCATTACATCATGGACATTACTTTAAATGATCAGGAGCAAAAAATTTCTGGAAAAGAGACGATCACTTATGTAAACAACAGCCCGGATAAGCTGGAATATCTATGGTTACAGCTAGATCAAAATATAAGAGCAAAAAATTCCGATACCTACAAAGTTGCAAACGGAAGCATAGAACACATGGATAGCAGAAGCTTAAACAATTTGCATCCCACTTTCGAAGGAGGATTTAACATAACCAATGTTACAGATCAAAACAACAATAAAATAAGCTATACCATTCATCAGACCATGATGAGGATCAATCTTGAAAAACCAATAGCGCCAGGAGGATCTTATACCTTAAAAATAGATTGGTGGTACAACATCAACGACCGTATGAAGATCGGAGGAAGAGCTGGTTATGAATATTTTGAAAAGGACGATAACTACTTATACACTATTGCTCAGTTCTTTCCTAGAATGTGTGTTTACAATGATGTAGAGGGCTGGCAAAACAAACAATTTTTAGGTGCTGGTGAATTTACCTTACCATTTGGCGATTACCAAGTAAATATTACAGTTCCTGGAGACCATGTAGTTTCTGCAACAGGTGTGCTTACCAATGCTAAAGAAGTACTCTCTGAAAAGCAGCTAGAAAGAATGGAACAGGCCAGAAATGCTACCAAAGAGCCTGTATTTATTGTTAATGAAAAGGAAGCCATTAAAAATGAAAAGTCCAGAATTAAATCGATGAAAACATGGAAATTCACTGCAAAGAATGTACGTGATTTTGGATGGGCATCTTCTAGGAAGTTCATTTGGGATGCCATGATCGTTAAACAAAAAAGCAAAGATGTACTGGCCATGTCTTTTTATCCAAAGGAAGGAAACCCATTATGGGAGCAATACAGCACCAAGGCAGTTGCCCATACCGTAAGATGTTACTCTAAATATACATTCGATTATCCCTATCCTGTTGCCATTTCTATCCATTCTAAATGGATTGGCATGGAATATCCTATGATCTGCTTTAATGGAGGAAGACCAGACGAAGATGGTACTTATTCTGCAAGAACCAAATACGGTATGATCAGTGTGATCATTCATGAAGTAGGACATAACTATTTTCCCATGATCGTTAATTCCGATGAACGACAATGGACCTGGATGGATGAGGGATTGAATACTTTTTTACAATATCTTACAGAGCAGGAATGGGAAAAGGATTATCCTAGTAGAAGAGGTTCTGCCTATAAAATTGTAGATTACATGAAAGGTGATAAATCCAACATCTCTCCTATTATGACCAATAGCGAATCCCTTCATCAGTTTGGCAATAATGCATATGGAAAACCAGCTACTGCATTAAACATCCTTAGAGAAACAGTAATGGGAAGAGAGCTTTTTGACTTTGCATTTAAAACCTATTCCAACAGATGGATGTTCAAGCATCCAACACCAGATGATTTTTTCAGGACCATGGAAGATGCAAGTGCTGTAGATCTGGACTGGTTCTGGAGAGGTTGGTTCTTTACCAATGACCATGTAGATATTTCTTTAGACAAGGTGGTTCCTTACAGGATCGACAGCAAAGATCCAAAGATCAACAAAGAAGAAGCCCGAGAAAAAGAGGAAGTATTAAAAGCAAAAGATATTGGTAATCAACGAAATGAAAATATGGAGACCTATATGGACGAAGATGAGGGTCTTGTTGATTTCTACAATACTTACGACCCATATGAAGTCACCAAAAAAGACCTGGAACGTTACAAAAGGTTCATGAGCTCTTTGAATGAAGAAGAGAAAAAACTGATCGAAGCCAATGAATTTTATTACGAGCTTTCTTTCAGTAATATAGGAGGATTGGTCATGCCTTTAATTTTAGAATTCAACTTTACAGATGGCAACTCCGAAATGGTTAAAATTCCAGCGGAAATCTGGAAAAAGAACAATGAGAACATTACCAAAGTTTTTGGCTTCGAAAAAGAAGTTGAAAGTATAGTATTAGATCCTTTTCTAGAAACTGCAGATACAGATATCAACAACAACAGCTGGCCTGCGATCTACCATCCTTCTAGATTTGAAATATTTAAATACAAGAACAGAAGAGATAGAGGTGACCAGAACCCAATGAAAGAAAGCAAGAAAAAATGATCCTAAAATGACATCACTGAAGAAATTTATTTTTTTTCTACTCCTTATTATATCTATTCCAGCTTGGGCAACTACTAGCCATTACACCTTAGCATATAGAGATGATCCTGCAACTACCATTACCATTGGCTGGAGTGGAGATGATGGTACGGTATATTATGGCACTTCAGATTTTGGTATTAATTATACTTCTTATCCTTTCAATCATGCTTCGGATAGAATGGCAACACATAAAGGTCAGAATAGAAAATTCGCCAGGCTTACTGCATTATCTCCAAATACAGTCTATTATTTTGTCATATACGATAACAACAACAATACCAGCCAGCGATTTAAATTTCAAACACTTTCGGATAATCCGAATGACCCTGTTTCTTTTGTTTCTGGTGGTGATACTAGAGATGGCTTCTCACTTTTAGGAGTATATATAGAAGATTGTCCATCCGGAGATTGCAGGCAAAGACGTAAAGACGGCAATCAAATAGTAAGCAAAATAAGGCCCGATTTTGTAGCTTTTAACGGAGATTTTATTCAAAATCAGATCACATCAGATGTAACTCAGGAATGGAATAACTGGCTGGACGACTGGCAGCTGAGTATTTCTGCCGATGGAAAGATCTACCCTATAGTACTTACCCAAGGAAATCACGAAGACAATTCGGACATGTACAATATTTTTGACATTCCACAAGACGAATACTATGCACTAGATATCCACAGTGGTTTATTCCGTTTTTATTCCCTTAATTCGGAGATAGGAGCTTGTGATGCTACTCAATTGGCCTGGTTTACCAACGACCTTCAAAACCATACAGGAAGTGCCAGCGCACCAGCCTGGAAGATCGTACAACACCACCACCCTACTTATGCCATGGCGCTATACGGACTCAATCAAGACCAGATGGATTGCTGGGTAGGTGAATTCGAAAGCTATGGTGTAGATCTTGTAATGGAGTCTCACTCTCATACTACCAAATGGTCTTGGCCTTGTGTAAAAAACAGCACCAATGATGGATATGATGTAGATACACTCGATGGAATTGTTTACATTGGAGAAGGTCAATGGGGCGCTCCACATAGAGACCTGGACTATACAGGTGCTTCCCAAAAAGCATGGATCAGAGATCAGGATGTATTTGATAATTTCTTTTTTATAAGGGCTTCTCAGGATACCATACAAATAGAAAATGTTAGCTTTGAGAATATCTCATCTATTTCCAATATTTATGACGATCAGCTGGGTTCATTTTTACCTAATGGCACTACTACCTGGAACCCTTCCAATGGAAATGTTATTTACATTACAAAAACCAATTCCAATGTTGCTGAACAACAAAACAATGTAACAGACATCTTTCCTAATCCTTCTAAATCTATAGTTTATATAAACTTTAATAAAATACTGAATAACAATACTATAGAAGTTTATAATAGCTTAGGAAAGCTATGTATAAAAGAAGAATTAGACCAACAAAATAACTATGAATTAAATATGGAAAAATTATGCAGTGGTGTTAACTACATCATCATTAAAAATGATAAAGGCCATGTAGAATCTCATAAGGTTATTAAAATAGATCCATAAACCAATACAATGCATATTACCATTAAATACATCCTCCCTTTATGTTCTGTGCTTAGCTTATTCTTATCACTTTCACTATGGTATATGGACTTTAGAGAAGAAGCTAGTTATGTAGCTATATGGGTACCAACCCTATTGTGTGTAGCAAATTTTTTAAAAGCTAATACAAAAGAACACTAACGCTGATAAGTGCCATCGGGAAGCTGAGTAGGCAAATGATAGGTAGTATCCGTAAGCAATGCATACACTGCCGGGTCCATCGACTGCACCAAAGCAGGTGTATTGGCCTTCCACTCGTGGCCTATTTCATCTAACCTGCCAGGATAATTCTGTGCACCCAGCAAAGAAGTAAGTGCCCAATAGAAATATTCTGTTACCTGGCAATTGTATTCGCAAGTTCTGTCGTCATAGCTATACCATGCTCCTGCTGGATAAGCACTGGGAATATCTGTAAATTGTCCTCCCCTTGCCAAATCCATGGCATTGGCGATCTCAGAGCCCTGCATTTCTCCAAAAACCGATGGATAAACTCTGGAATATCCGCTAAAGGTGACCAAATGCAACACCTCTTCCAAGGTAGCATCGAAAGGAGAAGTAAGGTTCCAGCCCGGAAAAGTTTCTGTTCCATACAGGTCCTGTGTAACATATTCGTCTCCTTGTAAGCTATTAAAAAACCTTCTCTGCTCTGCAGAACGCTCCTTACTGAATAAGGTCATACACGCTTTATTATCGAGCATTTTATCCAGCACCAGCTGGTTATCTATTACACCATCCTCATCGTTATCTAAATACTGCGCCAGTACATTGGCACAATGCAACAATTCTGCATCAGTAACACCAGCAACCGCATATACCTTTAAGCCAAAAACATCTACCTTTTTACAAAAGACATTGAAAGCCCTTTCGGGAGAATCGTTGTTATCTACAATGGTAAAAAAATCATTTCCAGCATTGCTGAATTCGCAAGTAGCAGGAGATTTAGGAGATTTTCTGCAAGAAAAAGAAAGTACAAGGATAATTCCAAACAATAAAACCGATCGCATAATTATTATTTTCATCCTAGAACGCATAGCTAAAGCTATTATTGCATCAATGCAAGCCCTTGGTAGCAAGGTATCTTTCTGCATCGAGTGCTGCCATACAACCAGTACCTGCAGCTGTTACCGCTTGTCTGTAAACATGATCGGCTGCATCTCCAGAAACAAAAACACCCTCAATGTTGGTTTTAGATGTACCTGGCTCGTTTACGATATAACCTGTTTCATCCATCTTTAACCAATCGGAAAATACCTGTGTATTAGGCGTATGCCCAATGGCTATAAAGGCACCTGTACATGGAATTTCATGTTTTTCCTGAGTTTGGTTGTTCACTACCCTTACTCCGTTTACTACATTTCCATCACCCAACACCTCATCGAGCTCTGTATTGTGAAGGATCTCAATATTATCGATATTTCTTACTCGCTCTGCCATGATCTTGGATGCTCTAAATTCATCTCTTCTTACCAGCATGGTTACCTTGGTACAGATATTGGCCAGATAAGAAGCTTCTTCACAAGCAGAATCTCCAGCACCTACAATAATGGTATCCTGTCCTTTGTAGAAAAAGCCATCGCAAACTGCACAAGCAGACACTCCACCACCATTGGATAAATAATGCTGCTCCGACTCCAATCCTAAGTACCTAGCAGAAGCACCTGTAGAAATGATAATGGTATCTGAATGTATTTCTGTTTTATTATCTACCCATACTTTATGTACAGGCCCTGTAAAATCCACCTTAGTAATCATGCCCATTCTAACATCTGTTCCAAACCTCTTAGCCTGAGCTTCCAGATCTACCATCATTTGCGTTCCATCGACACCATTTTGATATCCAGGAAAATTATCTACTTCTGTGGTAGTAGTTAGCTGACCTCCAGGCTGCATTCCCTGATACAAAACTGGTTTCATGTTTGCTCTAGATGCATAAATAGCAGCTGTAAAACCAGCAGGACCTGAACCAATGATCAGGCATTTTACTTTTTCGATACTTTCAGACATATTCAATTCAATTTTAGCGCAACAAATATAACATTAATCATTATAGAGAAAGTCAATAAGTTATTGACAAATTAAGGTATCTAAATAGACGCCATATCCCGCCCAAATACCAATGCCATCCCCTTCTATATTACCAGGTAAATTACCAGGAGAAGCAAACGGACTACCCGTAGAAAAAGCCTGATCTTCCATTGAACGCACCCATAAATAGGTAGCATATGTAATAGAAGTAGCTTTAATGGCAACCGTATCACCCCTTTTAAAATAACCTTCTTCTGGTCCTTCATCATCTGGTCCTTCAAAATTACCGATCTCCCCTCTTGCTACAGCAAACTCAAAGCTCAATCCATTAAAGAACTTGTCGTCTGTAGCACTTCCAAAAGGAGCAATGTAAATACTGTCTTTCTGCTGCCCTATTACATTATCGTAAGGTGGGTCGTAATTATAAGTATAGCTATTGATCCTCTTAGAAAACCACCTGTAACAATTACCCAGAGAATCTGGATCAGTAAATTTTGTCCATAAAAAACCCAGTGAGTCCAACGGATCGGATGCATCTGCCAGCTCAAACCACAAGCTATCTAATGGTACAGCATAAGGAATCTGTGTTTGTGCAGTTAGGGTTTTATTCCCATGCACTACCGTAAGTCTATAATTCTTTCCATCTACTCCATAGGTAGCTGGATCGAATGAAGTATAAACAGCTGCACTTCCAAAATTTATAACAGACAAGGTATGATTGGTTGTTCCGTCAAACATGGTTACCTGTGCATCGTTTACAAAAATATTGTTAAAAGTAGAGCTATCTATAGGGTCGAAATAACCCTGAGAATTGGTAATGAACACCACTGGAGGCTCTCCTGTCTCTATTTTACCTTCTACCACCAATGTCTGCTCCACCCATGGTAAGTCGAATTCTATCTCTTTCTGACAGCCTAAAAATGTAACCATAGAAATCAAAATAAATATGTAATTAAGTCCTCTCATTAAAATTTAAAATTCCAGGTTATTGATGGCAAAATTGGGAACAAAGATACCTGATAAGCACTAAGGTCCAAGGTACCACTCTGTGGGTCACCTTCGTAATCGAAAAAGATAAAATAAGGATTGGCCCTATTGTATAAATTGTATACAGAAAAATTCCAGGAAGAAACCAGCTTTTTAGGCTCCTTTGAGATCTCTCCCGTTTCTGCATTTTTAATTTTTTTATAGTCTTTAGCTTTAATAGTAAGAGAAAAATCCATTCTATGGTAAGGCTCTAACCTGTAAGCATTACGTTCGCTCCAAACAGTGATCAATCGATTCTCAAAAATAGAATACCACCTTCTTTCTGGCAATGTAATGGCATTACCCGTTGAATAAATAAACACCGCCCCTACATTGATCCTTTCTGTAATATCGTACTGTAGCACTACTGAAAGGTCGTTTCTTCTGTCGTATTTTGCAGGAAACCAACCTCCATCGTCTATCTCATCGAACTGACGCATAGTTCTAGACCATGTATACCCTACCCAGCCATTAAAATCGCCTAGCCTCTTTTTAAAGAAAAATTCCGCACCATAAGAATAGCCTCTTCCAAAAGTCAGCTGATTGTCTACATTGTTACTTACATTATCCTCTGGAAAAGAATTCTCCTTATATTCTATTAAATTCCTAAGGTCCTTGTAATACAATTCTATAGAGCCCTCAAAATGATTGTCGAAGAAATTTCTAAAATAACCCATACTATATTGAGTACCGATCTGTGGCTTTACCAGCTCTGTACTAGGAAACCAAAGGTCTGTTGGTAAAGAAATAGAAGATATTGATGCCAGATGGATGTATTGATAGTTATGAGAAAAACCAAACTTAAAAGAAGAATTATCATTAAACAAATATCTAGCAGATAGCCGTGGTTCAGGCCCAAAATAAGTTTTAATGCTTTCGAAATTACTGAACTGCCTAGTAGAATCTGTTACTCCAGTACTTGGATTCTTGTAATACCTTGTAAAAGGACCAATGTGCTGATACATTGATAAACGGAATCCAGCATTGATCTTAAAGTTTTCAGAAAGATCAAATTCATCTAACACATAGATAGCAGCTTCATTTCCATAGATCTTTACTATATCACCTGTATCGAAATCAATACTATCGGAGCTAGCAGAAACACTACTAGGAATAAAACGGTGGAATGTATAATTCCATCCGAATTTAATATTGTGTAATGAATTAGGATAATAGGTAAGATCCTGCTTAATATTCCAGTCCCTGATTCCAGAACTCAACTCGAAAGTAAACTGGCTTTGTGTACCTCCAAATGCAAAGTTATAATCGGTAAACACAGCTGTAGTATTTAAGAAAAGCTTATCGTTAAACAAATGATTCCAACGCAATGAAGAAGTAGCATTACCCCAAGGCACATTAAATTCGAGATCGAAATCATTCCTTTTAAAAGTAAAAACATCCCTACCAAAATAACCACTTAAATAGAGCCTATCTTTATCACTTATTCTCCAATTAATTTTAGCAGTTAGGTCGTAAAAATGATAGCCAGACCCTTTCGCATTTGACGTGTCTGGAATAAAGGGCTCAGCAATTACATCTGCATAGGTTCTTCTTCCAGACAATATAAAAGAAGAAGTGTCCTTTTTAATGGGCCCCTGTACTGTTAACCTAGAAGCGATCAATCCAATACCTCCCTCTGCATGATAGGATTTATAGTTTCCATCGTTCATGGTAATATCTAAAACAGAAGCTAATCTACCACCATAATTTGAGGGCATTCCACCTTTGATCAATTTTACATTTTTAATAGCATCTGCATTAAAAACAGAGAAAAAACCAAATAAATGTGAAGCATTGTACACTGTGGCTTCATCAAGTAAGATAAGATTCTGATCGGGACCTCCTCCCCTAACATAAAATCCCGTATTGCCTTCTCCACCAGATTGAACCCCAGGTAAATATTGAATAGTTTTAAGTATATCTACCTCACCCATGAAAGCAGGAAGGGTTTTTACCTTTTGCATATCCAAATCTATTTCTCCCATCTGAGTGCCTGTAGTATTCTGATCGCTTGCTTCTGCTTCGATCAATACTTCATTTAGCACATCGGACATTGCATTTAATTCGATATTTAATCTAAGGTCTTTTTCAAGGTCGATCACCGACTTATAATCTTCATAACCTACATAAGAAATTTTAACATGGTAAGAACCCGAAGGAACAGTAAATGAGTAATAACCATATACATTAGTAGCTGCACCTTTTCCTTCTTCTTCCAAAAAGATACTCGCACCTATTAGCGCTTCTCCTGAAGAAGCATCTTTTATATAGCCACTTACAGTATGAGTTTCCTGAGCATAAGCGCTGAGAAAAAAACAAGACATTATAAGTAACAAAAACCTTTTCATGCTAAAATTTGACCCTCAAAAATAAAAATCAAATCATTTAAAAGTCAAAAAGTGATGAAAAGTCTTGTGTTATTAAATATTTTATTAAACAAAACTGATTATAGCTGATAAGAATATTGAACCATTATTGTACGCATAGATTCGATCTTTAGTGGTCGAAGTGAATAAGTCCTGTTCAGCAAATTACTTGAGACCAATGCAATCTTATGCTTCTTAGGAAATGCATAGCTTATTCTAGCATCTAAAATTAAGTTCCCATTGTTATACTGATTATAATAATCCATATATAAAACTGGTTGCAAGCTACCTCCAGATGCTACTGTAGCATTCTCAAATTCAGAAATGGCTTTATCCAGGTTTTCTATCCTGCTAAAATAACGAGCACTCATTCCAAAAGACAAAGCATCTTTAATTGTACACGAAATATCTGCTTTAAAGGTGTGCTTGAACCTGTATTTCAATATTCTTTCTGATGCATCTAAACTTGTTGTATTATAGCTAAATTCACCTGATCCACCAGGGTTATGATCGTTAGCAAACACCAAATCTGGCTGTACTGTTTTGGGAAGAATATAATTATAACCTACAATAAACTGAATCTTACTTTTTTTATTCAATTTAACGAATCCAGCCCAAGAAATATCCAACCCATGCACTTCAGAATTTCCAGTATTCAAGAATTTAAATCCTGCTACTGCAAATGAATAGGTTGGATCCCAGAACCCAAAAAGGTATTCTATTGTATTGGTATATTCCTGCTTAAAAGCTGCTACATCTAAATAACCGTAAAAATTACCGATCTTATATCCCTGCCTAATTCCTGCTTCTAAATTCCAGCTATACTCTGGTTGAAGATCAGGATTATCAAAAACACCAAAGCTACCCACTGATGTCCTGATATACCTCTCTGCAATGGTAGGAAATCGATATCCCTGACCAAAAGACATTCTTACATGAGTACCTTCTGCTACCTTGTAATTTAAGCCTGCTCTAATAATACTTGCCGAATTCTCAATAGAATCATTGAGCTGATAATACTCAACTCTATAACCAAATGAAAATCTTAATCTATCCTTAATAGACTTTTCGAGCTGACTATATCCCGAAAAATTCAATAACCTATTATTTGGTGATCCAGAGCCACTATATAATACAGCTTCACTTTCTGTATAAGTAGATGACACACCTGCAATCAATTCCAAATCCTGTAATTTTATGTACTTCTTTTTAAATTGATAATCGCCATAAGACACCATCGAAGCATTTGATTGATTGTTGGTCATCTGGTTATCAGTATAAAGGAATCGAGACCTTATGGTATGCTTACCACCCTTATTACCATAAGTGCTAATATAGGGGTCGACATTAAAAATAGTTTGCTCTTGCAATATTACTCCACCTGTATAAGCACGGTAAATTCCTGAAGTATCATTCAGCCAGGCCAACATCATATTAGTACGGTTATACATGGCATTTCCTCCAATTCCATAGACCATTTTCTGAAACTTTTTAGGGTGTACTCTCAAGCTGAAATTCATTCTTGCCTTTTCAGAAGACATTTGATCGTCTGTAAAGTTAGTAATGGTATCTACTACAAACTCATTGGCAATAGGTGCACCTATATATCCATGGTCTAAATTTAAAAGACCTCCAACTACTAGATCGACATTCTTGATCTTTCTAGAATGCAAAAAATTAGCACCATGTATATAAGGATAGTCATCCCACCATTTCATACTTTCATCTGATGGAGAAGAGTAAAAACCTGAGTAAAGATTGATCTTAGTAAGAGGGTCTAAAGTGGGTTCGGCAGTTTTAATGTGAATAGCTCCACTTAATGCCGATGCTCCAGAAAGAACAGATGCTGCACCCTTAATGACTTCTATTTGTTTAATATTCTCAATAGGCACAAAACCCCATTCAGGACGACCTGCATCACCAGAAAGCATGGGCATATCATCTACTAAAACTGCTACTTTACTGCCAACTCCAAATGTAAACCCACTTCCTCCCCTAATTTGAGGTTCTCCATCTAATATGTTCAAACCAGGTGTTTGATCTAAAATAGACTCTACTGAACGGGTATTTTTATTTTCAATTAAATCTGGCTGTATGATCTCCATGGAAATAGTGAGCTCTTCGACCTTATGATCGAACTTACCTGCTTTTACCACTATTTCATCTAACACCTCATCCACAGATTTTAAAAAAATTATTTGTTCTGTTATCTGATCTGCATATATAATTACATCTATGGTATCATTGACCATACCCACAAATGAAACTACAAAACGATGCTTTCCTTCTGGCACTGTAATTGCAAAATTTCCATCGATATCTGCTGAAGCACCTATTTGTGTATTTCCTAACATGAAAACATTGGCACCTATCAATAATTCTTTATTGGAAGCATCTTTCAAGGTTCCCTTAAAAACCCCTTTGTCCTGAGCTTGAAAAGAAAAAATTATAAAAACAAGTAGGTATGTTATACCGTATTTCAATGGTTTATTCGATAAACAATTTTAATGTTTTTCGGGTAGTACCTGTAGTTAGTTCTGCAATATATATACCAGCTGGCAGTTCTAAATATAGCTGATTAGAAGAATAAGCATTTACCTTATTGGATCTTATTAATTGTCCCATAACACTATATATTTTAAGCTCTGCATTCAACACTGATGAGCCAATAGATGTATACAAAATATTATCCGAAAACCACATGTTTGAAAAACTTTCAGACTCATGTATTGTAGCCGGATTATAGATCAGCTCAAGATCATCCACCAATGCAGTACTACCATCTACAGCAACTGTACTATCACCAGAAGTTAAAACAAGTAGTATATATGCTGGAGTAGTTGAGTTAAAATAATTAAATGGGGCAGAAAAACGAACCCATGAACTACTAGCAGTGGTAAAATCTATTCTGGCTTCTGCCACCCAATTAGACATAGTACCATTTTCTGGGATCTGACCATTTGAGGTATGCAATATGGCATGTAGTTTTCCCTTGTCTGCACCACTTGGAGTATATTTCACCCATCCTACCAAGCTATCCGGAGAGTCTGTAAATGTCTGATTCCAAGATCCATCATTAGGATTTGTAAAAACATATCCATTGTTTGGGTCAAAATCTGCATGTACTTGACCATTGGTAACTGTACCATTAGCCACTACACCAAATGTAGAAACATTGATTAATTCTAAAGAATAACTTCCAGAATGAGCATCTGTACTTTGTCCCCAGACCACTGGAGCAAACCCATTTAATGTAGCATCATCAGAGGTTTTTATAGAGCTCCAATCAGTAGGTTCATCAACAGTTGTTCCTGCATTTTCCCAGTTCTCAAATCCAGCATTATCAATCTGTGTCTGAGAGAAACCTACATTATAAAAAACTATGAATCCAAATAAAATGTGAAATTTTCTCATATACTTAAGGTTTTATTAATACCAAAATAATAAAAGTTAATTACCCAATAATGATTCAAAAACCAAAGTTATCAACCATAAAATCTAATTACCCCCCTTTTCTGGTCACCTTGTATGCTAGTTTTTCAAGTAACGATATTACTTTATCTCTAGTTTCCCCCTGAATTATGATCAAGCCATCTTTTACGCTACCTCCAACACCACATGAAGACTTCAATTGTTTAGAAAGATCATTAATATCCTCTTTAGCACCAACAAAACCTTCAACAATTGTTACGGTTTTACCTTTCCTATGTTTTCTATCATGATAAACATACAAATGCTGTTCTGATGGAGATAAAGTTTCTTCTTCCATTTCTTCATTGAAGCTGTATTCAAATTCCGGATTGGTTGAATAAACGACATCCTTTCTCTTTTTTTTCTTACCCATTTTTTATAGATCTAAAACAATTATAGTTGAAGAATCAGAATTTCTTATCATATCAACTTCTAAATTCAAAAACTGTTTCAATTTTTCCTTCATTTTCAATTCCTCTACTGGCTCAAAACCAGACACCCATTCAATCATAAAATTATAAATTGTATCTCTTTTATTCTCCTGATTCATTTCATAAGACTCACCATAAACAAATCGATTTAATTCTGGAAAATGTGAATAAACTCTTTTCTCTAATTCTTCTAACTCTATTGCCCTTTCTGCAATTGTAGAAAGCTTATTTTTATATAGATCCCTTTCTTCTGTTATAGAAGAAAATTTAAGATTATTATCTTTTAAAATTTCATTTAAAATTTCAGATTTATCAATCTCTTTTGAACTTAAATTGATAACCTTTAAAGACACATGACCAAGATCAAAATTCTGGAGCTGTAGTTTCCAGCTATTCTGATTCTCTTTATTGATGTATTTACCACTTACTTGAATTTCAATTTCTGGAGAACCATCATTGTAATTAAATTCCTTTTTAACCACTTCTATCTTATTATCAATTTCAATTACCTTCTGTATATACTCCTCAGCAGATTGCTGAAACAAAGATTCTTTTATTATGGTAGTGAACTTAATCACACTTGGAATTACAATTAACAATAAAACAACAAAAACATAGATCTTTACTTTTCGCTCAGTTTTAGGATTCACAAATTGAACCATAGGAAATTTAAGCAATCTTATTACCATAAATGTTGCTAAACATATAAATACACTGTTTAATAAAAAAAGATAAAATGCACCGATAAAATAAGACCAATTGGCAATTGCTATACCATATCCAACTGTACATATAGGTGGCATTAGTGCTGTAGCAATAGCTACACCAGGAACAATTGTCATTGCAGAGTTCTTATTATTGGTAACTGCTGCAATAATCCCTGCTAACCCACCAAAAAATGCAATAAGAATATCGAAAACATGAGGCTTTGTCCTTCCTAATAATTCAGATGTTTCAGCTTTTAGTGGTGTTGCTAAAAAGAATAAATAGGAAGCAAGTACACTTACCCCAACCATCACTCCAAAACTCACTAAAGACTTGATTAAAATTTTAAAATCATTCGTCCCCAGAGCCATTCCAATTCCCCTTATCGGCCCCATTAAAGGAGAAATTAACATGGCACCTATTATCACAGGAATAGAATTGTAATTTAGACCTAATGAAGCAACTACAATAGAACAGATCAAAATCCAAATACTTGAACCAGAAAAATCAATGTCAGATTTAATAAAATGAATTGCTTTTTTTGAATTCACCTCATCATCAATAGAAAGCAAATCTTTTAAGAAATTAAAAAGAGATCGTGGGATTTCCTTTATTTGTTCCTTATCTACCTCAATTTTAGTTGGATCATAGTCAACTTTTTTCCCTTGACCATCAATGCCCTCTAGATCAGTATCCTGATTTTTGTCCTCCATTAATTCAATTAATATCAATGCCCATTAAAAATACTTTGTATTTTTTGAATAGACCTTAGATTGTCATCCGAAGATAATGAATTATAAATTCTGATTTTATCTTTTGGTGTTAAATGCCAACTCATAGATATTTCTTCATCTATTGGTTGATCCATATAGAATGTAACAACATCTACTTCACCTTCAAACCAATCCCCTACGGATCTAACAAGGTCATCATTATTATAATCATGGACCTTTAATAAATTATTAATAACAGTAGTGAAAGGTGAAAACAATATGGACCTTAATGAACCACTATGTGGGTTATCTACCTCGAAATACTTTTGTTTATCCCTTATCTGAACAATAACAACTCCACCAGTATTTTCAGAGATCCAGTCTTTGAATTGCTTTAAAAATTTAATACTGGTTTTAAGTCCATAATTATCCCTAACTCCTGCATCCATTAACTCAATAGAAGGGTCAGTAGGCATATATACCATAGGAAGAATATAAGGAAAAGTAGCATTTATCCTTAACACAGATGTTATTTTAATATTACTGCTATTGTTATTTTTAAACAATGCATTGTATTCAACATCTTCCATAGAATTGTAAGTCGAAGTATAATTCAATGAATCATAATAAGTAAGGTATGATATAGGCTGAGCACTAATTAACATCCTTCTACCATCATTAACTATGGATGGGGAAAAGATCATCATAGGAATTAAAGAATTGTATTCAGGTTGCATATAATCCTTTAAACGTTTATCATAAAAAGAATTCAAATTCTTCACCAGTTTATTTTCAAAAAACCAACCTCTATCTTTTTTATAGCTATTATTACCATCATGATAAGACTGAAATCGAATAAGCATATCTGTAGTGGCTATTCCAAAAGCCAAGGGGTTCAATAGATCCATTGAAATGTTATTTTTATATCTAATACTAGACATATTGATCTTATTTCCTTTTGCCTTTCTTAAAAATAATTCTCTATAATAAGCCCCCCCTATCATTCCTCCAGAAGCACCTGTCATTAACTGGGTTTGTTTAAACATTTTGTAATTTGTTATACTATCCATATGATCTAAAACAACCATAGACCATAATGCAGATCTTAATCCACCACCACTTATGTTTAGAAATACCATTTTTGGCAAAATGGAATCACCTGCAATAACATTCTTTGCCTTCCAATTATTGAGAATATCTTTAGTATGATCAATTGAAAACTGATAAGTATTTTTATCTGTAGCTAAATTTTTAATGTCATCATAAGAATAACCTGCTTTAAAATCATAATTTAACCCATATGCGTAATTATGAAACCTAAACAATTCGAAATGATTAGACATATAATTCAAACCTAACAATGCAGCTATTACAAAAGTTAATGTCCAACCCTTCATCCAAGAATAGAGTGCACTAAATATTAAAATAAATAAAGTAAAAAGCAATAAAATACTTGCTCCTGCTGGTATATTGAAAAGCTCATATTCCCTAAAAAGACCCAATCCAATGAATGTGATTACTAATGAAATTTCAAAAACAGATGCGTTAATATGATTTTGAGCGAATACCTTGTCTAATAAATTTCTTTCATAATGCTCTATATTTCTTGCTAAAGAAATTTTAAATATTCCAGACATATAAGTTTCTACTCTCCAGTTTCTTTTACTTTTTAGTTTTTTAGAAACCTCTTGCCTTTTCATAAATTGAGATTCCTTTAATTTTTGAGATTTTAATTCTTCAAAATAATCTTCACTTTTTCCACTAATAGCATAGACATTCTTATTGAACCTAATAAAATAAATAACTGAAATAAGGTAAAAGATCAATGCGCCACCAAGTAATGCAAATAAATTTAACAACACATCAGAACTTTCCATTAATTGCTCATACTTCAAGAAAAAATAAGTCTTATACAATAGGGTTAAAATAAAAGCTATTGGTATTAGCATATTATTCAATGAGAATTTTAAAAAAGGGCGAGCTAAAGTTGCTAGAAATAAAAACTCAGAAGAATACATTATATAGCTGTAAATATGAAATGCCATAATAAAACCACCTAATGAAAACCCTAAAATGGCAAAAGAATAAATACTGATAGCACCATTATATTCAGGAGCTAAGAATAAAGCTACTATCCCAAAATTTTTACCAACAGTATTAGTGATATATAAAAAAAGTAACAACCAAAAGACCAATAAAACATGGTTGCGTTTTAAATGTAAAATCAGTAACTGAAATGGAAAAAAATATAATATTCTATTAAAAACGCTACTCTGTGACCTTCTATCTGATATTGGATTGACTTTAGACAAACTAATATCAAAACGAAAAAAACTAAAGAAGGTTTAGTAATAGCTTTACTTTTTTAATTTAAAATTACCCTTGATAAAGATCTATTCTTCTTGAGATTCTTCCTTGTTCTCAAACTCTGACAGTTTAAATAAGAAAAAAGCAATAAATAAGATGGCTGAAAAAAAGATGAAATAAAGCTCATTAATAGCTACATCTAAAAAATACAAATAAAATGTAGGTGCAATAGAAGCCAAGCAATAAATGATCAGGCCAAATGTTTTTTTCCTCCATATAAATACAATCGACAGAATAATTAGACCATGAAAACATGCCCATATAATAAAAGGGAGGGCATTCATATCCTGAACAAAATAGGATAAGATCCCTTTAGTTTGAAATTTTAATTCTGTTGCTGACAAAAACACAAAGAATAACAAACAAAGAATCATTAAAAAACTCCAAGCTAAATTTACCCAGCATAATATCCTTAAATATTTTGAAGGGCTATCCTTACCTAAAGCAATTCTTTTAAAGAACCTCATTAGTTTTTTGACATCTCTAACTAATTGAATATCATTCATTATATTAAATGTTTTCTTTGAGTAACATATAATGCAATATACACTAAGTTAATCATCATCAATTCATAAGGCACAACCACATTTACACCTTTTCCAATTAACATAAAAGGCAAGACAACATATAAAAGTTGAAATAAAACATATAAATTAAATCCAATCTTTAATTTATAGAACATTAACATTACTCCTAACAATGCAAGCACATCTAAAACCCCTCTTCCAAAAAACATCCATGCCAGCAAATCAATTCCTTTTTCAGAAACATCAACATTTGCTTCACTAAATATTGATAATTTCTCTTCAATATTTTCTGCTAATTCTTGGTCTTGGACATCTAAATATTGCTCAATATTAGAGTACAAATAATAATTACCGGCATCAATATACATAGACGCAATAAACCCTATCACACTTAAAACGCATAATATCTTAAGGCCATTAAATCCATTTTTCTGAACTTCTTTTTTACTCATTATTAGTGCTTTTCTACAGTATAATTATAAAATTGATTTTCATTTTGAATTAACAATTCCATTCTTTTTAACTCACCTTCTCTTTCTATAGACAAAACTACTTCATCATCTTTAAAATAATCTAACCAGTTTTCAATGTCATTATTAAGTTTATATCCATTAATAGAATGGATCTTGTCACTAGGTATCAATTCAGAAAAATCAGCTGAACTACCTTCGGCAACCGAAGTGATTTTATATTGATGATTAAACCATATACCTTTTAGACCATACCTTCTAGATATAAGAGAAGATTGATTTTTATTGACCCACCATCCAAATTCTTTTAAGGCTATCTCTAAATAATTTTTAAAATCCACAACACCATGTATAAGGTCATTATAAATATCATTAAATGAAGTGCCTGAGATATCCTCTAATAATTCTTTATATGATAATTTATCATATCCCTTCAAAACATGATCCCCTCCATACATATTTTTCATTACATCATGTAAAGATTTTTTTTGTTGCGTTAATTTTCTAATTCTCGCATCACATATTAATGCGATTAAAGCACCCTCTACATAAATGGAAACTTTTCTTCCTGGTATTCCCTGAACATATCCATCCAACCAAGTATCAAAACTAGATTCAGCAACTGAATAATGTTTTCTTCCATCATTATCAAAATGCCTTTGTAATAAAGTACCCAGTTCTTTTAAATAATCTTTTTCAGAAAAAACTCCTGATTCATACAACATCCTGTCTCCCATATAAGTAGTTACCCCTTCCGTAACATATCCCATTTCTGTATAATTCTCTTGAGAATAATCATATGGAAGCATATCATGGGGCCGAATGGTTTTTACATTCCATGTGTGATAGAGTTCATGAGATGAGATCCCTAATAATTTACTATAATCCTTGTTAAAAATCGAATAAGAGGGGCCCAAAAGAATAACTGTAGACCGCTGATGCTCAACTCCATGATAAGACGTATATGGAGTAATTTGAAACAAGAAGTAATAGTCTTTAACAGGAAAACCACCAAAGCATTTGATCTGATGTGCAGTGAAATCAATAAAATCCTTTTTCATTTTATTCCAGTCCACTTTTACCTCTCCTTGGAAACATACATGAAAAATTACATTATTAAGCTCATATTTGAACTCTTGCAATGATGAACTACAAATTATTGGAGAATCTACCAATTCATGAAAATCCTTTGCATGTAAAACATGATCCATTTCTTCTAATGAAGTAGCTATTTTATAGTTTTCTGGGATATCTAATTCTAAAGAACATTTCTCATCCATCTTCAATGGATCATACATACAGCAATTGATAGGATTTATATACAATTGATTTTCATCTAGCCATGTAGAACCAGCATTTAATTCAGCCGCATAATATTGATAACTAATTATTAATTTTTCATACTCTTTTGAAGGGATTCTCCATAGGTCTTTTGTTGTTTTAGAGAATTCAATGTTATTACCTGATTCATCTTTAGCGTTAAAATTTTTAACATTTTTCGCAAAATCACCTAGCTCATATCTTCCGGGTCTCCATGAAGGAAGTTGAAGATCAATAGCTGAATCATTTTGAACATCTAATTCAATAGTTATTTGAATAAAATGTTTTTGAGGGTTGTCTATTTTAAAAGAATATTTCATACAAAATTATCTAAGAAGCTAAATTAGAAAACATAAGGAATCTATAATTGATAATTCAATTTATATTTGCCACAAAAATTCAGCTATATAATGAAAAAATATGATGTAATTCTATTAACTGAATCAAAGTACATCTCACCAAAAGAAATAGATGATTACACTCAAAATGTACTCACAGAAGATGAATTAGTTAAAAAAGCCCTTCAACAGTTAGGATGTCATGTAAAAAAAGTAGCATGGGATTCGCCCAACTTTGACTGGTCATCTACTCATTTTGCGTTATTTAGAACTACCTGGGATTACTTTCATAGATTTAAAGAATTTAAACATTGGCTAGATAAGACCAAAGACCAAACCCAGCTTATTAATTCATATGATCAGATTCTATGGAACATAGACAAGCACTACTTAAATGAAATTCATCAAAAAGGGATAAATATCCCTCCAAGCTACTTTATTAAAAAAGGCTCAAAAGAAAATTTAACTGATATAATCAACAAAATGGGGTGGGATAAATCTGTTCTTAAGCCTACGATTTCCGGAGCAGCAAGACATACCTATAAAATTAACAAGGATAACCTTATTCAGCATGAGAAAACTTTCAATGATCTTATTCAAGATGAAGATTTTTTATTGCAGGAATTTCAAGAAAACGTAATAAAAAAAGGAGAAGTGGCTTTTATGGTTTATGGGGGTAAATTCAGCCATTCAATTTTAAAAAAAGCCAAACCTGGAGATTTTAGGGTTCAGGATGATTTTGGAGGAACTGTGCATCAATACACCCCTACAGATAAAGAAATTCAATTTGCAGAGAATACAGTAAAAACAATTGAGCCCTTACCTGTATATGCAAGGGTTGATATGATATGGGATAATAATAACGAACCAGCAGTTTCAGAAATTGAACTTATAGAACCAGAGCTATGGTTTCGCTTCAATAATGCTTCTGCAGACTTATTAGCAAAACAAATTGTTAAAAAGCTAGAACTTAAAAAACTTTATTAGAAAATTAGATTTGTTAAATTCGCACTTAGAAATTAAAACTTGATACTTATGAATTATGATGTAATTGTTGTTGGAAGTGGACCTGGAGGATATGTTACAGCTATCAGAGCCTCTCAATTAGGATTAAAAACTGCTGTAATTGAAAAAGAATCATTAGGAGGAATTTGTTTGAATTGGGGATGTATACCAACTAAAGCATTATTAAAAAGCGCAAATGTTTTTGATTATATCAATCATGCAGATGATTATGGAATAAAAGTAAATGATTTTAAAGCTGATTTTAATAGCATCATTAAAAGAAGCCGAAGTGTAGCTGAAAAAATGAGTGGTGGTGTGCAATTTCTAATGAAAAAAAATAAGATTGATGTAATTATGGGAACAGGAAAAGTAATTCCTGGGAAAAAAGTACAGGTCACAGATGAAAAAGGGGGGAATAAAGAATATGCTGCTAAACATATCATCATTGCAACTGGAGCTAGGTCAAGACAGCTTCCTAACTTACAGCAGGATGGACAAAACATCATAGGTTATAGAGAAGCTATGGTCTTACCTAAGTTACCTAAAAAAATGGTGGTAGTTGGCTCTGGAGCAATTGGAGTTGAATTTGCATATTTCTATAACGCTATGGGAGTCGATGTTACAATAGTCGAATTCTTACCAAATATCGTACCTGTAGAAGATGAAGAAGTTTCTAAACAACTTTTACGAACATTTAAAAAACAAGGCATTAAAGTCATGACCGAGTCTACTGTAGAAAAAGTAGCTACAAAAGGTAATTCATGTACAGTTACAATTAAAACTAAAAAAGGAGAAGAAAACATTAATTGCGATATTGTCCTATCGGCTGTAGGAATTGAAGCTAATATCCAAAATATTGGATTAGAAGAAGTAGGAATTGTAATTGATAAAGGAAAAATCATTGTTAATGATTTTTACGAAACCAATATGCCAGGGTATTATGCTATAGGTGACGCTGTTCCAGGACCTGCACTTGCCCATGTTGCATCTGCCGAAGGCATAACATGTGTTGAAAAAATAGCAGGCTTAAACCCTGAAAGTATAGACTACAATAACATTCCAGGATGCACCTATTGTTCTCCTGAAATAGCATCTGTAGGAATGACTGAAAAAGCTGCTAAGGAAGCAGGTCATGAATTGAAAATTGGAAAGTTCCCATTCTCTGCATCTGGTAAAGCCAGTGCATCTGGTCATAATGATGGCTTTATCAAACTTATATTTGATGCTAAATATGGTGAACTTCTTGGCGGACATATGATTGGAGCTAATGTTACAGAAATGGTTGCTGAAATAGTTGCAATAAGAAGATTAGAGACTACAGGACATGAGCTAATTAAAACTATCCACCCTCATCCTACTATGAGCGAGGCAATTATGGAAGCTGCTGCTGCTGCTTATGGGGAAGTGATTCATATGTAAATTAATCATTAAAGATAGGCTCTAAATGACTCTTAACCAATGGCTTTTCTATAAAAGCTACTACTTCATTTAACTCCTTAGCTTTAAGCTTATCACTTGGGTCTAAAGATGATGTCACCATCACGATTTTAGATGAACTTTTTAATTCTTTAAAATGATCTATAAATTCCCATCCATTTAATTTAGGCATATCGATATCTAAAAAAATAAATTCAGGCATCTTAATTTTATTTTTTAATGCTTCTAATGCCTGTTGAGCACAAGTAAATGTTAGAATATTAAAATTACTTGAAAACCTATTGATCTGCATTTCATTAATGAAATTTGCAGTCTGATCATCATCGACAAGGAATATATTATTTTTAGAGGTTGTCAATTCCTAATTTAGTTTGTTAATTTAAAATACGAATTTAAACTTAAATATTAATCTTTATTCTTTAATATTTTTTCTAACTCTTCACTTGAAATAGAAGCCGGTAGATCAGTTAAATTTCTCTCTAAGTAATATTTAGAATCTTTAGCCAAAGGATGATCAGGATACAGTTCAATCAATTCTTCATGAGCTAAAATTGCTGCTTTTTTCCTATTTAACACAAAATCTAAAATAATTGCTCTGGATTTTAAATATTCTGCAGCTTTTGGAGATTTAGGAAATTTCCTTTGTGCTTGAAAATAATAATTAATGGCATTGTCATATTTTTCACTTATTTCTGCTCCCCTAGCCGCTAAAATATATACACTTTCTATCTGATCATGCTCTGGGTTATTAAGAATGAAATGAGTAGCAGCACTATATAGCTCTTCTCCTAAAATTAATTTTTCATTTTTTTTCTGAACATTATTTTGAATCGAAAGAATTTTTTTTTCAAGAACTAACATTTGGTCTATTTCACCTGAATTATTTTTTGACTCTACTTTATTAGTATTTGAACATTGAACTATTATCAAGATAAGAAAACAACTATAAATTACTTTTTTCATTTTATTTTTTTTTCGAAGCAAATTTCATCTTATAATCAACATCAACTTTTCCTTTACTAATATCAACTAGCTTACGCTTCAACAACCTTCTTTTAAATGGATTTAGATGGTCGGTAAATAAAACGCCTTCAATATGGTCATATTCATGTTGAATGATCCTTGCAGCAATACCAGAAAAAACATCTTCATGATAATTCCAATTCTCGTCATAATAAGATATATGAATGATTCCTTTTCTTGTTACATCTTCTCTAATTCCAGGAATACTTAAACACCCTTCAGAAAAAGGCCAGTCTTTACCAGACTCCTCCTCAATAATTGGATTGACAAAAACTTTTTTAAAATTTTTTAAGACCTCAAGGTTTTTGGCTTCTTCCTCATTTTTAGCTTCTTCCTCAGAGAAAGGCGCAGCATCAACTACGAACATACGAATAGCCTGACCAATTTGTGGACATGCTAAACCAACTCCTTTAGCCGCATACATGGTTTCGAACATGTTATCAATTAAACCAGAAATATCTGCATTCTCTTCAATTTCATCACATTCCTTGCGAAGAACAGAGCTTCCATAAGCTACAATAGGTAAAATCATCGAACAAATATAAGAACTGATTTAAACATATAACAGAACAAGAATTCTTAATACTCAATATCTAAATTAAATTTATCTCTAAGGTGTTTTAAATCTGTATTAGAGTCAGCCATTTTTAAGAATATTTCTTTACTATTCAAATGTTTTTTAGTTGATTGATCACTCTTAATCACCTTATAAACTAATTTAATGCCATAATTATTAAGTTCTGTTCTTAAGTGACTTAAAATTTCAGGACTTTCTTCTTGAAGTTCCAATCGCTGTACTTCACTGTCTATTTCAAACGACACTAAATAGTTTTCTCCTAAAATAGGTTGGTATTTTGTTAGTGTTGCATACATCCCTTGGCGTCCATTTTCATTAAGCATTTCAGCATACATATTCCACTTTTCTAGCAAAAGCTCATTATTAAATATATCTCTAGGCATATCTGAAAGATCAACCTCTTCCTTTTTGTTTAAAGATTTTTTAATAATATCATCTTTCATCTTATAAATTGAAGTTGAAGATGTCCGTTTATTGATCTCTTTTCTTTTAATTGAATGGGAATAAGCTACTTTTTTGGGATGCTCCTTGACAGTAGGTACACTTTTAGTTTTTTCAGTTAAATCATTTTTTTGAACAACTTGAATAGTCTTTTCAGCTGTTGAATTAGCAACCTTTTGCAAACTCAACAGTGATTTAGGAGGCATTATGCGGAAATCAATTGCTTTTTTTTTTCGTCCGATATACTCAGTGATGCCATTTTCATTAACGCTAATTCAACATGAAGCCGTTGGTTCTTGCTGGTTCTATAATGAATATCAGCTTCGGACACTATTTTAAGGATATCAATAATAATCCTTGAATCAAAATTATTAGACTGCTCAATAAACTGGTCTTTTATTTTATCACTTACTTCTAATAAAGAAATAGTTTTTTTATCCCTGCAAACTAGCAAATTTCTAAAATGACTACCTAATCCAGTAATAAAATGATGTCCATCAAACCCTTTGGCTAAAATTTCATCAAAGATCATTAAAGTCTCATGAATATCATTTTTGTAAACTTTATCAGAAATTTTGAAAAAATAATCATGATCTAGAATATTCAGATTCTTAATAACAGCTTCATAAGTAATATTTCCATTACAGAAATTTACCATTTGATCAAAAACTGATAATGCATCTCTTAATGCGCCATCAGCCTTTTCTGCAATTACCATTAAAGCCTCTTTTTCTGCGACTACTTTTTCCTTTTTAGCGATATCCTCTAAATGATCTGCAATGTCTTTAACAGTTATTCTATTAAAATCATAAACCTGACACCTTGAAAGTATTGTCGGTATAATCTTATGTTTCTCAGTAGTAGCAAGAATGAAAATTGCATGCGGAGGTGGCTCTTCTAAAGTCTTTAGAAAAGCATTAAATGCAGCAGAAGAAAGCATATGAACTTCATCTATAATATGCACTTTATATTTACCTATTTGAGGAGGTATTCTTACCTGATCTGTAATATTTCTTATATCATCTACATGATTGTTAGATGCAGCATCTAATTCAAAAATATTATAAGAAAAATCAGTTTGTTCTTTATCATCAACTTGATTAATTGACCTAGCAAAAATCCTTGCTATGGTCGTCTTACCTACACCTCTAGGACCACAAAACAAATAGGCCTGCGCTAGTTGACCAGTATCAATGGCTTTTTGCAAAGTATCAGTAATATTAGATTGCCCAACAACACTTCCCCATGTTAATGGACGATACTTTAAGGCTGAAACTATGTAGCTTTCTTTAGACATATTTACAACAACAAATATAAAGTATCAAATGAAGACATCCCTATTGTATTAAGAATTAGTTGAAAATTATTTATTAACACAATTAATTACTTTATTCTACTATATATGAATAAAAATATTAACTTTGCGCCCCGAATATTAAAAATTATATAACATGAATAATTACGAAACTGTTTTCATTTTAACTCCCGTTTTGTCTGAAAAACAGACAAAGGAAGCAGTCGAAAAATTCAAAAAGTCATTAAAGAATTGTGGTGCTGAAATAAAATTTGAGGAATCATGGGGCTTAAAAAAATTAGCCTATCCTATCCAAAAAAAGACCACAGGTTTTTACTTCTTATTTGAGTTCGAAGCTGCCGGAGATACTGTAAGTAAAATTGAAGTCGAATTTAAAAGAGATGAGCGAGTAATGAGATTCTTAACCATGAAAATGGACAAAGATCATCTTGCTTATGCTGAAAAAAGAAGAAGCAAAAATGCAGAAATCACTGCTAAAGCTTAGTATAAACTAAAAAATTTAAAAAATGGCTGATAAAAATTCAGAAATTAGATATCTAAATCCGATTAATATTGAAGTAACTAAAACTAAGTATTGTCGGTTTAAAAAATCAGGAATTAAATTCATTGATTATAAAGATCCAAAATTCCTTATAAAATTTATTAATGAACAAGGTAAATTACTGCCTAGAAGATTAACAGGTACTTCTGCAAAATATCAGAAAAAGGTATCACAAGCAGTTAAACGTGCACGTCATCTTGCTATTTTACCATATGTTGCTGACCAATTAAAATAAGGAGGAATAATCATGGATGTATTATTAAAGAAAAAAGTTGATTCTCTAGGAGATGAAAACGAAATAGTATCTGTAAAAAATGGTTATGGGAGAAATTATTTAATCCCTAAAGGTATTGCTATTCTTGCTACTGATTCAATAAAGAAAATGCATGCTGAAAATCAAAAACAGAGAGCTCATAAAGAAGTTAAAATAAAAGAAGAAGCAGAAAAACTTGCTAAGTCTATTAAATCCTCAAAAATAAAAGTAGCTGCTAAGGTGGGTGAAAAAGGAAAGATCTTTGGATCAATCACCAACATTCAGCTTACAGATGCAATAAAAGAAGCTGGATTTGAAATTGATAGAAAAAACATCAATATAGTTGAAAAGAACATCAAATCTATTGGTAAATATTCTGCAGATATTAAAATTCATAAAGACATTACAGTAAATATTGAATTTGAAGTAGCTGAAGGTTAAATACTCTACTAAATTTATTTATCGCAAAAAGCCCGTTTATCGGGCTTTTTTCATTTTCAAGAATATATAAATAAGGAAAAACAATCCTAAAAAGAGAAATAAATAACCTATATACAAGAGCCATTCATCTACAGTCAAACCAAAAAAATCATTATTCTCTTGGCTACGTTTATCTTTATTTTGTTGTATTAAAACTTCAGGAATTACACATTCATAAACAGGATAAAGGTTAAATACTGTATCGGCAGCAACTAATTTTATTCTATTAGAATCTCCATCTGACCAACTTATAAATTGATGACAACCATCATCCAAAGCCTCTATATTAAATTCAAAACCTTTTAAATATTGCCCCTTAAATGGCAGGCATATTGGATAATTTTCATTTATACTAACCTTTCCATTATCATTATTGATTTCCATTTCTATCCATCCCTCTGGAGCTAATAGACGAACTAGTTCTGATTTCACAAACTTATCTCTCATCCTAGCAAAAGTTCTTAGTTTATCAACTTCAATCAACCATTTTTTTTCAGTCTTTGGAACTCTTTTTAAATGAGGAATTATCTTTTCTCCTGGTCTAGGCAATTCATTGATATAAATTGACTGCAGGTGATCTATAGATTTTATAATAGAATCTTTATGTAAAGAAGTATTTAATAGATGTGCATATTGAATTAAAAATTCACTTTTAAAATCTTCATTACTCATTAATTTTCTTAAATAACGTGTGCTCCATGGTGGATTATACCAATACTCACCAGCATTGCTTAAAGAATGAGCTAAAAATTTCCTGCTTGCATATCTATAACCATGATCAGTATCGTATAGGATCATTCTAAATTTCTTATCTCCCTGATTTGAATTCCAATAACGAATATTACCCCTAGAGTCTGAGTTATTTATATATAGCTGAAAGATCCTAAAATTGATATAATTACGGATATCTAAAAATTCATTAACCTTTACATAATTAGCACTATCCATTTTTTTCAACCTCAAGAACCAATTATACATATCCATATAATCTTTTCTATTACCATGTTGAGGGATCCATTTTCCTTTTACAATAGAAACACTGTCTTTATTAAATCCTTTATTGTACTTTAAATAGTGCTCATTGATCTTTTCTCTTAAATTGTAAACACCCCAATAATCACTATTAATAAAAAGATGAATTGGCTGAAAAGACATATGGTCAATTTCTAAATTCCTAACTAGATAGGCACTAAAAACATCCTTAAACCTTGTGCCATTAAAATCATTTCCTGATGATCTTATAACAAGATGCTTATGCTTGTCTAACTTTTTTAACTTAAAAAATTGATAATTAAATACATTAGACCCATATTCAGACCTAGCAATTATCTTAAAAGATTTATCTTGATATCTTCTAGTTGATTCCCCGAATAGCTTTATTCCACAATCCTGTTGTATTGACAAACTATCATCATCTAAATAAATTAAGTGAACTGGTTTTTCCCAGTTTTTGTACCAATTAGAATTTTTTAAAACCCCAGCTGAATCTAAATAAGCATGAGCTCCTTTTACATAAATCCCCTTCTCTGAATCCCATAAATCTGCAGGATCAACAGCAATATGAACAACTGGCAATTCCTTGTTAAAATTCATCAGATAAAACCGATTGATAATAGTATCCTTTTTTGTACCATTAAAAACTGGTTTTATCCTTACAATCGAAGTTTTAGAAATTATCAATGAATCTTTCCATCTTTTAGAATTACGACCAGGTATTGAACCATCCAAAGAGTAATATAACTTTTTAAAATCTCCTCTTATTTTTAATATTAAAGTGTCAATGTATTTCCCGGATTCATGACTAACTTGAATAGGAGTCTGAGATCTAATAGAGACTGATATTAATAATAGTAAAAATACTACCTTGGTCTTAATCATAAAAGGCAAGTTATAAAATTGTAAATCTAAAAGAATGAGTAGGTTTTTAATTTATGAATAAATTATTTTTAATATGTATTCCAAAAAATTTAATAATTTCAATTAAATATAATTTAGAGATTTAATATGATCAAAAAGCATTTGTGATTTTTCATTTTTTTGACGAATATCCTTTTAAATTTACATTCCAAATTAATTTCACATGAAAATACGACATGTTCTAATAATTGTTTCTAGCATTATATTAATGATAATCATCTATTATATTGGTTATTACTCTTATAAAATGGGAATTGATTATGGAGTACAAAATGCTGAAGATATCAGGAAGGAAAAAGAAATCAAAGCTGAAAAAGACACCATCGGACCAAAATACGTTAAAACAGCATTAATCAACAATCAAACCAGACCTTTAACTATTTCTAGCTTCGGAAGAGTCACATCCTCTTCTAATATAAATATATCTTCAGAAGTTCAGGGAAAACTTTCTAGTAATATTTCATTAAAAAAAGGAACAGAATTTACAAAAGGTCAACTTATTGTTAAAATCGATGATAAAGATGCACAGCTTGCAATAAAGGCTAGAAAAAGTAACTATTTAAATATTATTTCATTAAGCATGCCTGATTTAATCGTTGACTTTCCTGATGAATATGAAAAATGGTCTGCTTTTTTCAATTCCATACAAGTAGAAAAAAACCTACCCAGCTTCCCTGATTTTGTTAATTCTAAAGAAAAGAACTTTATTATATCTAGGAATATTCTTTCGGAATATTACAATATAAAAAGTGACGAAGAAAGACTAAAAAAATACAATATTACAGCCCCTTTTGAAGGAACTATCATAGAAGCATATACAGATGAAGGAGCTATCGTTAATCCTGGGACCCCAATCATTAAAATAATAAGAAAAGGTAAATTAGAAATAGAGATTCCTATTCCTGTTCAAAACAAAAGCTTCGTTAAAATTGGTAATAAAGTACAATTATCAGAAAACAATGAAAAGTTTGAAGGATCAATTTCAAGGATAGGTGAATTTGTAAACTCAAATACTCAAAATCTATCAGTTTATGTAACTATAAATAACGAAATAGGAAAAATACTATATGATGGTATGTTCATGGATGCAATCATTATTTGTGAAGGTGTTGAAAATGTTGCTGAAATTCCAAGAAGGGCAATTTTTAATAAAAATTCTATTTATACAGTTAATAATAACCTGCGATTAATCCCTACTCAAATCGACATTGTGGTAACAAAAGAAAAATCTTTTATTGTTAAAGGGCTTTCAGATTCTACAATAATTGTCATTGAGCCTATCATCAATGCAAAAGACAGTATGGAGGTTAGTATTCAACTGGATGAAACTATTACAAATCCTTAGTTATTATGAAAAAAGTAATTGAGTATTTTATAAAATATCCAATATGGGCCAATGCCATTATAATTGTCACTGCTATTTCTGGTATTTTATCCCTCTTTTTAATGCCTCATTCTTTTTTCCCAGAACTAACTCCAAATGAGGTTTATATTAATGTGTCTTATCCTGGCGCATCTCCAGAAGAAATAGAAAAAGGGATTACCACTAAAGTAGAACAATCCTTGAATGGAATTCAAGGAGTTAAAGAGGTAACTTCTAAGTCTTCAGAAAATTTATCAAGAATAACTATCGAAAGCTATGATGGATATGATATTGACATCTTATTACAAGATGTCAAAAATGCTGTAGATGGAATTTATTCTTTTCCTCAAGGAGCTGAAAAACCAATTGTTTTTGCTCAAAAGTCTAGAGGAATGGGAGGAATGAGCCAAGTGGTCGGCTTCTATTCCTTATCAGGACCTGATGACTTATGGGAATTAAAAACAATGGCTGATAAAATAGAGCAGGAATTGCTTAATAGTAAAGAAGTAAGTCAAATAGATGTAATAGGATATCCACCAATTATTATTGCCATTGATATTAGAGAAAATGATTTATTAAGGTATGGATTAACTTTTGACCAAGTATCAAATGCCATAAAAGTAAGCAACATAGATCTTTCTGGAGGAAGTGTAAAAACTGAAGAAGAAGAAATCATTATCCGTTCTATGAACAGATCTACCGATCCAGAAAAAATAGAAAGTATTATCATAAAAGCACTCCCTAACGGAGATCTAATTACACTAAATGAAATAGCAGATGTAGCCTTAGACTTTTCTGAAATACCTTTAAAAGGATATCTAGATGGAAAAAGAAGTGTCAGTTTCATTGTAAAAAAAACTACTGATGAAGATTTAAACAATATTGCAAATTTCATGAATGGTTATATTGATGAATTCAATAAAGAAAATGACGAGTATGTCATGACTAGCCTTTTTCAATTTGCCGACCTACTAGACCAAAGAATCAATCTGCTATCTAAAAACCTTATCATTGGATTGGCTCTTGTTTGTTTAGTTCTAGGTCTTTTTCTCAGTCTACGATTGTCATTATGGGTAGCATTTGGAATCCCTTTCTCCTTCATTGGGATGCTTTCATTTGGAATTATCTATGGAATGACCATCAACATGGTTACTTTGTTTGGAATGATACTGGTTGTTGGAATTCTAGTGGATGATGGAATTGTTATTGCTGAAAACATTTATGCGCATTTTGAAAAAGGAAAATCTCCCATGAGAGCTGCTCTAGATGGGACAATGGAAGTAAAAAATGCAGTAATCACTTCTGTTTTAACAACAGTATTTGCCTTTTCTACACTTCTATTTGTTGGTGGAGAAATGGAAATGATGGAAGAAATGGCTTTCTGTGTAATTGTTTGTCTTCTTTTTTCATTAGTAGAAGCTTTTTTGATACTACCTTCTCACCTTTCAAGCAAAAAAATATTAAACAGAAAAAAGAGTGGTATTTCTTATATAGTTCGTGGAAAAATAAATTATTTCATTGACCTTATTAGAGATTGGTATAAAACGGTTTTATCCATGATCATTAAAAGATATAGATGGCATGTATGGACTCCACTTTTATTTATAGCCTTGGTCATTTTCCTATTACGGATAGAAGTCATCAAATGGACCTATTTTCCAAGCATCCCATTTGATAGTCTTCTTATAGAATTTGCATATAAACCTGGAGAAAGAGAATTCAGAACCGAAAACTTCGTAGCTTACTGTGATTCAATCGTTAAAGATTATAATAAGGAGCTTACAGAAAAATATAATGATACGCTAATTACATATATTGCTATAAGTGTTGGCAGTACAGAAAACATGGGAGAATCTGGAAGTCATGTTGGATCAGTTAGATTATCTATTAAAGAAAATGAGCTAATAAGTACTGTAGACATGGCCAATGAAATTAAAAGTAGAATTCATCCTGACTCAGTAAAACAACTTGAGAAATTCACAGTTGGAGGTCAGCAGAGATTTGGCAAGTCTGTTTCCATCTCTCTTCAAAGTGATAATTCTGAAAAGCTTGAAAGTGCAGCTAATTGGATAAAAGATAAAATAGCTGAATTCCCTGAAGTTAAAAGTGCTTTAGATAATGGAGGAATAGGAAATAGAGAAATACACCTAAAATTAAAAGCAAAGGCACATCATTTAGGATTAAATCAATTTTTCATTCTTAATCAGATAAGACAAGGTTTTTTTGGTCAAGAAGTACAACGATTAATTTTAGGAAGAGATGAGGTTAAAGTCTGGTTAAGGTATCCTTATAACGATAGAAATTCAATGGGAGCATTAGATATGGCAAGGATTAAAACTGGAAATGGACAAGAATTTCCTTTAAATGAATTAGCTGATTATGAAATCAAGAGAGGAAAAGTAAAGGTCAACCATATTGATGGGAAAAAAGAAATAAGAGTAGATGCCAATCTTTTTGATGCCGAACTTGCAGGTCAGGTAAATGAAAAGATAAACAGACAACTTCTATCAAATATGGGGAATTTATTTCCAGAAGTAAATTACCAAATAAAAGGACAAGCTGAAAGAGCAGCTGATTCAGGTCAAAGACTTAGTATTGCATTTATGATCAGTATTATTTTAATCATGATTACGATCTCTCTAAATTTCAAGTCCTTTTATCAATCTAGATTGATCCTCATGGTAGTTCCAATTGGGATTTTTAGTGCTCTTTTAGGTCATGGAATTGTTGGGAAACCATTTTCTGTCTTAAGTATTTGGGGAGTTGTAGCATTGATAGGGATTCTAGTTAATGATGCGGTTGTTATGCTAGATCAGTTTAATAGAAATTTAATAAAAGGAGAAAACATAAATAATGCTGTTATAAATGCAGGAAGATCAAGATTTAGAGCAATTATTTTAACAACAATAACTACAGTAGCTGGTCTTTACCCTTTAATTATGGAAACCAGCTTTCAAGCTCAATTTTTAATTCCAATGGCTATTTCTGTTGCCTATGGAGTATTATTCGGAACCATTATTATTTTATTTTACTTCCCGCCATTAATTTTATATTTTAATGACATAAGAAGAACAAGGTGGTGGCTTTGGAGGGGCGGTCCTGAAGCACCTTCAAAAATAGAGGTTGAGCCTATTACAAAAAACTTAAAAAGATCACAAGAATTTATAGAATCATAAATGAAAAAATCTATTTCCATATTACTTTTCATAGTTCCTTTAATAATTATTTCCCAGGATTCACTTTCAATTAAAGATGCTATTGAATTAGGATTAAAAAATAATTTTGACATTCTTTTAATTAAGAAAAAGGTAAGTATAGATTCAGTCTTTAACACATGGGGTGAGGCCGGAAGATACCCTACTATTAACCTGAATATAGCTCAAAACAATACCATTTCTGATCAGAGCAATAACCCTACTGCTTTTATCATCAAAAACATATCCAATTCATTGGATGGTGGTGTCGGACTCAACTGGACAGTATTTAACGGTTTTAGTGTAAGAGCCAATAAGATTAAGCTGGAACAGCTTCAGGCTCAAAGTGAGGGTAATGTTGCTTTATTAATCGAAAACACCATACATGGAATCGTGCTTTCTTATTATCAAATTAAACTTCAAAGAGATCAATTATCCTTATTAAAAAACATCTTAGAATTATCTAGAAAAAAATATCAGTTTCAAAAAAGAAAAAATGAAATGGGTTTAGGTGTAACAATAGACCTGTTACAATTTGAAAATGCCTATTTACAAGACAGCTCTAACTTAATTCTTCAAGAATTAAATTATAAAAATGCTGTTAGGAATTTAAATATGATAATGGGTATAGAAATCGATCGTCAATGGACATTTATTTCTAACATCACTCCACCCAGTAAATTTTACAAGCTTGAAGATCTTCAACAAAAAATGCTTTCAAGTAATAGTAACATTAAAAACCAATATTTAAACATCTCATTGATCAAGCAGGATATTCAATTAGCAAAAGCAACGTTTTATCCTATAGTTTCATTCAATGCTGGAAGTAATTTTAATGCAAGTCGATTTAATGCAACATTTAATCCAGCATTTCCAGTTCCAGGTGGCCCTCAAGAAGGCAAAGCAAATGGACTCAATTACTATGGGAATTTCACATTGAACTTTAGGATTTTTGATGGCGGGAAAGTAAGGAGAGGTATACAAGCCCTTAAAATTCAAGAGGAAGTAAATATGATTGAAAAAAATCAATTAGAAAAACAGCTTACACAAGAGCTATACAATACTTACGATAGCTATCAAACAAGAATAAAAATCTTTGAAATCAATAAAAGAGCATTTCAGGTAGCAGAAAAAAACTTCAGGATTGCAGAACTTAAAGAAAACAGTGGACTAATCAATTCCTTCACATTAAGAGATATAGAAATGGCATACCTATCTGCAGGAATAGCTTTATTTCAATCGTCTTATAATCTAATAGAAAGCAATGCCACATTAACCAAGTTAACTGGAGGTATAATACAAGAATTTGGCATAGAATAGCACACATTAAATCAGGTGCTGTTTTTATTTTAAATATTTCTAATTAATTCATAAAAATAGTATGCTTGCATAACTTTTTTTTTATATTCGTGAAAATTTAGAATTGACGATATGCGACCAGAAGAAACGATAGACTTTCATATTAGATGGGCATGGTATAATATATCAAGAATGTATAATTTAAAAGCAAATGAATTTGGAGGAAGTATGGCTACTGGATATGTACTTTTAAATATTGATAAAGAAGGTACCCCATCAACAAAATTAGCACCTAAAATGGGGATGGAACCACGAAGTCTTACTAGAATGATAAAAACGCTAGAAGAAAATGGGTTAATTGAAAAGAAATCGGATAATCTAGATAAAAGATTGGTTAAATTATTTCTGACTAACAAAGGAAAGAAAGTTAGATCACAGGCAAAAGAAATTGTATTGTCATTTAATAAAAAAGTTCATGAAGAGATCAACGAAGAGGACTTGAATAAATGCTTTTCAGTTCTTACTAAACTGAATAACTTAATAGACAGAAACAACATATTCAATTAAAATGAAAAGAAACATTAAAAAAGTAGCTGTATTAGGATCTGGTGTAATGGGTTCTGCTATTGCATGCCACATGGCAAATGTAGGATTAGAAGTGCTTTTACTTGACATTATACCTGAAGATGCAAAAGATAGCAAAGATCAAAAAGTAAGGAATAAATTGGTAAATGATGCACTTAATAAGTCATTAAAATCAAAACCCTCCCCTATCTATAATAAAAGTTTCTCTAAAAGAATTTCTACTGGCAATATGACTGACAACATGGATCAAATTGCAGATTACGATTGGATCATTGAAGTAGTTATAGAAAGATTAGATATTAAAAAAATTGTTTTTGATCAAGTTGAAAAATACAGAAAAAAAGGCACCCTTATTACTTCAAATACTTCTGGAATTCCCATTTCAAGTATGTTAGATGGAAGAACTGATGATTTTAAAAAACATTTTTTTGGCACTCATTTTTTCAACCCCCCTAGGTATCTCAAATTATTAGAGATCATACCTTCTCCTGAAACAGACCAAAGTATTATCGATCACATGATGAATTTTGGAGCTGATGTTTTGGGAAAAACAATGGTCCTTTGCAAGGACACACCAGCATTTATTGCTAACAGAGTTGGTGTTTATGCAATTCAAGACCTCTTCTATTCAGTAAAAGAATTAGACCTAAGTGTGGGTGAAGTTGATAAATTAACTGGTCCTATCATGGGAAGACCTAAGTCTGCTACTTTCAGAACTTGTGATGTAGTTGGGTTAGACACATTGGTGCACGTTTCAAATGGACTTAAAATAAACTGTCCCAAAGACGAAAGAAATGATGTTTTTGAAATACCGGATTATGTTTCAAAAATGCTAGATAAAAATTGGCTAGGCAGTAAATCTGGTCAAGGGTTTTACAAAAAATCAGTAGATAATAAAGGTAAAAAGACCATTTTAGAATTAGATCTAAAAACATTAGAATATTCTGAAAAGAAAAAAATAAAATTCCCTACTCTAGACCTTGCCAAACAAGAAGATGACCTAATTAAAAGAACCAAAATATTATTTAATGGAAAAGATAAAGCTGGAGAATTCTATCGTAAAGTATTTACCGGTCTTTTTCAATATGTTTCTCATCGTATTCCAGAAATTTCTGATGAGATCTATAAAATAGATGATGCACTTAAAGCTGGATTTGGATGGAGCTTAGGTCCCTTTGAAACATGGGATGCTGTAGGAATTGAAAAAAGTATTGCTTTAATTGAAAAAGAAGGTGGTAAGTGCGCAAGTTGGGTTCACGAATTAATTGATAATGGAATCAAATCTTTTTATAAAGTTGAAGAAGGATGTAAAAAATATTACAACATCAATTCAAAATCATATGAAGCTATTCCTGGAACTGAAAATATTATTTCACTAGATTCCTTAAGAGAAAGTAATACTATTTGGTCCAATGCAGATGTTCATATTTTAGACCTTGGAGATGGAATCATAAATGTTGAATTCCATACTAAAATGAATACTATTGGAGGAGGTGTTCTTCAGGGGATCAACAAAGCTATTGATCTTGCTGAGCAAGAAGACCAATACAAAGGAGTTGTTATTTCAAATAATGGTGAGAATTTTTCTGCTGGAGCCAATGTCGGAATGATCTTCATGATGGCTGTTGAACAAGAATGGGATGAGCTTGATTTTGCAGTTAGGGCATTCCAAAATACCACTATGCGCTTAAGGTATTCTTCAATACCTGTTGTAGTTGCTCCTCATGGACTCACACTTGGAGGAGGATGTGAAATCTGCTTACATGCAGACAAAGTAATAGCGCATGCTGAAACTTATATGGGCTTAGTAGAATTTGGTGTAGGCTTGATTCCTGGTGGAGGTGGCACTAAAGAATTTGCTTTACGATTTTCAGATGAATTAAATTCAGGTGACATGAGAATTAATTTATTTAGAGAAAAATTCCTAACAATTGGTCAAGCTAAAGTATCTACTTCAGGTCATGAAGCATTAGAATTAGGATACTTGAGAAATGGAGTTGATGAAGTAATCGTTTCTAGGTCTAATCAAATTTCTTATGCCAAAGAGTCTTGTTTGAAATTAGCCAATAAAGGCTATGTGCAAAAAGCAAAAAGAAAAGATATTAAAGTTCTTGGAAAAGAAGGATTGGGTATTGTATATGTAGGTGCTGATTCTATGAAAAGTGGTAATTACATGTCACAACATGACCTAATTATTTCTGAAAAGCTAGGAGAAGTTTTATGTGGAGGTGACCTTTCACAGCTCACAGAAGTTTCTGAACAATACCTACTTGATCTAGAAAGAAGAGCTTTTTTAGAATTATGTACGGAAATAAAAACATTAGAAAGAATTCAGAGCTTGTTACAAACAGGCAAAATATTACGTAATTAAAAAGATTGAATAATATGAAAACTGCATATTTAGTAGGAGGATATAGAACAGCTGTAGGTAAATCAGGCAGAGGAATGTTTCGTTTCACAAGACCTGATGACTTAGCTACAGACGTTGTTAAGCATTTAATGAATGATTTTCCTCAATTAGATCCTAATAGAATTGACGACATCATTGTTGGTAATGCCACGCCTGAAGCAGAACAAGGCCTTAATATTGGTAGAATGATCTCATTAATGGGATTAGATACAGAAAAGGTTCCAGGAATGACCATAAATAGATATTGTTCTTCTGGTTTACAAACCATTGCACTGGCCTGTCATCAAATACAAGCAGGAGCTGCAGAGTGCATTATTGCAGGAGGTGTCGAGACCATGTCTCCTATACCATTTGGAGGATGGAGAATAGTACCAAATTCCACTGTAGGTAAAGAACATCCAGATTGGTACTGGGGAATGGGATTAACAGCTGAAGCAGTAGCAGAAGAATTTAAGGTAACTAGAGAAGAGCAAGACGAATTTGCTTATCATTCTCATATGAAAGCATTAAACGCTATTGAAAAAAACTTTTTTAAAGATGAAATAGTCCCGATTAATATAAATCAAGTTTTTCTAGATAAAAATGAAAAAAGACAGGAGAGATCCTATGTTGCTGATACAGATGAAGGGCCAAGAAAAGGAACCAGCTTAGAAGCACTTGCAAAATTAAGACCTGTATTTAAAAATGGCGGAACAGTTACCGCTGGAAATTCTTCTCAAACGTCTGATGGTGCTGCTTTTGTAATGGTAATGTCCGAAGCTCTTGTAAAAGAGCTTAATGTAAAACCTATTGCCAGATTAATTGACTATAAAGTAGTAGGTTTAGCACCAAGGATAATGGGTGTAGGTCCGCTATACGCAATACCTGAAGCTTTAAAAAGAGCAGGTTTAAAACAGTCTGATTTAGAGCAGATTGAATTAAATGAAGCATTTGCCTCCCAATCTGTTGCTATTGTTAAAGGGCTAGATCTAAATCCGGAAATTGTCAATGTAAATGGAGGAGCTATTGCTTTAGGTCATCCACTAGGTTGTACTGGAGCTAAGCTTACTGTACAATTAATTAATGAAATGAAAAGACGTAAACAAAAAATAGGTGCTGTAACCATGTGTGTTGGAACTGGTCAAGGTGCCTGTGGAATTTTTGAAATATTAAATTAAAACAAGAAACATGTCAGAGTTAAAAGAAAAAGAAAAAATAGCTATTAAGGGTGGTGAATTCATTGTAAAAGACACATTAGCAGAAGACATTTTTATTCCTGAGGAATGGTCTGAAGAACAAAATATGATCGCACAAATGTGCAAAGATTTCTTAAAAACTGAAGTAACCCCTAATCTAGATAAAATTGACAGCATGTCTGACCCAGAGATAATGCCTAGTTTAATGAATAAAGCAGGTGAATTAGGCTTACTAGGGCTTTCTGTACCTGAAGAATTAGGAGGTTTAGGTGTTGATTTTAAAACATCAATGTTGGCTACTGAAGCTCTTGGAACGGGACATTCTTTTTCTGTTGCTTATGGAGCACATACTGGAATTGGAACATTACCTCTTCTCTATTATGGAAATCAAGAGCAAAAAGAAAAATACATTCCCAAACTAGCTTCTGGAGAATGGAAGGCTGCTTATTGCTTAACAGAACCTGATGCAGGTTCAGATGCTAATTCAGGAAAAACCAAAGCAGCACTTTCAGCAGACAAAAAACATTACATTATAAGTGGACAGAAGATTTGGATCACCAATGGTGGTTTTGCTAATTTATTCACTGTCTTTGCTAAAATTGATGACGACAAAAACCTAACTGCCTTTTTAGTTGAAGCAGATAGTGAAGGAATTACATTGAATCCAGAAGAAAAAAAGATGGGAATTAAAGGATCGTCAACAAGACAAGTATTCTTTAATGAAGTAAAAGTTCCAGTTGAAAATATGCTCTATGAAAGAGAAAAGGGATTTAAGATAGCTGTAAACATATTAAATATTGGAAGAATAAAGCTTGGTGGTGGTGTAATGGGTGGTGCTAAAGGAAGCATTACAGAATCTGTACAATATGCCAATGAAAGGCATCAATTTGGGAGATCAATTACTGAATTTGGAGCCATTAAACATAAATTAGCCGAACAATGTATCCGTACTTTTGCCTGTGAATCTGCTACCTATAGAGCTACTCAAAATATTGAAGATGCTATTAAGGACCTAGCCGATAATGGAATGGAAAAATCAGAAGCTACTTTAAAAGGCATTGAACAATTTGCTCCCGAATGTGCTATTCTAAAAGTTTATGGTTCTGAAATCCTTGACTATGTAGTAGACGAAGGCGTTCAAATACATGGAGGAATGGGATATTCAGCAGAAAAAAACATTGAAAGATCTTATAGAGATGCAAGGATCAATAGAATTTTTGAAGGAACCAATGAAATCAATAGAATGCTAACTGTTAGTATGATAATGAGAAAAGCAATGAAAGGGGAAATTGATCTATTGGGTCCAGCTAAAGCTGTTGGAAAAGAATTGATGGGTATTCCTGATTTTTCTTCTCCAGATACTGCCTTATTTGCTGCTGAAAAAAAATGTATAAGCCAATTTAAAAAAGCTTTATTAATGGTTTCTGGAGCTGCAGCCCAAAAATTAGGAGATCAGCTTGGAAAAGAACAAGAGATAGTAATGAATATAGCTGACATGATTAACACAGTTTACGTGACGGAATCTACACTTTTAAGAGTAGAGAAAATGGTTGGAATTCTTGGAGAAAATGCATGTAATGAGCAATTGGATATGATGAGAGTTCTCATATATGATGGATGTGACATTATTAATAAAGCAGGTAAAGATGCATTAAACACTTTTGCTGACGGAGATGAGTTTAAAATGATGATGATGGGATTAAAAAGATTTACCAAGCATGAACCTTTCAACGCAAAAGAGGCAAGACATAGAATTGCCAATAAATTGATTGATAAAAATGAATATTGCTACTAAACTCTTAATTAGCATACAATTAAAACTCCTAAATTATTTGGGAGTTTTTTTTTATATATACTATATTTATAACAGAACTAAATTTTTACTCTATGAAAATTATTTACTCTCTACTTATCATCTCATTATTTTTTCCTTTTACAAATGCCAAAGCTCAAAATGTTAACTATGAAGTTAGGGTATCACAACTAATGGCTCAAGGAGACAATAATGATGGTGGTGGAATAGCAGGACAACAAGACCCTACCTGGTATGTTTGGGCAAAAGACAATGATGTTAACGTTTATGGTGGTGGTCAATGTCAACATACAACCAATCAATTTAACGGCTGGTGGAATCTTCCTGATTATACATTAAATACTGGCTCTAATACTACTGCTACACAAATAACCATAGATATGGAATGTTGGGAAGAAGATGGTTGTGGATCTAATTGTAGCTACAACCCATACAATGGAAATATATTCTCTTCTAACTTTTGTCTAAATGGAGATGATAATTTAGCAACTAGAGCTGTTGTGTCCGTAATAGACTTTAGAAATGACCCTGCTTGTCAGTGGAATGAATATGATGTTTTTATAGATGGAAATGGTTCATTACCAGATTATGGACAATTCTGGGCAAAAATTGAGATCAAATGGGAATATGCATCCTTTACTGCTGGGCCAGATGATGCTGTATGTGATTCCACATTAAATCTTGCAGCTGAAGGAAATGGAACCTGGTCTGTGACAAGTGGTTCTGGTGGCTTTTTCTCAGATAATAGTGATCCCAACAGTACTTTTACAGGACAGCCAGGACAAACCTACACCCTAACATGGCAAACCTTGTCAGGATGTATTACCACGACAAATACAGATGCTGTTAATATTGAGATCTATGGAATTCCTGATCCTCAACTAACCTCTTCTGCAGATTCATTGTGTGAAGGAGACAATGTTACTTTAACTGCACAAAATGGGACCAATTATGATTGGTTCATAAATAATGGAGGAAGTGTTATTCAATCTGGATCAACAAATACTTACAGTACTAATAGTTTATTACAAGGTGACACTGTATATGTGACTATGACCGATGCTAATAATTGTACAGCAACAGATTATTATGCCATTGATATTTCTCCTCTCCCTATACTTGATCTTGGAAGTGATATTACTATATGTGAAGGAAGTATTTATACTTTAGATGGTACTACTCCTTTTGTAAATTACCTATGGAGTAATGGTGAAACAAGTTCATCCATTAATATTTCAGATTCTGGAAATTACAGCTTAACTGTAACCAACCCTTATGGGTGCGCTGCAACTGATGATATTAATGTTACATTATTCACCACGATTTTTGTTGATCTTGGACCTGACACAGCAGTAAACATTCTCGACTCTTTATCTTTAGATGCTGGAGCAGGATTTACTACCTATTTATGGTCTACAGGTGGAACAGATCAGATTGAAACAATTTTAGAAACCGATGAATATTGGGTGGAAGTAACTGATAGTAATGGATGTATAAGTATCGATACTATAATTGTTTCAATTATTGAGAACAATCTTTTCCTTCCTAATATGTTCACTCCTAATGGTGATGGCCAAAATGATGTGCTTTTCATTTATGGGAATGGTTTAGATGATGAGATATCATTTAAAATTTATAATAGATGGGGACAAGTAGTTTATGAAACGTCTTCGTTATATGAATTACAAAATGTGGGATGGAATGGAAAATACAATGATGTTGATCAGCCAAGTGGAGTTTATTTATGGACACTTGTAGCTAATAATCTTAATGGCGATCCTGTTGATTTTGAATTACTAAATAATTTAAAATCTTCTGGTAGTATTTTAATAAAACGTTAAACAATGACTAATAATATTTATATGAAAAAACAATTACTAATTATTTCATGCCTACTTATTAGTTATTTAGGTATAGGACAGGATGCATTTTTTTCTAACTTCTATCGCTCATTCTCTACAAGTAACCCTTCGGGAATTGCCATAAGTGACGACATTAATCTAACCATGCTTCATAGAAGTCAATGGATGAGTATAGTAAAACCTTTCAGCACTTCACAATTTGAAGGGTACTACCCAATTAGAAAAGCCAATACCAATGAAAAATTGGCAACAGTTGGACTATCATTTATCAATGAAAGATTAGGTGATGGTGGTTATATTACAACCAATCAATTTGCACTAACTGGTGCATACAATTTCAACTTTGATGAGCACAAGCACTTGGCAGTTGGATTAAAAGTTGGCTATTTTAATGGTGCAACAGATCTTAATGGAGTAACAACTGGTTCACAATTTGTAAATGGTTATTACAACTCAACCAATTCATTAGGTGAAAGCATTAATAATCCTGTTGTAAATGGATTAGAAATTTCTCCTTCTGTAACCTGGCATCAAACCGAAGAATCTGGAGAACATAGCTATTATGTAGGTGTCACTGGATTCAATATCAATCAACCCATAACAAGTGACCCTGACCTTAACTTAGTTGAAGATTTTAGGTTGCCAATGAGGTTGGCATTTACAAGTGGTGGTGAAATTAATTTTGGAACATTTGGAATTATGCCAAGAGGTCTCTTTATGCTTCAAGGAGGACAAAGCCATGTTATTTTAGGAACTGATCTTAAATATGAGCTTTCTAAAAATGAAGACAAGCCATTAGCAATGGCTTTAGGAGCTTATTACCGAATGAACGATGCTGTTGTCTTAAGCTTGAAATATCTATCCAGCAATTTAGATGTGGGGCTAACCTACGACCTCACCACTTCAGCAATATCAGATCCTTTAAATACCAACACAGGATCTTTTGAAATATTCCTGGACTATAAAATAAAGCAACATCGTAAAATAAAAGAATTTGAATTGATTATTGAGTTATATGATGAAGATACAAAGGAACCCATAGAAGCTAATGGGAAATTCAAGAATGCAACCACAAAAGAAAAAGGGTCATTATTTGAAAATTCATCAAAATCCACACACCTTCTTAATCAAAAAGACCAATACATTATTGAAGTCAGTAAAAAAGATTACAATACTGAAAGTTTTACTCTTGTGAATGAAAATGAAGAAGAAAACATTCAGAAAATTTACCTTACTAAAACAATTCGATTATTTGACCTTGAATTAGAGATCTTAGATAAAGAAACGAATGAACCTGTTGAAGTTCAGATCTCATTAGTAGATCAAAAAACAGGTAAAAAGACTGACTTAGGAAATAGTTCAAATCTGCAGACCCAATTGGAAAGTGGGCAGAAGCATACCCTATCTTTAGATGGAGAGGGATATGACAATGCTATACTAGAATTAAGGTATGATAAATATGGTACTTTGAGTAAAACCATGTATGTATCTAAAACAAAGCCTGAGCTAAAAGCGACATCACTTAAGTTGATTGTATTAGATGAATCTACTAAGAAAAGAATCACTAGTACGATTATGGCCATTAATGTTACTGATCCTGACAATCATTTAAATTCATTAATTGCACTTAATAGCATGCCTCCTGAAGTCTACCCTCTTGAAATTGGTCAACAATTTGAAGTACTTGTAACCAAAGAGGGGTATTTTAATAAAACACTCAAAATTAGTGCAGATAAAATTGAAGATTTAGAACATGTAGTTTTGTTATCGCCAATTGAAGTTGGCAAAAGTATAATTATTGATGATCTGCATTTTAAAACAGGAAAAACTGATCTTGATGAAATTTCTTACAAGACATTAAATCAGTTAGTTGATTTCATGAATCAAAACCCTACAATTAAGGTTGAAATTGCTGGACATACTGATAGTGATGGTGCCGATTCATTTAATCAATCTCTATCTGAAGGAAGAGCACAAGAGGCTGTTACTTATTTAAATAATAAAGGAATTTCAACTGATAGATTAGTTGCAAAAGGATATGGAGAATCTCAACCATTAGCACCTAATGACACTCCTGAAGGTAAAGCAAAAAACAGAAGAGTAGAATTAAAGATAATTGGTAAATAAAAAATAAATCCTATAAAAAAAGCCCTCCATGGAGGGCTTTTTATTGAAGTATATAATTATAAATTAATTTATTTCTACTACTTCTATATCAAAATATAGATCCTTACCTGCTAATGGATGATTAGCATCAATAGTAACAGAATTTTCATTTACCTTAATAATGGTTACATTTAAAACTGAACCATCTTGAGATTTAGATTGTAATTGCATTCCTATTTCAGGTTTTAAATCTTGAGGTAAATTATCATTAGAAACCTCATGAAATAGATCTTTTCTAATATCTCCATAAGCTTGATCAAAAGGAATCTCAATTGTTTTTTTCTCATTGAGTTCCATGCCTAAAACACCATTTTCAAAACCAGGAATCATATTCCCATCTCCAACAACAAATGTTAAAGGTTCTCTTCCTTCAGAAGAATCGAAAACTTCTCCATCCTTCAATTTACCAGTATAGTGTACTGATATATTATTTTTTTCAGCTACTTTCATAATAAACTTCTAATTATTTTCTGTTCTTGGTCTTGCTTGATTAACACGCATTTCCCTTTCCATTAATTGAGAGCCATCAAGATCGTCAATCGCCTTTAAAGCTTCATTGTCATTTGGCATTTCAACAAAACCGAAACCCTTTGCTCTTCCAGTAACTCTGTCTGATATGATTTTAACAGTAGAAACTTCACCATAACTAGCAAAAGCTTCTTTTAAGTCTTCTTCTTGTAATCTGTAATTCAGATTTCCAACATAAATATTCATTGTAAAAATTTAAAGTTAAATAATATGATCATGTTGAAATGAAAGAAGAAAAATGTTAATGTTTCCATATAATATCCAATCAAGATGATCTTTTTTGATTTAGAGTGCGCTAAAGTACATAAAAAAGATTCAATTCAATAGTTTTTTTAATTTTAGCAAAATGAACAATAATCTGAATGGACAATAAAGAAATAAAAGAACATCAATTATTTATTACAAGTCTTCGTTTATGGCTTAAGCTTAAACGGCAAAATAAAATATCCAAAGACAAAAAGGTGATGGCTAATAAAATTACTTTATTTGTAATAATTTCTACTCCATTTAGATGGCTACAATCCTTTTACCTTCTGTTTAAAATAAGAACTGTTTCATTTAAAGAAAAACCTCCTGTTTTCGTTATAGGACATTGGAGAAGTGGAACTACTCACCTACATTATCTATTGGCGCAAGATGAAAAATTCAGCTATTTAGAAGCTTTTCAGGCATTTTTCTTTAAAGTTGCTTTCATCTCAAAGTCATTTATGAGACCTGTTCTAAATTATTTTATGCCTTCTACTCGCCCTCAGGATAATATTAAAATTGATGCTAGTGCTCCTACAGAAGAAGAGCATCCATTGACCAACCTAACTGAAAAAAGCGGAATGCAAACCTTCTTTTTCCCAAGAAACAGGTCCTATTTTGATAAATTCAATCTTTTTAAAAACACTAAAAAACATGAAATTAATAACTGGAAAAAAACCTATCATAAAATGCTTTGTCAAATCTCTCTTTATCAAGGAAAAGACAAACAGCTATTATTAAAAAACCCCCATAACACGGGAAGAATTAAAGTGTTGCTAGAGCTATATCCAAATGCAAAATTCATTTTTATTCACCGAAATCCATATGATGTTTTTCTATCAAATGTTCATTTATATAATTCAACAATAAAAACTCAGTTTTTACAAGAATTTAATCAGGAAGAAATTGAAAATAGAGTGATCTATTGTTATGAAACCACTCTCAAACAATATATAGCAGACAGAGAGCTAATTCCCTCTGATAATCATATAGAGATAAGCTATCAAGAATTAGCAGAAGAGCCAATAAAAACTATTCAAAAAATATATGAAAAAATACAGCTTGGTGATTTTAAAAAAGTTGAAAACAATATTATCGATTACTTAAATTCACTAGGTGATTACAAAACCAATCAATTTAAAAAGCCCGAGGAACATTTAATTAAAAAAATAAATGAGAGGTGGGGATTTTCATTCAAAGAATGGAACTATAATATGATTAATAAAACAGCGCCTATTAAAAACAATTAGTTTAAAAAATGGTGTATTTAAATCCTATAAAAAAATTAATTCCCTGAAATGACGTATAAATATAAGAAGGATCGAATGAATAATTATTAGGGTTATCGATAGGGTCATTTACATATTTATCAAAAGGATCATGAGCTCTTAATATAGAATAAGAAGGAGGTGTAAAGTTCAATAGGTTTCTCACTCCAAAATAACAACTCATATTATTCTTAAATTCCTTACTGATCTTAATGTTTTGAATGCTGAATGGCTGAGAATAGGCTGACCTAAAATCATTTTCTATCAAAGGTAGCTTCATTGGACCATAAACATTACCAGTATAATCTAAGGATAACCCAATTTTTGATAATGAATAGGAAGCAGACCATGTAATTGAATAAGGCTCAGTAAATAATTGTTCTTCTTTAACAAATGTTCCAGATTCATTCATTTCATTACTATATACATCTAGAATGGTCGCACCTACATTTATCCTTAATGGAAAATCAAATAAAATTTTAGTGTTTAATGTAATCCCTCTAGATACTGCCGTTCCATTAAGATTAGCATAAATAATCTGGTTATCATTGGATTCAAAGTCAGGAATAATCTTATTAGAAAAATGAGTATAAAAAGCAGATCCGTCCAATATCAAAGTGCACCATTCAGAAAATATCTTTTTCTCAATATTTAGGTTAATATTATTTGATCTTTCAGGATCTAATTCTCCATAAAAAATTACTTCTCTAGCACCTGTTAATGCTGCATGATCTTCAGAAAAAACATTAACAACTCTAAATCCATTTCCATATCCTATCCTTAACAAAAGTTGATCGGTAGGTGACCACTTTAAATTAGCTCTTGGAGATAGAATACTTCCATGTTCAGTATGATAATCATATCTTGAACCAAGTAATAGATTTACTTTTTTAGACCAACTTATATTATCCTGAACAAAAATACCTGGTAATATCCAATCAACTGGATCATTAACTGATCCAGAACTTGTAGCTATAGTATTATCATCATAATAATTATACCTTACAGCTATTCCAGAAACAAAGTTGTTCTTATCCCCTATTTTCTTATGCCATGTCATTTGCCCAAATGCTATATGTTGATCTGCATTATAAGACATAATCCCATATCTAGAATCTTGAGAATGATAGCTATAAGAACTACTTAACATTAACTTCTCTTTTGTAGGTAATTCATATTTCCCTATTAACTCTACTCTTTCTGTATAAATTGATTCTCCATAAATACTATCTCCTCCTCTATAATGAGAATTCCATTGCATTTCACCACCCCATCTATCTTCATATAAATATCTTGCAGAAAAATAGGCAGCTTTATTATCAGCTCTTTTAAAGCTCAGCTTATTAAAAAGACTTACCCTGTCTTTTAATGTTAGATCTGTAAAATTATCTCCATTATTATCGATAGGGTTTGAATAATTATGATAATCAACAGCAAAAATGCCTCTGACTTTTTTACTTTCAGCATATTTAAACATAATGCTACTTTGAAACTCCTGCCATGATGTAGCAGAAATATCTAGTGATAATTTAGGAGCACAATCAATAGTCTTTGTAATCACATTTATAAGCCCAGCTACTGCTTCTGAACCATATAATGTAGAAGCAGGTCCTTTCACCACTTCAACTCTTTGCAATAGGCTATTAGGAATACCCTGTAAACCATAAACAGTCGAAAGTCCACCAACAATAGGCATACCATCAATTGTCACCATGGTATATGGTCCCTCCATACCATTAATATGAATATCTCCAGTATTACATACTGCACAATTCAATTGCGGTCTTACACCATTAATATTTTGTGTTGCTTCTAGTAAACCAGGTGTGGGCACCTTATTTAAATAGGTAGCAGAATATACTTCTATAGGAATTGGACTATTTCGTTTTGAAATCTCATTTAAAGTACCACTTACAACCATCTCATCTAGTAGGTCATCTGATGCTGATAATTTGAAAATAATATTCGTGTCTGATTTTACTTCAAAAGAAATAGTTTTTACATTATATCCAATTGCAGAAATTTGAATATCAACCCAACCTTTATTTACTTTAAATATAAAATCACCTTTTAAATCCGCTGACACTCCTTTTTGAGTTTTAGACTCAAATAAATTAGCAAATGGAATAGGAACTCTTTGATCATTAATCAAATTACCCTTTATTGTCAATTGCTGAGAAAAAGTAGAAACTGAAAAGAAAACACCAAGAAGTAAATAAAATAGATAGCTAAATATTCTATTAAAATGAAAATCTTTAGACATTAAATAATTAATTATTTCGTAAAACTAACAATAATTTTTAGACAAGACTAAAAATGGAATCAAATTAGATACTCATATTTATAAAAAATATTATATTGAAGTTAATAGATGAATAGATTTTTATATTTTCATGAAAAACATAATTTTTGAGTAAAGATCAACTAGAAATACGAATTGATGAACGCCAAAAGATTGGAAAATATCTTCATGATGCTTTATCTAATGATCTTATGGCTTTACAGTTTTATTTAACAAAAATAAAAGACAATCCTACTTCAAATGAAATTCATGAAATAATAGATAAAATTGATTATATAAGAAGAAACATAAGGGCTATTTCTCATGTATATACCATCCATATTTCAAAAGACACTAATTTGATAGATTTAAAATCTGAAATAAAAGGATTACTAATTGATAGTGCTCATATACATGATGATATTGAATTCAATTTTCATGCATTTCCTAAAAAAAATGAGCTATTAATTGCTAAAAGCATTTGCCTTGAAATAATAATGATCATTAAAGAGATTATTTTAAATGCTGTCAATCACGGGAAATCTAGATCTATTGAAGTAAATTTAACTCAACATGAAAAAGAATTATCCATAATTATATCAGATGATGGAATAGGGTTTGATATAAATAAAAAAATGAAAGGTATTGGGCTAAAGAACATACAAGATAGAATGAATTCAATAAATGGAAAAGCAATAATTGATTCTCAACCCAATTACGGAACAACAATTATTCTTGAGCTAACACAAGCATTAGAATGAAATTATTAATTGTAGAAGACCATATAGCTTTTCTTGAAGGTTTAGAAGAATATCTAAATCGTAGTTTAGGTACTGAATGGGATATTCAAACAGCTAATTCTGGGAAAAACGCTCTTCAAAAATTCAATCAGGGAAATCATTTTGACGTATTACTCACAGACCTTAATCTTCCTGGTTTAAATGGGACTGAATTAATTATTGAAATAAAGAAAAGATACCCTTCAATTAAAGTAATTATACTAACAATGTATTATAGTAGAGCAATTGTTTCAAGATTAAAAGAAATGGGGATTTCTGCTTTTCTAACAAAAAATGTTCACCGAGAAGAAATTTTAAACACCGTGCTAAACATCAATTCAATAGACCTTTTTGTAACTGAAGAGATCCAAGGATTATTTAAAGATTATAACCTAGAAAATTCTGGTTATGAAGATGAAAATATAGATGTATTTATAAGAACCTTCAGCTTAAGTAAAAGGGAGATTGAGGTCATGGATTTAGTAATTGAAAACAAATCAAATGTAGAGATTGGAGAAGAAATATTTATTAGTGCTGAAACAGTAAAAAGTCACAGAAAAAACATTTATAGAAAAATGGGAATAAATAACGTACTAGATCTCTATAAGCTCCTTTTATCCAAAGGCTATGTAGAGATTACATGATCATGACCTAATCAAAACATCCATATTTAAACCAGTAATTTCTGCTAACTCTTCACCTAGCATCTGCATATCCTCATCCATTTCATAATATCTCCATTCTACAGAAATAAAGGGGTGGTCTTTCTGTAATTTACTTAGCTCCATAAGTAATTTTTTAATCATTACTAAAGAACTAGTACTGATATATTCAAAATCAAATAAAAACTTATAATTGGAAATAGCCTCATTTGTAAGCTTTGAATGAATCTGCTCTAATGAAGAAAAAACAGCTTCATAAAATTTTTTAGGATTTTCGGGACGCGTCTCACCAGAAAGAACAAATGATATTTCATCAACAGAAATTGCTGGTGTACTTATTGTCCCTTCTATATTTAAAATATTCATTTACTAAATGGTTACTTCTACAAGAAAAAACAACTCTCCATTCTCAAGCTCATTAAAATAACAATTGATATCATTACTGTTGATTGCCATTTGAAACAACCCTAAGTGTGCAGAATTAGATTTTTCTGGATCAACATCTTTTAATCTTTTTTTAAATTCAGTTCTTAGCTCTTTCTCAGATAAATTTTTAACTGCATCAACCTTAGACTCAAGAATACTTTTTTTCTGTGGGTCAATTAGATTGCCTAGTAAAATCAAAAAAGAATCTCCTTTTCTAGACACATTTACAATTCCGTAAGGAACTTGCTCAACATCATCAATCTGATGAGAAATAATATTCTGAATTCCTTCAACAAAAGATGAATATATTTTCCTTGATACAGATTCATCAACACCTGTTTTCTTAAGAGATAGCTTTAAGTTTTCTATAAGATAACTTGCTAATTCAAAGTTTAGACTCCCATAGTAATTAATAAGCACCTCATTATTGACAAGGTCTTCAAATACTTGAAGTGTTAATTTTCTTTTACTAATGATTTTCATAGAATATCTTACATACAAACATAAAACAAAATTAGATTTCTTTTCAAAATTTGAATAAAAACTAAAACAAATTCACCCCGTTGGGGGATATCATAACAATTACAACTATTAGAAATTTGTTTACAGAAAAGTTAATTAAATAAATAGAAATATTATGAAAACTCTTGTTTATCTACTTACACTAATACCATTATTGTCTTTTAGTCAAAACAAAACCACATCACAGGTTTGCATTGATTTTCAAGAAGACACTATCCCTAATACTAGTTTAAATCAAGGAGTAATAAATGAATTAATTTATGAAACCAATGGAATAAAAATTTATGGAAACATCAACAACCCTAGTCATGGGGGGCATTGGTTCTGGATGTTTAATAATCTATATGTCAACAATATTTTGGCGACTTTTGATTTAACTGACCTTAACACTGAGAATGATTATAAAAAAATTACATTTTTAGTTGATGGATATATGTTGGATACTACATTAATAAATTCTTTTAAAATCAATGGTTTTGATGTAAACACATTGCCTACAGATATTTCCTGGGAATTTGAAAATTATAATGTGTGGGGAATTTTAAAAATAACAATTGAAGGTCAAGTGTCAAGTTTTACTATAGGCCCTTTTAATCAGATAGATGATCTTTGTATTGAATCATTTGAATCTTCACCAACAACTACGAACGAAATATTTAATTATGAAGAAAATATTAAGTTCTACCCCAACCCAATGACTAGTTCTGCAACCATTGAGCTTCCTAATGATTCTGAGTATTATAGCCTAACTATTTACGATGTACTTGGCAACCTTGTAAAAGCAATTGAAAATATACATTCAAAAAGATTAATACTTGAAAGAGAGGGATTAACTAATGGAGTGTATTTATATCAGCTCAGTTCCAGCAACAAATCATTCTCTGGAAGGATTATCATAAAATGATCAGCATCATAATTCTCAATACTTTTTAAAGCATTTAATAAGATGAAAAAACTACTCATATTTATATTAATCTTATTGGGGAATTCTTATTCTGCTCAAAATCAATGTACTAATATGGATTTTGAATATGGCGATGCAACTGGCTGGGATCTAATTAGCGGCTTTGTAAATGGTCAAGTAGCACAAATAACAAACACAAACGCTACTACATTAGCAAATAATGATTTCACCATCTACAATGGCGGGAATGATCCTCAAGGTGGATTTCCAAGAGTAAATCCAAATTCAGGAAACTATTCCTTAATGATAGGAGACTACACAAATACTGGATATGGAGCTGCTGCTGCAAGAAGGACATTTATAGTCGACTCATCAAATGCCAATTTTCAATATTCATTTGCCGTTGTATTAGAAGACCCAGGACATTCTCATGGAGACATGCCTTTTTTTAAAGTAAATGTGTATGATCATATGGGAAACCTCATTACCTGTGGGGAATACTTAGTAGTAGCAGGAGGAAACCTTGATTCTACTTGGAGTCCTTACTCTGGAGGATGGTACAGAGACTGGCATACTGTATTTGTTCCACTTGAGCCTTATTTAGGAACCAATGTAACGGTTGAATTTGTATCTGGAGATTGTGATCAAGGAGGTCATTATGGATATGCATACATAGATGCTGAATGCCAATCTCTTGAATTAATTCCTCCAGGAACAGAAATTTGCGACAATCAGCCTGTCACATTCACTGCACCTAATGGAGCCATCTCTTATTTATGGAACACAGGAGCTACTACTCAAAGTATTACCACCAATCTTGCTGGAACATATACCGTTGTTGCTACTCCAGTACAAGGAGCTGTTTGTAATGCTACTTTTTCAGCAACTATCGATGTTGCACCTGGTGTTCCAACTACTAATTTCACAGTTGACAATACCCTTTGTTTAGACGAGAACTTCTCCCCTACAGATCTCAGCACTTCATCACCTGGTTCAAATATTGGATATTGGAGTTGGGACTTTGGAGATGGTTCGCCATTACAGTCAACAAATAATACCAATCATTTTTATGACTCAGTAGGAACTTATGAAATTCAATTAATTACGGGTGTCCTTAGTCCTTCTGGATCGGGTTGTTTTGATACACTCACCCATATAGTCGATGTTCAAGGAATAGAAGCAGCATTTGAAGCCAATTATGTTTGTGAGGGAACAGTTACTGATTTTACAGATCTTTCTCAAGCATTTAATGCAGCTATTACTTCATGGGAATGGGATTTTACATCAGATGGAGTTATTGATAATAACACTCAAAACCCTACCAATGGGTATATTTCATCTGGAAGCTACAACGCCTCACTTACTGTAGAAACATCCTATGGGTGTTACGATAATATAATTATGCCAATTACAGTGAACCCTGTTCCTATACCTAATTTCTCTCCCAACATTGTATGCTTAGGTGAAGCAACTACTTTCACAAATTTATCTACTATAAATTCTGGAAACATTGTGAATTATTCATGGGACTTTGATAATAACAGTATTAATTCTAATGCAATTTCTCCAACTCACACATACAATCAATCTGGCACCTACAACATAACATTACAAGCACAATCTGACAGTGGGTGTGTCTCTTTTATAACAGATACTGTTTATGTAGCTGAGCTTCCTACTGCTCTATTTAATTTCACAGATACTTGCTTTATGCAATTAGCACAATTCAACGATCTATCGCTAGCAAATAATGGATCAATATCAACTTGGAATTGGGATATAGATCAAAACAATACAATAGATTACAATATAGCTTCCCCTTCACATCTATACAACAACCCTGGAACATATAATGTCTCATTAGTAGTTATTAATACTTATAATTGTAGAGATTCAATAACCCAACCAATAGAAATATACGAGCTACCAAATTCTCAGTTTTCCGCAGGAAATATCTGTGCAGATTCCATTGTTAATTTTGTAAATAATTCTTCTATTAATAATGGTAATATTATCAACTATTTATGGGATTTTGGAAATGGAAACTCATCTAATCAATTTCAACCCTCAGAACAATTTACTTTAGAAGGAATCTATACCGTTTCCTTGATGTCCGAAAGCTCAAATGGATGTACTGATTCAGTAATAGGTCAAATAGAGGTTTACCCTAACCCCATTGCTTTTTTTAATGCAAATGACACCTGTTTTGGCGAAGCCATTAACTTTACTGACCTTTCAACAGTATCAAACAATCATACTAATAATAATATTACATCATGGAATTGGAATTTTAATGACAATGGTGCAGTAACCAACACACAACACCCTTCCTATCAATTTTCTCAAGAAGGAGCATTTAATGTTCAACTCGAAATAATTACAGATAATGGATGTGTAGATGATACTTCAATACTAATTACTGTTCACCCCAATCCAGTAGCTGATTTTATGAGTCCCAATCCAATGGGATGTTCTATATGGTGTGTAGATTTCCAAAATAATTCTACAATTAGCAATGGGAACATCATATCATATAATTGGAACCTAGGAGATGGAACTCATTCTAATTTACAACACCCTGATCATTGCTATGAAAATAATGGAACTTCAAGCGACTATTATGACATCACATTAACCACAATTAGTGACCAAGGTTGTTTAAACGAAGTAACTTATCATTCATTTGTAGGAATTCATCCTCTACCTATTGCAAATTTCACAACCTCTAGTCTATCTGCAAGCATGTATTATCCCTATTTTGAATTTTATGATCAATCTACTATTGCAGACAATTACAATTGGGATTTCAATTCATTAGGTAGCTCAAGCAACAGTGAGCCTATATTCATTTTCCCCGAATATCAAACAGGCACTTATGAAATTTGTTTAGATGTTAGTACACTTCACGGCTGTACCGATCAATATTGTGATTTTGTATATGTAAATGGGGAATCAGGAATTTATGTACCCAATGCATTTACTCCAGATGGCGATGGAATTAATGAGGTGTTCAAACCAGAAATGCATGGCATATCAAATGATGGCTATAGATTCATGATATTCAATAGATGGGGAGAAGTCATCTTTGACACCAACATAAAAGAGAATGGATGGGATGGGAGACTTAATGGTAGCATAGTTCAAACAGATGTTTATGTTTGGAAAATTGAAGCTAGAAAAGAACACAATCTAGATTTAATAACAAAAGTAGGTCATGTTAATTTACTAAAATAATTCCCCCATTGGGGGGATATTATCCCCATTACAGTCAAAGTAATTTAGCTTAAAATAATTTAATATGAACCCACTTAAATATGTTTTTCAGCTAATCCTTCTACTATCATTTAATTTTTCCTTCTCCCAAGAAAATTGCTCTAATGGAATTGACGATGACCTTGATGGATTAATTGATCTAAATGATCCTGAATGTGATTGTAATGGCATTACATCTATCACTCCAAACAATTCAATACCTAATCCTTCCTTTGAACAATTCAAACATTGCCCACATTTACAAAATGATGGAACTCATAATGGATACATTGAATCTGAACTATTTAATTGGCAAAGAGGAAACAGCGCTACTTCTGACTATTATAATTGTGGTTGGCAGTCTAGTGTTGAATTAACACCTCCAAGTGTTCCCTATCCAGATGGGACTGGATATGTAGGAATCGGAGACGGTCACGATATTTGGATTGGTAATATTTGGAAAGAATATATTGGAACTGTACTAAATAGCCCTCTAAGCTCAGGAATCAATTATAACTTTACTTACAACATAACAGCTGCTAGTGGAACAGGATTATCTACTTTCCAATGGGCTCCTCATTATATTGGAACTAGTAATGCCAACATGGAATTGGTAATATATGGATACCAAAGCATTTCACCTTTAAATTCTTTTCCTCAAGTACCTGGTTCACTGTGCCCTACAGCTATAGATCCAAATTGGGTTATATTAGGATCTCAAACTATTACAACCAATACAAATTCTTGGGTACAAGGTAACATTCATTTTACTGCACCTACTAATATAAAAGCAATAATGATTGGTCCAAATTGTAATAATCCAATTGGTGGAATGATGCAGTTAGGTGGATCTCTAAACTGGAATGGTAGATGGGATTATTATTATTTAGACAACTTTAAATTATTTGAAGAAAACTTTACACCCCCACCAACCTCATCAATAAATGTAACGGGTAATTCTTGTGAAGGAAATAAAATAGCATCATTTGCAGGTACTAACAGTAGCTCTACTACAACAGGTTATCAATGGTATGAAAATGGTGTTGCCATAATTGGGGAAACTAATTCAAATTTAAATCTAAGTAATTTCCCTAATGGTCAATATGAATTAGTCACTTATTACGCAGATGGAAATTGCAGTAGAAGCAACCAAATACAACATAACCTACCAGCGCCCCCCATTGTAGGTATCTCTTCATCAAATGATACGATCAATTGTATTAATCAGACCATTCATCTAAACGGTTCAGGAGGAGTATCTTATTTATGGACTACTAATAATGGCAGCATAGCATCAGGAGGGAATACGGCAAATCCCATAGTTAATCAAAATGGAACTTACACCTTGCTAGTTACTGATATTAACGGATGTACATCAACAGATAGCATTACTATATATACAGATATATCCGAACCAACAGTGCATATTAATTCGACTTTTATAGAATTAAATTGTAATCAACCCACTATAGATTTACAAGCAATTGGAACAGCTAATTTCCATTGGTCTACAAATGATGGCAACATAATTGGAAATGTCAATCAGTCTCACATTAATGTTGATCAAAGTGGTACTTATTTAGTAACAGCAACAGGTCCAAATGGATGTACTGTTCAGGATAGCATCTCTATTCAACAAGATTTCTCAATACCAGGAATCACAACAACTGTAAGTAATTCTGAATTAAATTGTATTGACACCATCATTACACTATCTGCCAATGGTGGAGCTATATATAATTGGAACACATTGAACGGAAACATTTTATCTGGATCCAATACTTCCTCAATTTTAATAGATAATGCCGGAACCTATCAAGTAATTATTACTGGTAATAATGGATGCATGGATTCTACTGAAATAACAATAACAACTAATACTAATTTACCAAGTGTAGGTATTAACGCTTTAACTAAAGAAATTAATTGTATTGACACCATTATCAACCTATTTGCTTTTGGTGGCGTTTTTTACAATTGGTCTACTATTAACGGAAATATTATTTCATCAACTAACGATTCAGTTATTTCAATTAATTCAGGAGGTCTTTATATTGTTGAAGTAACTGGCACAAATGGTTGTACTACAAATTCAATGTTATATGTGTCATCAAATAGTTCCATACCCGTAATTAATATAAACACTTCTTCAGACACTTTAACATGTGATAGCACAATAGCTAATATTTCAGCTACTGGCGGCCACTTATATGAATGGACTACTTTAGATGGTAATATTATAAACGGGTCTAATTCCTCTTCGATTTTTATAGATGAAGAAGGCACATATATTGTAGAGGTCAGTGGAGTAAATGGATGTGTTAGCAAAGACAGCATCACAATAATTGAAGATTTAAACACACCTAATTTTACATTAAACTCATCCAATCCCTCAATAAATTGTAATCATGCTAATATTTCATTAGAAGCCCTTGGAGCTCCAAACTATACATGGTCGACTATAAATGGAAATATATTAAACAATAATAACGATTCTATTATTTGGATCGATCAAGCTGGCACTTATAATTTATTAGCAACAGGTATAAATGGATGTACCTTCATGGACAGTATTACAATTGCATGGGACACAGTTGGTATTCAGATTAATGCAGGTCCTGACACTACTATTTGTCCTGGTGAAAATGTTTTATTAAATCTTAATAACTCATTATTAACCTATCAATGGAATCAATCTTTAGGGTCTGGAGCATCACATTTAGTAAACCCCATATTTGACACTGAATATATTGTAATTGCTACCTCACCAAATGGGTGCCTTACGACAGATTCAATTAATATTTTTGTTAGTGATTCTTTACAAATAACTCTGCAAGATTTAATGATTGAGGATGAGAATTGTTCCATTGGAGGTAGTATTAGTGGAATTATAATTTCTGGAGGGAATCCAAGTTACAGTTATAGTTGGCTATTCGACAACCAAGTAATTTCAAATTCATTGAACATACAGGACATTGTTCAGGGTGAATATCAACTACAGATTATTGATTCAATAGGATGTATGATTAATACTAGTTTTAATATTGGGTTTAATGATGTTTCTACAGTCCTTGCACAAAATGATTACAATCAAACACCCTATCAAACTGCTGTAAGCACTTTAGTTGATCTAAACGACATAGGAGATAATAATACAATTACAATTCTAAACTATCCAAACAATGGAAATGCCATTTATTTAGGAAATGGTGAAATCTCTTATCTTCCAAATATCGGATTTTTCGGAATCGACAGCTTAGAATATTCCATATGTGATAGCATATGTGATAATATCTGTGAAAAAGCTTGGCTTATTATAGAGGTGGAAAGAATACAAAAAGTAGAAGTGCCTAATGGAGTATCTCCAAACGGAGACGGGTTAAATGACTTTTTTGAAATACAGCATATTGAATTTTTTCCAGAAAATGAGCTGGTAATATTCAATAGATGGGGAGATATAATATATCAAGCATCACCTTACCTCAATGATTGGTTTGGACAAAATGAAAACACAAAGTTTGTTTTAAGAGGTGACAAAGTAGTTGATGGATCTTATTTCTACATTCTAAAACTAGGAGATGGATCGGAACCTATGAATGGATTCATTGAAGTTAGATCTCAATAAATTAAATAATTCCCCTTTATGGGGGATAACATAAAAATCAGATCACCAATAAATTTGATAACAATCAATTAAAAAGTTTGAATTTATCTCAACATTAAACGATTATTCATGAAAAAACTAATAGTAATTATATCGATCATTATTTATCAAAGTAATTTTTCGCAAAATCAATTACACATTGGACAATACATGGTACATCAGCCATTTATGAACATTGCTTGCATAAGTGAGGATAAAGACATTAATGGAGCAATATTTCATAAATCTCAATGGACAGGAATTGAAGGAGCACCTGTAATACAAGGATTGAATATTAATTTTCCTTTAAAAAACAACAAGGATTTTTTAGGATTAAGTCTTGTTAATGATAAAATTGCAATTAATGATCTAAAAGAGCTATCAGCTATTTATGCACATAATTTAAAAACTGGAAAAAACAGCAGTTTAACAATGAGCCTAGCTGGATTATTAGGGTTTCATAAAAGTGACTTTACTCAAATTCAGGTATTCAGTCCTAATGATCCTGTTTTTACTTCTGGTATACCAACGGTAGTGCTTCCCAACTTTAAATTTGGGACTTATTTCAACTGGAATAAGTTTAATATAGGAATCTCAATCCCCACAATTCTTCAAACAAATGTAATTTACACTACACAACACGAAGGAAATATACAGTTTAACAAGAATAACATTCATATATATATACATTCTGGTTATTCGTTTGAGATCAATAAAGACTTAGATTTAAAAACATCTTTTCTAATAAAAGAAGTTGCTGGAGCTCCAATACAATTCGATTTCAACTCTCAGATTGATTATAAAAACAAATTTAGTATTGGATCATCCTATAGGACTTCCAATGAATTACTTGCTATGGCAAGCTGTACCATTGCTGAGGATTTTATTTTATCATATGGATACGAAATGAATTTTACTGATCTGAGCAATCACAGCTCTGGGACACATGAAATATTATTAAAATTCAGAATTAGAGATAATAACAAAATTGATATGCCCCTATTAAATGAATCAATCATAACTGATTAAAATAAAAATGAAAAATATTCATCTGCCTAAAACTAAAAAAAGCCCTCAAGTCATTCTTAGTAAACAACTCAATCATATGAGGTTTTCAGGAATATCAAGATTAGAGCACAACAAAATATTTTATCAACCTATTATTAAATGGCTAGTTGAATATAAAATGTTAAACTATTTCCTTTCACATATCGAAAGTCAAACTAAAGAAATAAATGTAGAATTTGAATTTGAGTATTTCAACTCATCTTCTGCAAAATATCTTTATAGCATTCTTAAAGAATTTAAAGAAATATCAAGTTTTAGTCGAATTGATTTAAAAATTTGTTGGATCTACGACCCTCAAGATCTTGACATGCTAGAATCCGGCTTGAATTTCCAAGAAATGTTATGTCTGCCCTTTAAATTTGTTATCTCCAACAAATTAATCTCTTCTAATTAAAAAGGGTCTATAATCTGATAGTAGAGGTGTTTAATTTACTGAATTTATCCAAAGCTAAAATTTAGTTTAGGCACATCTAAATTATATATATTTGTAACAAAATATAATTATGAGAAGTCGATCTGAAGAAGATTACTTAAAAGCTATTTATAGCTTATGGAAAGATGATAATCCTATCTCAACAACAGATATAGCTAATTATTTAAAAATGAAAGCATCAAGTGTAACTGATATGCTTCAAAAATTATCTGATAAAGGATGGATCAATTATAAAAAATACAAAGGGGCTACATTAACAAAAGAGGGGAAAAAAATAGCACTTTCCATTATTCGTAAACATAGATTATGGGAAACTTTCTTAGTAACTAATCTGAATTTTAAATGGGATGAAGTGCATGAAATTGCAGAACAACTAGAGCACATCAATTCATCTGAATTAGTTAATAGATTGGATGATTATTTAGGGAATCCAATGTTTGATCCTCATGGCGATCCTATTCCTAACATCAATGGTGAAATTCCTAAATCATTCTCAATTCCATTAATTGAATTACCCATCAATAAAATTGGTCAAGTAGTTGGTGTTTCTTTAGACACACCTTCATTTCTACAATATTTAGATAAAATAAATATCCACCTAGGAACAAAAATTAATGTAGTTGACAAAATTGAATTTGATCAATCATTAGAGATAATAATTGATAATAAAAATATTCAGATAAGCTCAGCAGTAGCAAAAAACATATTAATTAACACAAAATAATGAACAATATCTATCAATGGTTTATTGAACAAAACTCTGTAATTCAAGCACTTATTGCTGGTTTATTCACTTGGGGACTTACTGCTGTTGGTGCAGGACTTGTATTCTTTTTTAGTGCGTCCAATAGAAAAATACTAGATATTTCTTTAGGATTTACTGGAGGTGTGATGATAGCTGCAAGTTTCTGGTCACTACTTTCTCCTGCTATTGAATATGTAGAAATGCAAAATGAAATGGGACTAAGTAATACACCATCCTGGATAGCTCCTGCTATTGGCTTCTTTTTAGGTGCGTTATTTCTATTTGGATTAGATAAAATTATTCCACACTTACATTTATTTGCTAAAAGAGAAGAAGCTGAAGGAATGTCAACGAATTGGAGAAAAACCATATTATTGGTACTAGCCATTGCATTACATAATATTCCAGAAGGGCTAGCTGTTGGAGTTGCATTTGGAGCGCTCTCATCACCAGAAATAATGGGGCTAGATAACAATACGGTTTTCACTATGGGCTCTGCTATTGCTTTGGCCATTGGTATTGGTATACAAAATTTTCCAGAAGGTTTTGCAGTTTCTATGCCTCTTAGAAGACAAGGAGTAAGTAAATGGAAATCTTGGCAATGGGGACAATTATCTGCAATTGTAGAACCTATTTTTGCAGTAATTGGAGCATTGATAGTTATTCAGGTACTGCCTATTTTACCTTATGCATTGGCTTTTGCTGCAGGTGCAATGATCTTTATTGTTGTTGAAGAAGTAATTCCTGAAAGTCAAAGAGGTGGCCATACAGATTTGGCTACAATGGGATTAATTGCTGGTTTTATTGTAATGATGATTCTAGATGTATCCTTAGGATAAGTTATTTTATAATAATTCCTTTTAAATAATCCTGTCCTAATTCTTTATTGATCATATTAATCAGCTTAGTTTTCTCCATACTAAGCTCCTGTTTTAAAGGTGCACTAGATAACTCAAGAAATAATTTATGCTGATACACATATGCATTGGAAACTTTTTTCATAATTACTGGACCCATAATTTCAGAAAACACTTGAACAACTTCAAATTCATTGAATCTTGAAGTCATACCATAAGAACGGATCAGTTTTTTAAAAACATCATCCATTTTCTCATTATTTGAATCTCTCTTAGCCATAAATTATAATTCTTTTGAAGATCCTTGTTGAATCTCAAATGCTTTAAAATCAACTTTCATTGCTTTTAAAATACCTGGCACTTTTTTAATGTCAGTATCTGTAATAAAAGTTTGACCTAATTTTTCTTTTTCTATTAAATCCACTATATAATTTACCCTATTATGATCTAATTTATCAAAAATATCATCTAAAAGTAAAATAGGAGTAAATCCTTTTTTTTCTCTTATAAAATTAAATTTAGCCAGCTTTAATGCTATCAAAAAAGATTTTTGCTGACCTTGAGAACCATACTTTTTAAGCGGATGATCATTGATCTTAAATAAAAGATCATCTCTATGAATTCCATCAGAAGTATATTTAAGCTTTCTATCCTTATTTAAATTAGTTTTCAGCAAATCTTCCATCATTTCATTATTCAAGGATGATTCATAAACTAATTCTACATGCTCATCAACCTGTGCAATTTTTTTGTAATATTCATTAAATTCAGGAATAAAACTTTTTAAAAATTGAGCTCTTATACTATGAATAAATTTTGCTTTATCAATCAATTGAACATCAATAATATCTAATAGGTCTTTCTGAAAAACACCATTCTCAGCCCATTTTTTCAACAAAGTATTTCTTTGAATTAAGATCTTATTATAAAAGATCAAATTTTCTAAATACTCTCTATTGAATTGTGAAATAAGAGCATCAATGAACTTTCTTCTTACGTCACTACCATCCAATACTAAATTACTATCATAGGGAGTAATCATAACAACTGGCAAAAATCCTATATGGTCTGCCAATCTAGAATAAGTTTTTTTATTTTTTCTAAATATTTTTTTCTCCCCCCTCTTCATCCCACAATAAAGATTCTGTAATTCATTTTCTAGAATAAATTCTCCTTGGATTACAAAAAATGGGTGATTAAAGGAAATATTCTGACTATCAATAGAATTAAAATAACTTTTAGTATAACTTAAATAATGTATAGCATCTAAAATATTGGTTTTACCTTGACCATTATTTCCTAAAAAACAATTCACTCTATCAGAGAAATTGAATGAAACTTCAAGACAATTTTTAAAATTTAATAAGGATAATTTGGATAAATGCATCAAACAAAAATACTACTATGAAGAAAGCTTATGCAATTTATCTTAAAAAAACTATTTTTGCACCCAATAAATAAATAAATAGCTGATCATGTCAGAAATAGAAGAAGAAGCACCAATAGAAAAATCAACTAAAAAAAATAACTTTCAAGAATATCTTGGAGAAGACAGTTCTGAATTTTATCAAAAGAACAAATTGGTTATTAATATTATTTCAGGAGTTATTGGATTAGCCCTACTTGTATGGGGATCTTTTATGGCGTGGGATTACTTTTATGTACAACCTAAACAAAAAGAATCTATCTCAAAACTTTGGCAGGCTGAATCTGCAATTCTTGATTTTGAAGCTCAAGGACTTAACGATAAAATTGACAACTCTATATTAAATGCAATAAATGGTGATAGCATGATGACCTATCCTGGATTATTGAAAGTAATTGAAGAATATGAAGGCTACGATGGAGGAAGACTTGCTCAATATGATCTTGGCATCGCTTATTTAAATATTAAAGAATATGATAAAGCTATTAAGGCACTAAGCAAGGTGGATTTTGAAGATGAGATTTTAGGAACAATGGCTATTGGTGCAATCGGAGATGCATACATGCAATTAGGTAATGTTAGTAAAGCTTATAGTTATTACTATAAAGCATATTCAAAAAAGGATAACCAGCTTACCACTCCTATGTTTATGATGAAAGCTGCAAAAGCTAAAGAGCTTGCAAAAGACTACAAAAAAGCCATGGCTATTTATCAAAAAATAGTTTATAACTATCCTGGATATAGCGAATCTTATATTGCTGAGAAATACTTAGAATCATTAAAATTAGGTTCTCCTATATATAAAGAAGAAGAACAATCCAATTAAAATGGCTACAGACCAGAAGAATCTATCTCATTTTAATAAATCTGATCTCCCAAATGCTGAAAAAATGCGATTTGGAATTGTTGTCTCTGAATGGAATAATAAAATTACTGATCAGCTTTTAAATGGGGCAGTATCTACATTAAAGGAGTTAAATGTTCCAGAAAAAAATATAATCATTCATCATGTGCCTGGTGCATTTGAATTACCCTTAGGAGCTCAATACTTATTGGAATCTACTGATGTTCATGGAGTCATCACTATAGGAAGTGTAATACAAGGAGAGACCAAACATTTTGATTTTGTCTGTGAGGGTACTGCCAATGGTGTTATGCAAGTAAGTTTAAAATATAACAAACCAGTTATTTTTGGAGTTTTAACAGATGATACCATGCAACAAGCCATTGATCGTTCTGGAGGCAAGCATGGAAATAAAGGAATTGAATGTGCTATTGCTTGTATAAAAATGATTGCCCTTAAAAATAAGATTCAATCACCTAATACAGCCATTGGATTTCATTAAAGATCATGTAATCTGCTCAGGCTCTCTATCTAAAATAGCTTTGATATTTGGTTTAAAATACTGATCAGATTTTAGCACTTTACCATCTTCTCGATAAATTGGATTACCATCTTTATCCAGCTTACTCATATTACTTCTTTGAATCTCTGTAAAAACTTCTTCAATCTTATCCTGCATCCCATGTTTAAGGATTGTTCCACATAAAATATAAAGCATATCCCCTAAAGCATCAGCAATTTCAATAAGATCCCCTTCTTTAGCAGCTTCAAAATATTCTTCATTTTCTTCTCTCATTAAATTAAAACGAAGAAGAATGTCATTATCTGAAATTAATGCTTTTGGTTTTTCTTCATTTTCGATTGAAAATGCATCATGAAATGTTCTTACATCTTTGATACAATCCTGTAGTAGTAATCCTTTTTTATTCATAAATCAAAAATAGTTTTTTTGATTTTTAAAAATTCAACAATTATAAAAAACTAATTAAAAAACACTTAACATTTATTAACAAGATAAATTCAACATTCAATCCAATAATTCTGAATTTTACCTATATAATATTTAAAAGCTGAATTAAGATACAATTATGGAAGAAAAAAATGAGGTAAACATGATAAATGAACCTACAAATAATGCGTCTGCAGATATTCGTGAATTAAATGAACTTATTCAGAAAGAAAGTGCTTTTTTAGACCTTCTTAATCTTGAAGTAAAAAAAGTGATCATTGGTCAGAAAAAAATGATCGAAAGTCTTATGATTGGACTACTATCAAATGGACACATCCTTTTAGAAGGTGTTCCTGGTTTAGCCAAAACATTAGCGATAAGCACCCTTTCTAAAACGATCGATGCCAAATTCAATAGAATCCAATTTACACCAGATCTACTACCTGCCGATTTATTAGGCACCATGATCTATAATCAAAAGAAAGAAGAGTTTATTTCTAGAAAAGGCCCTATTTTCTCAAATTTCATTTTAGCTGATGAGATCAACCGTGCACCAGCTAAGGTTCAGAGTGCTCTTCTTGAAGCTATGCAAGAAAGACAAGTAACAATAGGTGACAAAACTTATAAATTACCAGAACCATTTTTAGTAATGGCAACTCAGAATCCAATTGAGCAAGAAGGAACCTATCCATTGCCCGAAGCACAGGTCGATAGATTCATGCTCAAGGTAGTGCTCCCCTACCCAAAAAGAGAAGAAGAAAAGCTCATCATTAGAAATAACGTATCTACTGAAGGAATGCCTGTACCCAACAAAGTAATAGATCCAAAACAGATTATTAAAGCAAGAGAAGTTGTCAAAAAGATCTATATGGATGAAAAGATAGAGCAATATATTGTAGATATAGTTTTTGCTACAAGAGAACCATCCAGCTATAATCTCCATGATATTGAACCACTCATAGATTTTGGAGGATCTCCTAGAGCTAGTATTGCTCTTGCCAGTGCTGCCAAAGCCTATGCTTTCTTAAGAAAAAGAGGCTATATCATTCCTGAAGATGTAAGAGCTGTTTGTCATGATGTACTACGTCACAGGATAGGGCTAAGCTATGAAGCAGAAGCAGAAAATATTACAACTGAAGAGATCATCAATACCATCCTTAATAAAGTAGATGTTCCTTAATGTTATAGCTTAATGGATACAAAAGAATTACTAAAAAAAGTAAGAAAGATAGAGATCAAAACTAAAAATCTATCTAACCAGATCTTTTCTGGAGAATACCATTCAGCTTTTAAAGGCAAAGGAATGGCGTTTTCTGAAGTTAGAGAATATATGCCAGGAGATGACATAAGAACAATAGACTGGAATGTAACAGCAAGGTACAATCACCCTTATGTTAAAGTTTTTGAAGAGGAAAGAGAGCTAACTGTTATGTTATTGGTAGATATTTCTGGTTCTGAAATTTTTGGATCTGGAGAGCAGCTGAAAAAAGAAATAATTGCAGAAATAAGTGCTGTATTGGCATTTTCTGCAACACAAAACAATGATAAAATTGGAGCCCTTCTATTTTCTGATAAAATAGAACTCTTCATCCCTCCAAAAAAAGGAAAAAAACACATCTTAAGAATTATCAGGGAGCTCATTGAGTTTAAACCCTCCAATACAAAAACTAATATTGATCTTGCTGTAAAACATTTTAACAACATGATTAAAAAAAGAAGCATTGCATTTCTAATCTCAGATTTTTTAGATGACGGTTTTGAAAAATCCATGAAAATAGCACGTAAAAAACATGATTTGGTCGCATTAAGAATTTTTGATAAAAGAGAAAAGGACCTTCCGAATATTGGGATTACCCAGCTTAAAGACAGTGAAACAGGTGCTATAAAATGGGTCAATACCAGCTCAAAAAAGAACAGACTACAATACCACAACAATGCTATCAGAAAAGAACATGAAACCTTAGAGTCTTTTAGAAGATCTAATGTTGACTTTGCCAACATCAATATTGATCAAGGATATATTAAACCCTTAATGAATGTATTCAAAAAAAGATGAAAAGAATCATTCACATACTATTTTGTTCTTTACCAATATTTGCATTTGGTCAAGCCACTTCATTTAAGGCTACAGCTGATACCAATCAAATTTTATTAGGTGAAGAAGTTGCTATTATTTATGAATTAACATATCCCGGCTCTATTGATCCACAAACAGTACAATTCCCTGATCTTTCAGATTCATTAGGCAACAACTGGGAGCTAAGAAAAGTAAATCCGATAGAGAGCTTTTCATTTAATGATGAAAACGGAGACCTTTTTCTTAAAATTTCACAGGAAATAATTATTGCCAATTTTGATTCTGGTAAATTTGAATTACCTCCAAAAGTAGCTACAATAGGAAATGATTCTATCTATTCAAATTCATTATTAATTGTCATTAACCCTGTTAGAATAAGCAACGTTAATGAAATTAAAGACATCAAGGATATTAAAGAAGACCCCTTTACTTTTTGGGAAAATATATTAATGAAGCTTAAAGCTATTCTTAATTGGATGATAGAAAATTGGCTCATTTTAATTAGCACCTTAATAGTTGTTTTTTCAGTGATCTATTATTTCCTCAAGATCAGGAAGAAAAAGGACATTTCAGAAAAAGCTGATCAAATCCCTGTTACAGTAAAATTATTATTAGCTCTAGATGAGATTGAAGCATTAAAGTTATGGCAAAACGGAAAACATAAAGCATATTTTTCTAAAATTGATGAGGTCTTATGGGAGTTCATCGCCTACAAATACAATACACTAACTTTTGAAAAAACAAGTAATGAAATTTTAAATGAATTAAGGCTGTCATCAATACCAAAAGATGATTTAGCTCAACTTGAAAAACTATTCAACATTTCCAATATGGTGAAATTTGCTAAACAAACACCTAGCCAGGAAGAAAATGTATTTGCCATTGGGTTTTCCAGAACGCTGATTGAAAAAGAAAAAATATTAGAAGAAAACAAAGTACATGAAATACAACAATAGACATATCTTTCTTATTGGAGTACAATTCTTATTAGTATTTCTTATCTCTTTTTTTTATAAAGAAATATTAAACTATTTTAATTGTTCACCTTCTGAGGATCAATTATTTGGAATTTCATCCTATAATTATATATATCTTCTTTACTTAATTCCTTTCATTTCTATTTTTTATTTATCTAAAATCTCCAAATATGATGGTTCAATTAAAACTTCATCTACTCAATTATTAGAAGGCGCATCTAATAATTATTTTGCATGGATCAATCATTTATTATTTACTTCTAAATTAATCGCATTGGGCTTGTTTATCATTGCCCTCTCACGCCCACAATTAAAGTATGAAATGGCATTTCAAAAAAAGCAATTGACTGAAGGTATTAACATCATGATCTCTTTAGATGCATCAGCAAGTATGCTAGCAGAAGATTTTAAACCTAACAGATTTGAAGCTGCAAAAAAAGTAGCCATTCAATTTGCCAAAGATAGACCTAATGATCAGTTGGGATTAGTTGTTTTTGAGGGTGCTGCATATACTCAATGCCCTCTAACATCCAACTTCGCAGATATTTCCAACAAGATCAATAAAGCTAAAACTGGATTATTACAAAGAAACCCTGGAACGGCAATTGCAGAAGGCTTACTTGTAGGTGTTAATCGTTTAAAAGAATGTAAGAATAAAGGCAGTAGAGTGCTCATTCTTCTTACAGACGGAAAGACAACTGCTGGGAAATTACACCCCATAACTGCCGCGGAAATTGCTAAAAATGAAAAAATAAAAATTTACACCATTGGAGTTGGCACCAATGGCAAGGCAAAAACTCCTGTTGCTATTGACCACTTTGGAAGGTACATCTATGATTATCAAAAAGTAGAGATTGACGAAAAGTCACTGAAAGAAATTGCGAAGCTTACAGGCGGAAAATATTATAGAGCAACAAATAATGAAAAGTTAAAAAAGATCTATAATGAAATTAACCTACTAGAAAAAGCTGAGATTCCTAATGATCAGCAATATGAAATAGATCTTCCTGAAAAAGGTGGTCTATTTACTGGTCTAGGTCTTTTACTATTATTAGCTGGTTTCTTTACTAAGAATTTGATAATTAAAACAATACATTGAATTTGGAACAACAGTTTAAATATCAATTTAATTTTAAAAATGGTTTTTTTATCATTTTGACCATAGAATTAATACTATTAGGGATTCTATACTCATACTACACCTATTTCTTAAATGGGATGGAAGAATTCAGGTTTGAGCATTCACATTACTTATGGGGTTTACTTTTGCTACCTATTATATTAATTATTTGGACCCTGAGGCTTAATTGGAAGAACAAAGCCATTCTTAAATATAGCTCTAGTAAATTATTACCTTATACTCATCCTATAATTTCAAATTTCAGAACTATCTTAAAATTCCTTTTACTGAATTTAGGATTGTTGTTTTTCATTATTGCTCTAGCTAATCCTCAATATGGTGAAAACAAAAAAATAATTGAACGAAAAGTCATTGATGTAATGATTGCATTAGATATCAGTAAAAGCATGCTTACAGAAGACATACTCCCAGAAAAAAGCAGGCTATATATAGCTAAAAGCTACATTAAAAAGTTAATCGATGAATTAAAAGGAAATAAAATTGGTATTGTACTATTTGCAGGTGATGCTATTTCTCTTCAGCCATTAAGTATCAATCATGAGCTGGCAATAATGTCACTAGACAATGTAAATACAGATCTTATCCCTTCATATGGTACCGATCTAAACAAAGCAATTAAAATATGTGCCCAATCATTTGACCTTGAGAGAGATATTAAAAGGTCTATTATTTTATTATCTGATGGGGAAAATCATGAAACCAGTCCTATTCAATTAGCCAATATGGTTAATAAAAAGCATGCTATTTCCATTAATACAGTAGGAATTGGCACATTAAAAGGTGGATTAATCCCAATTAGAAAAAACAATAAGATTAAATCTTACAAAAAAGACAATGAAGGACGAACTATTACTACTAAGTTAGAAGAACAAAGTTTAAAAGAAATTGCTATGTCTAGTAAAGGATCCTATACTAGAGCAGATAAAAGAATAATTAATATTGATAACATATTGGAAAACCTTGACGACAGTAAAAAACGAGCAGATGAATTAGAGATCTTCACTAAATATGATGATCAATTCCAGGGTTTTCTTTTCATAGGTATCCTATTGTTTATATTACACTTAATTATTCCAGAAAACAGAAGCAGATTTGCAGATAAATTACAATTATTTAAACATGAATAATTACCTAAAATATTACCTTTTAAGTATTAGTTGTTTCACTATTGTGTTTTCACAATCTGATGCAAAAATTAAATTTAATGAAGGGATTAAAGCCTATGAAAAAGGAAACTATGAGGATGCTCAAAAGTTATTCGAAGAAGCTTATCAAAATGACAAAGAATATTCGAAAGCTATCTATAATGCTGGTAATGCCGCTTACCTAAATGGTAATCATGAAAATGCTGAAAATTATTATAAGCAATATATAGAAGGTCAAAAAAATGATCAATTAAAAGCAGAGGCATATCATAATCTAGGTAATTTATTCTATAAGAAATTCATGAATGACAAAAAGAAGGCAGCTAAAAGTATTTTGAATCAAGAAAATAGCAATGAAAAAGAAAATATTGAGGACCTTAAAAAAAGCATAGAATATTATAAAAATGCATTAAGAGCCAATCCTAATGATGATGAAACCAGGTACAACCTATCATCTGCTTTAAAACATATTCCACCACCTCCACCACCTTCACAAGATCAGCAACAACAAGATCAGCAAGAAAAGAAAGACGAACAAAACAAAGAAGATCAACAAGATCAAGAACAGAAAAACGAAAAAGAGGAAGAAGAAAAAGATCCCAAACAACAAGACCAAAAACAACAAAACGAAGAGAAAGAGGAAGAAAAAGAAGGTGAAATTTCTAAAGACCAAATGGAGAAAATTCTCAAGGACATTAATAATGAAGAAAAAAAATTAATGGAACAAATGATGAAAGATTCACTCAAAACTAAAAAGGGCGGTACTAAAAATTACAAAGACTGGTGATATGAGTTGGATTTCAAGACATATTTTTCATCTAATTTCAATCATTACATTTCTGTTTTATAGTTGTGTTATTTCCATTGCTCAATCTTTAGAGTTCTCAGCTACTGTAGATCAAAACAACATAACATCTGATGACTATATTAGGTACACCATTCAATCTAACAATAAGGTCGCTATTAACAAAACTAGTTTCTCACAATTCAAAGTACTACAAGGTCCATTCAAGAGCTCTTCCAGTTCTGTGTCTATTATCAATGGCAAAGTAGATAAAAAAGAAAAATGGACAGAAATCTATATACTTTCACCTACTAAAACTGGTCAATTAAAAATAGGGCCTGCTACTACTAATTTTAAAGGGAAAACTTATTCAACAAATTCTATTGTAATAAATGTATCAAAAGGTAATAAACCTATTAGCGGAAAAGAAGAAAAAGCAGATGACTCTAAAATGAAAAACACTGGTGATTTATTTGCCAGAATCAATTTAAATAAGGACAAAGTCTATAAAGGTGAGAGTGTGCTTGTAACCTATAAAATATATACCAGATACAATAGCATGCAGGTTACCAATTATGATTTTCCATTAAAGGAAGGGCTTTGGATAGAAGAATTGAAATATAGCGGAAACGGATGGCCTCAAAAAAGAGAGATCATTAATGGAATGACATACAATGTACTAACACTTAGAAAAGAAATTGCCATACCTCAAACAACAGGAGAAATTAAATTTCCTGAAATTAAGCTAGTTGCATTGGTTAACCAATCAATTTTTGGATGGGGTTCTGAAGTAACATTTAAAAGTAATTCACCTACTTTAAAAGTCCTCCCAACTCCTAAAAAAAATAAGCCTGGTGATTTTAACGGACAGGTTGGCAATAATTATCAATTAGATGTGTCTCTTTCAATAAATGAAATTAATATTGATGAGCCATTGGATCTTTCCATAAAGATAAGTGGAAATGGAAATATTAATCATCTTGAAATACCCAAATTAGCATTCTCCTCTATTTTTGAAGTATATCCTCCAGAATTAAAGGACAAGATTAATATTACATCTAATGGTGTTAATGGAAGTAAAGAAATCAATTACATTCTAATTCCAAGACACTATGGCGCCTATAAAATACCTGAAATTAGCTTTTCATATTTCGACCCAAAGAAAAAAAGATTCATTCAATTAAAACATCCTGAGCAGGAAATCAATGTACTTAAGAATGGGAAATTAATCAATAATCAAAATCAACTAAATAACCAATCAGATAATACTTCATCTAACTCACCTCAAAAAGTAAAAATTTTAAATAAGGATATCCGTCATATTGAAAATGAAAGTGTTCTTAGACAGAAGAAATCAATTTTCTATGGCACTAACAATTATTGGATAATTCTATTCATTCCTTTTATCATAGTTGGTATTTTCTTTTTTATTTACAGACACAAGATCAATAATACCGATCATGAATTAATTAAAAGAAAAAATGCAGGTAAAAAGCTGGAGAAAAAATTCAGAATGGCAGAAAAACACCTTAAAGCTCAAGATCATCAAAAGTTTTATGATGAGTTATATCGTTCATGGATAGAATATATTTCTCTTAAATTCAAGCTGCCTGTTGCCGAACTCAACAAACAGACCATTCAATCATCCTTAGAAAAGCACAAAGTTGACAATGAACACATTGAAAAATTAGGAGATCTATTACAAGAATGTGAAATGGCCCAATACGCCCCTTTAAAAGATGAAAATGCATATCAAACATTTGAGAAAAGTAAAAACCTGATCATTAAAATTGAAAAGCATGTTAAAATATAATTCCATAATTGTTTTTACTCTATTTTTCTTCCCAAGCTTAATATGGGGTTTTGACGCCAATTCTAGCTTTAAAAATGGCAATTCCTTATATGAAAAAGAACTTTACAATGATGCTAAACTCGAATACTTAAATTGTGTAAAGAATAATTATTTTTCTAAAGAGCTCTATTTAAACCTAGGCAATACTTATTTTAAACTAGACAGTATTCCTCAATCCATTCTTTATTATGAAAAAGGATTGAAGCTTGCACCTGATGACAAGAACCTTCAATACAATTTAAACCATGTAAATAATATAATCAATGTTCAACCTAATAAAAATAAAGGTGTTCATCTAAATGATATTATTTATGGCTATCTAAATAAAAATGCAGACTTCTGGGGTTATGCCTCAATCATTAGTGTTTCTCTAGCATGTTTATTACTATTAATTTACATTGTATTCAATAATATGAAATATAAAAAAGTTAGTTTTTATAGTGCTTTAGGCTTTTTACTTATCACCATTACATTGATCTATTTTGCTTCAATAAGTAAAACTAAAATGAATCCATCTAATTTCGCAATCGTTTTTTCTCCCTATGTTGAATTAAAAACGAAACCATCATTAAATTCTCCTACTGCCTTTGAGTTAAGAGATGGCAATAAAGTGAAGATCGTTGATGAAAATGAGTATTGGTATGAAATCTCTCATGGAGAAGGTGAAATAGGTTGGATAGAAAAAACTCATTTAAAAAGAATTTAACATGACTAAATCCGATAGAGTAACTTATGTCATTAATGAGCTAGAACGCCTTTACCCCTCTCCTCCTATCCCATTAAAACATAAAGACCATTATACCCTACTTGTTGCTGTTCTTCTTTCAGCACAATGTACAGATGAAAGGGTCAATAAGATTACTCCTTTGCTTTATGCAAAAGCAGATAACCCCTTTGATATGATTAAGCTGAGTATTGAAGAGATAAAAGCCATTATTAGACCCTGTGGATTATCACCCAGAAAATCAGCTGCTATCTATCATTTATCAAAAATTCTTATTGAAAAATACAGTGGTAATGTTCCAGACAAAATAGAATTATTAGAAGAATTGCCTGGAGTTGGACATAAAACAGCTTCAGTTGTAATGTGCCAAGCATTTAATGAACCCGCCTTTCCTGTTGACACGCATATCCATCGATTAATGTATCGCTGGAACTTTACTAATGGAAAAAATGTAGTACAAACAGAAAAAGATGCTAAAAGGTTATTTCCAATAGAATTATGGAATAAACTACATCTACAGATTATCTATTATGGAAGAGAGTATTCACCAGCCAGAAACCCTAAAAGAGAAAAAGACTTCATAACAATGAAAATTGGAAGAAGGTCAGAAATATTGAAATTAAAATAAAATTACCTTAAATTTTCCTCAAAAAGTTTTAAGATTCTTTTGTATTCATCAATCCAGCTAGATGCTTCTTTAAAACCATGAGGCTCTAAAGGGAATAGTGCCAATTCCCAATTTTCTTTTCCTAATTCAATGAATCTTTGTGACAATCTTACAACATCTTGGAATTGCACATTATCATCTAATACACCATGAAGCATCAATAAATGATCTTGCAAACCTTCTGCAAAGTAAATGGGAGAGCTCCTTCTAAATGCAATGCTATCTGTAACAGGTGTATTTAAAATATTCGAAGTATACTCATGATTATAATGTGCCCAGTCTGTAACGGATCTAATAGCTGCACCACATTTAAATTTTCCTGGTTCTGTTAGTAATGCCATAAGGGTGATAAATCCACCATAGCTTCCTCCATAGATTCCAATCCTATTTGGATCAATTCCTTTTTCATCAATTAAATATTGCCTTCCTGAAACATGATCTTTTAAATCCCACCCTCCCATATATCTATAAATGGCCGTTCTCCAATCTCTTCCATATCCTTCAGATGCTCTATAATCTATATCTAAGACTGTATAACCCTTTTCAACCAATAAGTGATGAAACATGTATTCTCTATAGTATCCACTCCACCAATTATGCGCATTTTGAAGGTATCCTGCGCCATGTACAAAAATAATACCCGCCCCATTTTTATTGCTTTCACTTGGTTCATAGATCCTTGCAGGTACCATTTCCCCATCTTCTCCTTTTACTTGAACAATCTCAGGGTCTATCCATTGATAGGCTTCAAACTCTTTAGTGGTAGATTTTGTGATCTGAATTTTATCAGCACCAATTTGATGATCACATACAAAAAGCTCCCAGGGTTTATTTTTATAGGAATAGAGATATAATAGCTTAGATTCGTCTGGAGATATTTGAACATCATAATTCCCCTCACCTTCAAGAATTAGAGATAACTTTTTAGTTTTCCATTCGAGTTGATAAAAATTTCTATTGCCAGGATGTTCTTTATTAAGTGATAAGTAAAATGAGTTACCATCATTGGATAGCTGAACATCTCTCACCTCAAATTCTCCACTAGTAAGCTGTTTTTTTTGCTGATTCTTAAGATTACATAAATACAAATGAGAATATCCAGTCTGTTCTGATTGAAACCAAATTGATTGATTATCCTTCATCCATCCAATAGATCCCGGCATACCATTCCATCCTGAAATTCCTGGTCCTCCAACCCAAGCATCATCATGTTGATGATCCAGCTCTATTAGCTTTCCTGTAGAAAGATTTAAAAGTGTGATCCAACGATCCTTATTATCATAGGATTTTATTTCTATAATGGCTTTATCTCCCTGCTTATTAAAATAAGGACCATGATAAATAACAGATTTAGCTTCGTCTGATTCTCCAGTAAAAAAACCTTTCTCATAATCTCTCTTAAAAACAGGAACATTATATATACCAGTCAAATGATCTATAGTAACTAAAACAGAAGTGTCCTTTTCAAGGTCATAAACAAATAATTCATGAGCAGGGTCTTTTTTCCCCACCTTAGGTCTTGCTGATTGAGATTTAGACCAACCACTTTCTGTAGTATAATTCTCTATATGAGTCTGTTTTCTTTTAGGGTAATCAGATAATACATATACTATTTTACTTTGATCAGAAGAAATACTTAGATTATCAACACTTCTATCATCTATTTTGATAGATTTTCTTTGCCATGATCTTTCTTTTTCACGAATAATTTCCTGTCTCTTTTTATTATTTTTTCTAGACGAAAGCACATCAAACAATTCCATTTGTTGCTCTTTTAAATATTCTTCCTGTTCATTAATAGACTTTTCACTCTTTTTCTTTTCAAACCTGATTACTTGTTTAAAGCTTGGTTCTTTTAGGTGAATACTATAAAGACCATTATCTAAACAGAAATAAATAAGTGCTGGATCATTGACCAATTGAGCAGAATGAATCGGATGGTAACCCTCATAAATTACCTTAGGTTGTTGTTCCCCTAATTCCCATTGGTAGATTCTTCCGTCTTTTATATAAACATAAAAGTCTCCCTCTTTATGTTTTATTAATTGCCTATGAGGCAGATAATTTAGCTCATCATCACTTAACTTAACTGCTTGCTCATTCTTATAGGTATAATATTCCGATACATTAATATTTTCTGGATTCCATTTAAAAGTGATTTGACCATTTGGAAGCCACTGATGGTCTTGAGGCCAATGACCTATAAAGTCTTTTCCTCTCATGATCTCTTTTAATTCTAACTGACCATAAGTAATAGAAAAACAAAAGTTAATTATCAGGATAATAATATACTTACATTTCATAGGGCTTTTTAATGTAAGTTTAAGAAAAAAGGAGCGATAAAACGCTCCTTTATAATTTTAATTAATGAATCTATAGATCTTTTGATTGAGTCTTACTACTATTTCTTCTTTATCTGAAAGGTATTGATTAAAACCGGCTTTTTGTTCTTTACTTATATTGAAATACTCATTGCTGAATTTTTTAATAGCTATCGCTTTATAAATATCCTTTTGATCTATAGTACTTTCCACCCAAGCGCCTTCAAATTGATAGAAAGTTTTACTTCCTATTTGTCGAATTGTATTGATATTGTTGGTATTTCCATCTTTATCTTTATAAGAAACTTGTCCAGCATTATCATCAACTATGGTAGTACTTGAAGCAAATTCCTTTTTTTGTTTTCTAAGCTCATTGGCACTTACACCAACTGTTTCATTTAATATCTCCAATTCATCTGCACTTTCTTCAATTAAAAGCTCTTGATCTGCTAAGAACATATCTTCTCTAGCTAAGAATGCAGTATAAGGAGTTAAAATACCATACTCCTTACTAAGACTAACCAATTCGTCTATCCATTCTTTTTGCTGACCATTTAAGTCTATCTGATCGATTAAAAATCCAACTCTTCTAGAAGCCCATATCTTTTCTATATAATCATTACTTCCCATATCATCATGAGATTCTAAATAAACGTCATAAGAAAATGTTTTTTGCACACCGCCTATTTTACCTGTTAATGTAATAGTGCTTTTTCCTGGCCTATTGTACTTCCCTACCCAGATCAGCTGACTGCCCTTAAATAAATCTGGCAATTTATCTGGATAAGTTGATCTTATATCAGTATTGGAGAAATGAATCTTAACATCTGTCATTACAGGGCTGCTTATATTATTATAGAGCTCAGCAACAGCACTTTCAATATCTTCATTTGGTTTCACATAAGTAGATAGTCCACCATTATTAGATGTTAATCTGTCCAATAACCTTGCATTGACATCATTTCCAACTCCAAATGCAAAGATCCTAGCTCCTAAACTATTTGCTTCTGTTACATTTTTTGAGATCAGCATTTCATTCTTTTCTCCTGAAGTAGGCAAGCCATCGGTTAAAAATATAATATAATTAGGGTTATTATTATCTGCAAAAAGCTTCATTGATTTTATGAGTGCGTCATTGATATTAGTACCTCCTCCAGAAGAAATAGAGCTTACAAAATGAAGCGCTTCCCTTTTAGCATCTGAAGAATAAATCTGAATTTCTTCCTTGTATAAATTAACCCTGTCATCATAGGTTATAATATTAAATAGGTCTCCTTCATTTAAATTATTCATTACAAAGGAGAGTGCTTTTTTAGATTGATCAATTTTTTTCCCAGCCATCGAACCAGATTTATCTAACACAAAAATTATATTCTTATTACTCACTTCTTCTGTTCCTGCCTCCAAGGAGGGGCTGGCCATAAGCATAAAATAACCATCGGCATTTTTTTCTGGTTGATAGCTTAACACTGTAGCTCCAATTTCTTTATCCTGCAATGTATAGTACAGCCTAAAATCATTCTTAGGAATTGAAAAGGTTGATCTATAACTTATATCTGCTTTATTATCTGTGATCTGTTTTACGTCTATATCATTAGATGGGCTATAAATATTATTGATTCCTCTTGAGGATTCAATTACAACATGAAAATTGATAGCTTCCAATGCCTTTGAGGAAAATTGTTGAGTACCTAAAGGATAAGTAAATCCAATATTATCCATTTTTCTTTTACATAGCTGAGTATACTTGATAGATATCTCTCTTTCTTCTCCTACTTGCATTGGAAAAACACTTGTTTTGAACAATCCATATCCAGCATATTGCATTAAAGCAGGATCCTTCTTTCTAGAAACAATTTGCTGATAGATTTGTTGCGCTTCCTCTTTTTTCATTAGTTCCCCTGGAATTTCAACCCCATTGACCATCATTACTAAATTCTGAACAATGCCATTATTAGGCAATGGGAAAAACAATTCTACTTCCATGTCTCTATTCCCTGGGTTATAAATCGTTTGCGTAACCCTTACATCGGCAACTTGGCTTTTTATGATAGCATCTATATCTAAACTCTTTACTATATATGAATTTCCTACAGACAAATTATCTGGATTATATCCAGATTCATTCATGACTTTTAGATCATGGCTTTTACTAGTAATTGCAATCTGTCCCCATGTTAAATGAATTAGAGAAAGAAAAGTTAAGATAAGAAATAGCTTTTTCATGTTTTGTTTTTAATTTCTGAATACACTGAATCTATACTTTGGTTCATATGTTAGTTATCTTTCCTAACTTTGTCCTATCATGTCTTCAGAGATAAACATAAAGAATAAAAAAGCCAGGTATGAATTTGAATTTATTGATACCTACAAGGCTGGTATTGTCTTAACTGGAACTGAGATCAAATCTATTAGAAATGGAAAAGCCAGCATTATGGAGTCCTATGGAGTGATCAATAAAGGTGAAATATTAATAAGAAACATGTATATCCAAGAGTATGAGAATGGCACTCATTATAATCATCAACCTAGAAGAGATCGGATTTTATTATTAAATAAAAATGAAATTGATAAGATCGATAGAAAAATAAAATCTAAAGGATTAACCATAGTTCCAGTTCAATTATATATCAATAAAAAAGGATTGGCTAAACTTAAAATTGCTATAGCTAAAGGAAAAAAGGTCCATGACAAAAGAGAGGATCTAAAACTAAAAGATGCTAAAAGAGAAATGGATAGAAAAATGAAATAACGCATAACACCTATCTAACTTAAGTCCAACTAATTAAGATACATAACTTAATTTTTCAATTGAAGTACTTCATCAATCGTTTCAAACGATATATAATGATAGTTACCACGAGCCTTAGCATAGATTTCTCTAGCTCTTTGCATCCCTTTATCAGAATTAGCTAATGCCTTATAAAGAGGTTGTAGGAATTTTCTTCTTCCTACCCTCACCAAGAATTTCTCTAGAGCAGGATAAATTTCATCATACCCAAACTTTATGCTTTGCTCAAACCAAGCAGCTAAGATCTCAGAATTTCCACTATTAGTAAGGTTGAACTTTTCATCAATTATTCTCATCTGATCTGGTGTTGTTTTAGGATTTAAATTCCTCACAAAATGTCTCCATTCATGCGTAGACCAATCTTCTGCATTGATTTCATTAATATCCGAACTCACATAAAAAGATTTTAAAGCACTTTCTACATTGTTAAATCTAGAAGAAACTACTTTAGGGCAATTATCAGGAATACCTGGTTGATAAACCCACTCCCTGATATTTAAATCAAGCTCTGTTTTAGATAATAAATTCCTTTGTAGGTATTCTACAAAATACTCTGTAACAATGGTTTGGAATTTATGATTATCAAAATAAGCCTTAAGGAATTCATCAAATTGAGCTCTACCAACAGATTCTTCAATATATCTTAAAAAGAAATAACCTTTCTCATAGGCAATATTGTTCATTCCATCATCAGGATGACCTCCTTTTAATTTTAATTTTAAAAGCTGGTACTTTGGATCAAGAGATGACACATCCTGTTGCAAATCCTGATAACCTAACAAGGCAAGCATTTCCACATAATCCTTACCATAAAGGTCCTCCATTATTCTTCTTTCAAAATAAACTGTAAAGCCCTCATTTAACCAAAAATCATCCCAAGTAGCATTGGTTACTAAGTTTCCACTCCAAGAATGAGCTAATTCATGTGCAATTAGTGCAGTTAAACTTCTGTCTCCAGCTATCATTGTTGGAGTTGCAAAAGTAAGTCTTGGATTTTCCATTCCACCAAAAGGAAAGCTGGGAGGAAGTACGATCACATCATATCTTTCCCACTGATAATCTCCATATAAAGTTTCTGCCGCATCTACCATTTTACCCATGTCCCCAAGCTCGTAAGCACAAGCATTCAGCATAGATTTTTCTGTATATACACCAGTTCTATCATCAATAGGAGCAAAATAAAGATCTCCAACAGCCAAAGCAATTAAATAACATGGAATTGGCTGAGGCATATTGAACTCATATACATTTTCCGGATTTCTATCAACAGGGTTAGAGGCACTCATAACAGCTAACATACCCTCAGGCACTTTTACTTTTGCAGAGTAAGTAATCCTTGAACCTGGAGTATCCTGAATAGGTATCCAGCTTCTAGTAAAAATAGATTGACCCTGTGTATAAATATAGGGTGCACTTTTATCAGCTGTCTGTTCAGGCACTAGCCAATCCAATGCTTCAGTGCCATCAGTTGTTGAATAATGAATATTTACTTTTTGAGTTTCCTTTTTTATTTTAATGATTAATGGCAGTCCTAATATTGCATCATTTTCCCCATAAAAATATTGAGTAGAATCTCCATCATCTAGCGTTACATCATATATCTCTAGATTCTTTGTGTCTAAAATAATCTGGTCTTTATTACTTGGATTGTTAATAGTATGGGAAGCAATACCTTTTACGGTTTTATTATTAAAATCAACTTCAATATCCAAATGAGTATGCGCTATAGAAACCTCTTTATAATTAGATAAAGTATGAGCATCAACAATTGTATCTGTGAATTTCGATGAATCCATCTGAGTTGGCACATCAGTATCAACAATTTCTTCCGAACAGGAAAAAAACAAAAAGAGGTAGCATAAAGAAAACATGAAGTATTTCATCACCTAAATTTAATGCGGAACAAAAATAACATACTATAACTCAATTCAAAGTTTTGTTAAAAAGATTTTTATAGTGTTTTCAACAGATTGTTAATTATGATTTCACACATCATTTAAATCATTAAAAAAAATACCTTACATTCGAAGCCTTAATATTCAAAAAAAAATAACTATGTCTAGTGAAAGTACAAATGATGAGTTAGTAATAGGAACAGGAGAACAATGGCTGGGTCATCCCAGGGCTTTATTTGTTCTTTTCTTCTCAGAAATGTGGGAAAGATTCTGTTATTACGGAATGCGTGTATTACTGATATTATACTTAACAAAATCTTTAATGCATGGTGACCATGAAGCCAGCCTATTATATGGAGCTTACTGCGCCTTGGTTTATGCAGCACCTGTTCTTGGTGGAAGAATGGCAGATAGATACCTAGGATATAGGTATGCAATATTGCTAGGAGCAATTCTTATGTCGATTGGTGAATTTATGATCTTAGGAGGCAATGATCAGTTCTTGTTAATAGGAATGGGAGCTATCATTATTGGAAATGGCTATTTTAAGGCCAACATTTCGACTATAGTTGGAAAATTATATAAAGATGGAGATACCAGAAGAGATTCAGGGTTCACTATTTTTTACATTGGAATTAATGTTGGAGCACTTTTAGCAACAACAGTTGTTGCTTATGTTGGAGAGACTTATGGATTCAAATATGGATTTGGATTAGCTGGGTTAGGAATGCTTATGGGTATGTTTATTTTCTGGAATGGAAGAAAAAAATACGAAGGCACACCTGGATTAGAAATAAGAGAAGAAGGGAAGAAAAAAGTACTTGGCCCATTAAATATGGTACAGGTAGTTACCATTGGATCATTGTTTTTAATTCCATTGTGCTACATCCTTATTAATCAAAATGAAATTCTTAAATATATATTCCTAGGCTTGTTCATTTTAGTAGCTTACCAATTAATTTCTGCTGGTGCTAAAGAAGGCAAAGTATGGAAAGACAGAATGATTGCCTTGGTGATTTTCATGGTCATTAATATTATATTCTGGGCATGTTTTGAACAAGCAGGCACCTCATTGACCTTATTTGCAGACAGAAATGTAGACCGAGAGATTTTTGGTTGGTTAATGCCTGCATCTATGACACAGTTCTTTAACCCTGCATTCATCATTATTTTTGGATCTCTTTTCTCTGTAATGTGGATTAAGCTTTCAAAAATTGGCAAGAACCCTAGTATTCCCATGAAATTTTCTCTTGGGATCTTTCAATTAGGACTTGGTTTCCTTGTTACCATGGTTGGATTTCAATTACAAACTGAATTTATGGTACCTCTTTTAACATTGGTGTTCCTTTATTTACTACATACTACTGGTGAATTATTCATTTCACCAATAGGACTTTCTATGGTTACTAAACTAGCACCAAAGCATATAGCCGGAACTGCTATGGGGGGTTGGTTCTTAAGCTTTGCTATTGCTAACTTCTTAGGTGGACAAATTGCAGCACTTACAGGGGCTGAAGGTGGTGAAGAAGAAGACAAGGAAAAAGTAGCATTAAAAATGGAAACTACCGTAAAAGAAGGATTGAAAACTGATGCGAAATTTGAAGATTGGATAGTACTAGAAAATCAACCAAAAAATATAAATGTTCAGAAATACTACGACCTTAAGGATTGGGTAGAATTCAGAGCTTCTTATGACAATAATCTATCACTCAATGAATGGAAAGGTGCTAGAACTATAGACATTAAATTTAAAGATGCTAATGATTGGCTGAATAAAGACACATGGGAAGATCTAAATTCAAAATTAGTAGCCCTAAATAAAAAAGACGAAAACAATAGTGATGCTGTTGGTTTTGATTCCTGGATGTATTTTAGAGGTGGATTTTTTGATGATGAAGAAAAAGTTGAAAAATACCTCACCGAAATGGATCCTAACATATCATTGCAGGCTGCTTTCGTAAAACACCAAAGTGTTGTTAATGAAAAAGGATTGAATAAATATGTAGATATCTTCTCAATAATTGGTTTTGTGTTAATTGGTTTCTCTGTATTAATCGCATTATTAAGAAGACCTCTTAATAAATTAATGCATGGAGTAGAATAAAATTAACTTCCTTACTTATTTAAAGCCTCACAGAATGTGGGGCTTTTTTTATACGATCTTTCCTGGGTTCAGAATATTTAGAGGGTCGAATACTTTTTTAATACTCTTCATTAGCGCTATTTCAACACTATTGAAAGCGATGTCCATGTAGGGCTTTTGCACCAACCCTATTCCATGCTCACCAGACAAGGTTCCTCCTAAAGACACTGTTAATTCAAAGATCTCTCTAATAGCCTTTGGTAGCTCCACATTCCACTGCTCATCTGTAAGATCCCCTTTAATGATATTGATATGCAAATTACCATCTCCAGCATGTCCGTAACAAACCGATTGAAATCCATATCTTTCTCCTATTGCTTTAACTCCTTTCAATAAATTAGGAAGCTCATAACGTGGAACCACAGTATCTTCTTCTTTATAAACACTATTGGATTTTACGGCCTCCCCTATTCTTCTTCTAATGAACCATAGCGCATCTTTCTGTGCCTCATCTTCTGCAAATAATATATCCTTATCACAATTATGAATTTCTAAAACAGCTATGATCTTTTCTAGTTCTTTGAGTAATAATTCCTCCTCATTTCCATCGACTTCTATTAATAACTGAGCTTTAGTAGTTGGATTGAGCTCCATTGAAGCTTCTTTAATGTATTTAATAGTCCAGTCAATAGCTTCTCTTTCCATGAATTCAAGTGCAGATGGAGTAACACCTGCTTTAAAAATAGCAGCTACTGCCTTACATGCATCTATAGCTGAATTAAATGAAACCAAAATGAGCTTATTTAGCTTTGGCAAGGGTAATAGCTTTAAGGTTGCTTGTGTAATAATGCCTAAGGTCCCCTCACTACCTACCATGAGCTGAGTAAGATTATAACCTGTTGAATTCTTTAAGGTATTGGCTCCTGTATGAATGATCTCACCCGAAGGCAATACCACCTCCAGATTTAAAACAAAATCTTTAGTAACACCATATTTCAATGCCCTGGGTCCTCCACTATTCTCTGCCAAGTTACCACCTATAAAACAGCTTCCTCTACTAGCTGGATCTGGAGCATAATACAATCCTTTTTTAGCCACCTCTTCTTGCAATACTTGAGTGATCACACCTGGCTGAACAATAACCTGATGATTGTCTTCATCGATCTTAATTATTTGATTAAATCGTTCCATTGACAAACCTATTCCTCCATGTAAAGACAAGGCACCACCACTTAATCCTGTTCTGGCTCCAATAGGTGTAACAGCAATTTGCTCTTTAGATGCCAATTTCATGATCTCAGCAACCTCATTAGCATCAGCTGGTTTTAAAACCACTTCTGGAGGATAGCTTAAATTCTCTGTTTCGTCATGACCATATTCCAGTAATTGATCTTCCTCAACAAAAACAGCACTATCTCCTAAAATAGACCTTAGCTGGGTAATAATTTCAGCATTAACAGACTGACACTTCATAGCTTTAATAAAATTACTTTACTAAATAAATTATAATTTTCTTTAAGTCTACCCAATCAATAAATGAGTTATCCACTAAATTTATTCAATCTATTGTATTTTTTTAATTACAGTTATTGCAAAATTCATTTATGACTGTATATTTGCAATCTCAAAAATTGAGAATGATTCGTTAGCTCAGCTGGTAGAGCACATCCCTTTTAAGGATGGGGTCCTGGGTTCGAACCCCAGACGAATCACCAAAGCCTTCGTTAGAAGGCTTTTTTTTTACAATAAGTTGTTACAATTAATAACTTTGTGAAGCTGTTCATTACATACCCAAGTGCTGGAATTGGTAGACAGGCTAGGTTGAGGGCCTAGTGTCCGTTAGGGCGTGTGGGTTCGACTCCCACCTTGGGTACTTCGTACCCAA
>CAYSEW010000003.1:0-19057 GCA_964430245.1 uncultured Flavobacteriales bacterium
TTTTTCTTTAAATCCATTATAGCAACTTGCTGATTAATGTTGTTAAACCCTTTTACCCATTCTAATTCTCCGAAAGGATCGGTTTTTATTAAGATAGCTTTGTCATTACCAGAAAATGGATCTTGTAGTCTTCCTGAAACTAAATAGCCATTATCAATAGTCTGCACTAAACGATTGGAAAGCAAATCGGAATTAAAATAATCGCTTACAGTAATATTTGAAAATGAATAATAAGCCTTTTGAAAAGTATATTGTGCAAATAAATTACACATAATAAAAAATTGAAGAAATAGGAGGAGTAGTTTTTTCATGATTTAAAAAATTATATTTTTTTACTAACTATTTTCTTAAAGCAGTAAAAAGAAATTAATTTACAATTAAAAACCAATTATATCAAACATATTTAAATGACATGCATCGCCAATATGATTAATGAATAAAAAAAAGCTATTAATTAAAAAATAATATTGATGAATAGTCTAAGATATTCTTATTCCAATAACTAAAATATCATCAATCTGTTCGTGTTCTCCTCTCCAGGATTCCATTCTTTGATGAATAATTTCTTGTTGTTTCTGTGTATCTTCCTTGGACACCTCTAAAAGTAATTCTCTAAAGTTCCTACCCATAAATTTTTTACCTTTTAAACCGCCAAATTGATCGGGATATCCATCTGAAAAAAGATAGATCATATCATTTTTTTTAACTGAAACTTCTAACTCAGAGAACTCTTTTTCTCCAGGCACAAAAGAACCTATGGCAAAGCGATCTCCTTTTAAGATTTCTAATTCACCATCACTAACTTTATAAATAGGATTACTAGCACCTGAAAAACTTAATTTTTTCTTTTTTGGATCAAAACAAATAATAGCCATGTCCATTCCATCTCTAACAGTTTCACCTTCAAAATCTTTATTCAATGCAGAATAAGAAAAAGAATTTAAATCGTTAAGTATTCTTGCTGGACTTATCTTTTTTTGCTCTTGTACGGCAGCATTTAATCCATTGGCACCCACTAAACTCATAAATGCGCCTGGAACACCATGTCCAGTACAATCCACAGCAGCTATCATGTTCTTTCCCTCAGATTGATGAGCCCAATAAAAATCACCACTTACAATGTCCTTAGGACGGTAATAAACAAATGAATCTGGAAATAGATCTTTAATGAATTGATCTGGAGGTAAAATAGAATCCTGTAACCTCTTCGCATACCTTATGCTATCAGTAACATCATTGTATAATTCTTGTAATTCCTCTCTTTGTCCTTCAATCTCATTTTTTTGTAGTATAACTTCTTGTGTTCTATCTTTTACTACCTTCTCTAGAAGCTGTTTTTGTTTTTGAATCCTAATTGTACCTACCTTAACGCCTAGATATATTAGAATTAAGAAAAGCATGAAATATACAATATAAGCCCAAATAGTTCTGTACCAAGGAGGGAGAATTATAAATTCAAAAACAGTTTCTTTACCAATATTACCAATGTAATTCCTAGATTTAACCCTAAACGTATATTTACCTTCTGGCAAATTGGTGTAATCACATTTTGATTCACTTTTCCATTGAGACCAATCATTATCGTATCCCTCTAAAATATAGGAATATTCGTTTTTGTTTTCATTTAAAAAACTTGAAGATGAAAATTGAAATTCTAAACGACTAGTCCCATAATCATAAACAATGGGTTCTTCATATACACTTAATATTTTTGAAGTATCGGAAAGGTCTTTATATCCACCATTAAAATAGCTAACATTTCCCCATTTAATTTTTCTTATTAATGTGTAAAAAGAAGAAGATTTCGATTTTTTAAAACTTGGATCGAACCTATAGATATGCTTTACACCTCCTAACCATACTATTCCTGCTTTGTCCCTGTAAATAGAATGAACCAATTCATCTGAATAGTTTTTAAAATCATCGGCATACCAATGATACCCTTCATTATTCTTTTTAGCAAAGCCAACTTCAAATTCATATATATTCTTGTCATTATAAGTCACCATCCAAACATCTCCGTTCAACAATTGATTGATCCTATGTATTCCGTAATGCTTATGTTTGGGATTTCCTAGAATATCCGTCTTTTTCCATTGATTGTTGCTTTTTACATATAAGCCATTATTAGATCCAATAAAAATATTACCGTCTATTTTTGCTATATAAGCATGACCATTGCTAATTCCTACTTCTTCTGAGATATTTTCAATTGGAATTGTATGGTCATCGAAGACCTTATAGCTTGTTTTATAAGGCCCTTTTTTCTTAGAACCTATGTATAAATTTCCTTGATCGTCATATTCAAAATTATAGACATCTTCATTGAAATTAGATACAAATCCCTCATCTTCAAATTCTTCTCCATTCCATCTAATACTAGATAATCCTTTGTAATTACACACAATTATTCTTGATGGATCGTTAAATGATGTCATCATATTATATGGAGAACATTTTGCAATAAATTTAAGAACGCCCATTTTATTATATGAAAAAACACCATCAACAGCAGCGATCAAAAGAATTGTGTCAGTAGGAGTTGAATAAATCATAAATCCATAACAATCAACTTTGATTCCATGAAGTTTATTCAATCCTGACTGAAAATCATTTTTTAAAGAATAATATACCCCAGTATAATTTGCAAAGAAAATTTCATCATGAAACTCTATAATACTTTCAATGGTACTGATCTTGTTCTCTTTTAAATTGTAAAGACTTATGGGAGAGTTAATCAGGATTTTAGAAACCCCATTATTAGTTCCTATCCATAAATTACCTTCTTTATCAATATATTGACACAATATCACTCCATCTAATAAACCAGATTTTTGATCTATCAGGTATTTTACTTTAAAATCTTTATCTAATAAATATACCCCCTTACCAAAGGTGCCAATACTTAAATATTTATTGTCTATTATCAATGACCCATATAAAGAAAGATCATTTAAATCTTCAATGTAAATTTCTTTAGGTTTTTCATGGTCAGAAATATCATAAATTTTTTTATTTGACAATACAAGTAATCTTTCATTGAAATTATTCATAGAAAAAACTTTCTTATCAGAAAAAAAATCTCCATGCTCTATCAGCTCAAATCCACCATTATTCAATACACAGATTCCCTTGTTTCTGATATTTACATAGAATTTATCTTTATGTAAAAATGCTTCATGAAAATCTTCATTTTCTTGAGCTGAAATTATATCAATTTTATCATCATGATAAATGAAAACATATTTTTGTGACAGAAAAAAAACCTTATTTTCACTATTGATCTTTATACTAGAAATCTTTTTAAAGTCAATAGAATCATGGAGCATTGTCTTTAGAGATCTATACTTTGTAATACCACTATCAGCAATATATAAATAACCAAAGTCCTCAAATCCTCCTGCATAAATAATTCCATTGTTGTCTTTTTCTATCGTATTAATCTCTGTTTTTGGTTTTGTATTTATATTACGCCATTCACTTCCATCATATTCTAAAAAACCATTCTGATTCGCAAAATACATGACTCCTCTTCTATCCTGAGTAATATCAAAAATTTGAGGACTAGCATCAAAATTATCTAGAGAATAAGATTTAGTTCCTAATTCAAAAGAATATGTTTTTACTTGACTAAAAAAATTAGAAAGAGAGAGTGATGAACAAATTACAAATAGGAATAGAAGTCTCATTTTAAATACTCTATTAAGATTTAAAATAACAAATAAAAAACTTATTATACTAATTATAAAAAGTCTAAAACATACTATTATAAAAACAGCATGTAATTGGTATAATATATTATTAAATATAATTTTGCACTCATGAAACGCGTAGTAGTAGGTCTTTCTGGTGGAGTTGATTCCAGTGTTGCTGCATATCTTTTACAACAAGAAGGATATGAAGTAATCGGTCTATTTATGCGTAACTGGAAAGATGATTCGGTAACTATAAACGATGAATGCCCTTGGATAGAGGATAGTAATGACGCTTTACAGGTTGCTGAAAAATTGAACATTCCGTTTCAAGTAATAGATTTTAGCGAACAATACAAAGAGCGCATTGTCAATTACATGTTTAGCGAATATGAAAAAGGAAGAACTCCTAATCCAGATGTACTTTGCAATAGAGAAATTAAATTCGATATTTTTCTTAAAAAAGCCATTGAGCTGGGTGCTGATTATGTAGCTACAGGTCATTATTGCAGAAAGGAAACCTTTTCAACTAACAATGGAGAAGTTCATCGTTTATTGGCTGGTAAAGATCCAAATAAAGACCAAAGCTATTTTCTATGTCAAGTCAATCAAGAGCAGTTAAGTAAAGCCCTCTTCCCAATTGGAGAGCTTCAAAAAGCTGAAGTAAGGAAAATTGCAAAGGAGATTGGGCTTAATACTGCAGATAAAAAAGATTCACAGGGACTCTGTTTTATTGGCAAGGTAAAGCTTCCTGTTTTTCTACAACAACAGCTAGCTCCTAAAACAGGAAATGTAATTGAAGTACCTTCAAATTATTCTGCTTATAATTACTCAAATAATGAGGTTGAAACACTATGTAGAGCATATACCCATCAAGAGAATACTGGAAAAAAAGTTGGTACTCATAATGGTGCTCATTATTATACTATCGGTCAAAGAAAAGGGCTTAATATAGGAGGTACTCCCGAACCATTATTTGTAATTGACACAGATACTAATAACAATATTATTTATACCGGTCAAGGAGAAGGTCATCCTGGTTTATTCCGAAAAGGATTATTCGTTCCAAAAAAAGACATTCACTGGTTAAGAAAAGATCTTTCTTTTCAAATAAATGAAATACGTAAATACAGCTGTAGGATCCGATACAGACAATCACTTACCAATGCTACTTTTCACATGAAAGAGAATGGTCTTTATGTAATTTTCGATGAACTTCAAAGAGGAATTACCCCAGGTCAATTCATTGCATGGTACAAAAACGATGAACTAATAGGTTCTGGAATAATTGATAATTGATCACTCCTTTTTCCAATCTATAATGATGTCTCTTCCAGGAGTATAAGGAACCTTGTTGGTTTCTAAATATTTTTCTAATTCAACAATCTTCCCTTTAATAATATTCATCTTCTCAATAACAATAGTAAATTCATTTCCGGCAGTTTCATATAGCATTCTATTGGTTCCTGTTATGTTAGACCTGCTTCTCCACATATTCCATATAATGATTCCTACTCTACCAGCAACAGCTTCATTTTGCTCAAGGTCTCTACTAGATAATGAAGGATCTCCATATAAAGCAATACTAACATGATCAAGGTCTTCATTTAACTTTTTAAGATCAACTAATTTATTCAAGTCCATATTTGGGTAAGCTTTTATAGCTGCTTCAATAAAATCAATTCTTTTATTGAGCTCTCTATAAGACATTCCAGCACCATCAACAGCCCTTCTTAATTTCTCTACTTTTATCTGAAAAGCTATCAGTTCTTCCTTATTATCAACAGGAGTTGAATGGTCTTCTAACCAATTACACTTAAATGGAGTTTTATCAACCAATAAACTAGCAATACCATCAACTACTTTATGCATGGACACATAATAATCACCCGGTAATGCCAATGGACCCGCTGTAGCTTCACCATATCTTCCAGGTTTTGAATTATTTAATTTAATTGAGTTTTTAGCAGTGTGTCGAAAATCCCATACAATCCTGTTGACACCAAGCTTAGGTTGCTCTATCATTTTTCTTATTTCATTTCCAGCATTATCATAGATTGTAAATAAAATATAGGGCTTAGATTCTCTATCTTCTTTTTTCAGCTCATCAATAGAAGGATATGGAACATCCTTGTCTTCCTTGATCAACTTAGCTTCTTTTTGTTGTCTTAATTCTTTTCTTGTTTTTAAAGTATCATTCAAATAATAGGTAATTACTGCTCCTAAGGGAGGATTTTTTGCAGTATAATGCGATTCCCCTTGAGAACCTTTCCCTCTTAAACCTAACGGCCTGGCATCAACAAACATCAAACCATCCTTTATAGGAAAAATAGCTGCTTTTTTAGTAAATGTATTTTTAATATTTCTCAATGGACTATAATCGTCAAGAATATAAAATCCTCTTCCAAATGATGCTAAAACAAGATCATTTTCTCTTTGATGGATCTCCAAATCTCTTACAGCAATGGTAGGTAGACCAGCTTTGATCTGTTTCCATTCAGCACCACCATCAACAGTGAAGAAAACTCCAAATTCAGTACCAATAAATAATAAATTGGGGTCTACATGATCCTCAGCTATGTCATATACAGACCCTCTTTCAGGTAGATTATTAGAAATAGATTCCCATGTATTTCCATTATCATTACTTACATAAACATAAGGCTTAAAATCTCCTCTTTTATGATTGTTAAAAACAGCATAAACTCTATTGACAATATGACTTGATGTCACTAATGAATTAACATATGTATTTGAAGGCACGCCATCAACCCCATCAATTTTCTTCCATGATTCACCTGAATTTTCAGTAACATGAATCAATCCATCATCAGTTCCAGCATATATTAAATTTTCTTGCATAGGAGATTCATCCAAGGCAACAATATTCCCATACATGGTAGTAGATTTATTTTTCATGACAGCATCTGCACTCTGTACTCTACCCATTACTTTTAATTGATTCCTATCTATTTGCCTGCTTAAGTCAGGACTAATACATTTCCAGTTATCACCTCTATCATCACTTCTAAAAACCTTATTAGCAGCAAAATAGATCCTTTTATTATTGTGGGGACTAATAATCAATGGAGCATCCCAATTCCATCTTAATGCTTTCTCACCAGGCATGTTCATCGGTTTAATACCTACCTTTTCACCAGATATTCTATCAAATCTTGCCAACCATCCATATTGAGATTGTGAATACACAATATTTGGATCTTTAGGATCAACTGCTGCTTCAAAACCATCACCCCCTTTTGTGATGTACCAATCGGAATTCATGATGCCGTGATTATTGATTGTTCTTGATGGACCACCTAATGTATTGTTATCCTGAGTACCTCCATAAACATTGTAGAATGGATATTCATTATCAATGGCCACTTTATAAAATTGAGTCACCGGCAAATTGGGTTTATACTGCCAATTAGCTGCATGATCCCAGGTTTCATAAATACCTCCATCACATCCAACGATCCAATGATCTGTATTGGCAGGATCAATCCACATACAATGATTGTCTACATGCTTACTCTTCTCACCTGTTGCTTTTACTGTATTACCTCCATCTTCTGTATGATGTAACCAAGTATCCATAAAAAAGACTTTGTCTTTATCCAAAGGATCACAAACCACTTCCTGGTAATAATTACCACTTGTTGCATATTTATTAACCTTTGTCCAACTTGCTCCTTTATTAATTGATTTATACAACCCTTTTTGGTCCTTTTCTGCTTCTACTAGTGCATAAATATAATCTGGATCGGCAGGAGAAACACACATTCCTATTCTTCCCATGATACTTGAGGGTAAACCGTTTTTCATTTCATTCCAAGAGCTTCCTCCATCAATAGATTTATAGATTTTAGAACCTGGACCTCCTCCAACATAAGTAAAGACATGTCTTCTTCTTTGATGAGCAGTTGCATATAAAATATTTGAATTCTCAGGATCCATATGTATTTCATTGACTCCGGTATGAAGGTCAACTTCTAAAGATAACTCCCAATTCTTTCCACCATCAGTAGTTTTATACAATCCTCTTTCTCCTCCTTCTTTCCATAAGGGACCATAAGCTGCAACATATACAATTTGAGAATTATTGGGATGTACAACAATATTTCCTATGTGCTCAGACTCTTTTAACCCCATATTCTTCCAAGATTTACCTCCATCTTCACTCTTATAGACTCCATCTCCATAAGCAACGCTTCTTTGATTATTATTTTCACCAGTTCCGACCCAAATAATATGTTCATTGGAAGGGTCTATAGTAACACATCCAATACTATAAGATCCTTGTCCATCAAAAATAGGTCGATAAGTAGTGCCTGAATTTGTTGTTTTCCATACACCACCAGAAGCAACTGCTAAATAATATTCCTGAGGATGATTTGGGTTTACTGCAAGGTCAGCAATTCTACCAGATGTTAATGCAGGTCCAATAGATCTGAATTTAAGTCCACCAATACTTGTTTTAATTAAAGTTGATTTTTCCTTGTCCTTATCTTTCTTGTTTTCAGGGGCAATAACAAAAGAAGAAATTAGAACAAAAGTAAGTGTAAAGAGTTTTAACATTTTTTAAAAATTTTTGTGAATTTACAATTCGTAATTTAATTATGAAACTTCAATCGATCATATCACTTTTTTCAAATGGATATGCATTCATTGTAGCTAAAGAAATAGCTAATAGCTCATTTTTTTGATTAAATATTTTTCCTTCAACAATTATGATTCTTTTACCATATTTAAGCACTTTTCCTTTTCCAGTTAACAGATCTCCTAATAAAGCTGGTTGTAAAAAGTTAAGCTTCATTTCTACTGTAGATACCACTTTACCTTCAGTTGATGTTTTACTTAATGCAGCTACTCCTACAACCGCATCCATAAAAGCCGCCAAAAAACCCCCATGTGCAGCTGTTTTAGTGGCAAGATGTTCTCTTTTTACTTCTAAACTATAATAAATTTCACCTGAACTTTGAATTTCATATTCCATGCCTAATAAATCACCAAAATGATTGGTTTCATTATATCGCTTAAGTATATCTTTATTCATACTGACAAACATAAGTGAATAATTTGACTTCTTAATAAAGCCAAACTATTTCAAATAATTATCTTTGTTCACCTTAATTGAAAAATCGATCATGATCAATATTACATTACCAGACGGCACTGTAAAGAAAATAGAAAAAGGAACTACCTCAATGGATGTTGCAAAAAGCATCAGTGAAGGATTGGCAAGGAATGTACTAGCTGCAGAAGTAAATGGCGAAGTATGGGATCTCAATAGAGAGATTAATGAAGATGTTACCCTTAATTTACTTTCTTTCAAAGATAAAGGTGGGAAATCTACTTTCTGGCACTCCTCTGCTCATTTAATGGCAGAGGCTTTTGAAGCTTATTATCCAGGAATTAAATTAGCCATTGGCCCTCCTATAGAAAATGGATTTTATTATGATATCGATTTTGGTTCATATGAAATTTCAGAAAAAGACCTAGTGAAGATCGAACAAAAAATGCTAGAGCTAGCAAGAGAAAAAAATGAATTTATAAGAAAAGATATTTCTAAGAATGACGCCATAGCTTATTTTAAAGAAAAAGGAGATGAGTATAAGCTTGAGCTTCTTCAAGACCTTGAGGACGGAAGTATCACCTTCTATACTCAAGGGAACTTCACAGACCTTTGCAGAGGCCCTCATATTCCTCATACAGGACATATAAAAGCTGTAAAGCTAATGAACATAGCTGGGGCTTATTGGAGAGGAGATGAAAACAATAAACAGCTTACCAGAATTTATGGTGTTTCTTTTTTAAAGAACAAAGAGCTTACAGAATATTTAGCATTACTTGAAGAAGCTAAAAAAAGAGATCACAGGAAATTGGGAAAAGAATTGGAGTTATTCACTTTTTCCGAAAGAGTTGGATCAGGTCTTCCTTTATGGCTTCCTAAAGGAGCAGCACTAAGGGATAGGTTAATAGACTTTATGAAAAAAGCCCAAACCTCCACAGGATATCTGCCTGTTGCCACACCACATATAGGCCATAAGGATCTTTATGTTTGTTCTGGACATTATGATAAATATGGTGAAGACTCTTTTCAACCTATCAATACTCCTAATGATGGTGAGGAATTTTTATTAAAACCAATGAATTGCCCACATCACTGTGAAATCTTTAAAGCATCCCCGAAATCTTACAAAGATCTCCCAGTTAGATATGCTGAATTTGGGACAGTTTATAGATATGAGCAAAGTGGCGAACTTCATGGACTAACTAGAGTTAGGGGTTTTACTCAGGACGATGCTCATATTTTTTGCAGACAAGACCAGCTTGAAAATGAATTTAAAAAAGTAATAGATCTTGTTCTTTATGTATTCAAGGCATTAGACTTTAAAGATTTTGTGGTGCAAGTTTCATTGAGAGACAAGGAAAATAGAGCTAAATACATTGGTTCAGATGAAAATTGGGAGAAAGCAGAAGCTGCTATCATAAAAGCTGCACAAGACAAAGGACTTGAAACAGTAATTGAATATGGAGAAGCTGCCTTTTATGGTCCTAAATTAGATTTCATGGTTAAAGATGCTTTAAATAGAAGTTGGCAATTGGGCACCATTCAGGTAGATTACAACCTCCCTGAAAGGTTTGAACTTGAATATACAGGTTCCGATAATAAAAAACATCGACCTGTAATGATTCATCGTGCTCCATTTGGTTCATTAGAAAGATTTGTTGCACTTTTAATTGAACATACAGCTGGTAAATTCCCATTATGGCTAAATCCTGAACAATGCATTGTTTTACCAATCAGTGAAAAATTCAATGAATATGGAGTAGAAGTTTTGAATCTGCTAAAAAATTACGATATTCGCGGTCTTGTTGACGAAAGGAATGAGAAGATCGGAAGAAAAATCAGGGATGCTGAAGTAAAAAAGATCCCTTTTATGCTGATCATTGGTGAAAAAGAATTTGCTAATAATCAAATTTCTGTAAGGCAACAAGGTAAGGGTGACCTAGGTACATTCTCTTTAGATGAGTTTGCTGAAATCATCCAAAAAGAAATTGAAGAAAAGTTGATTCAATTTGAACAATAAGTTAGATTAATTAAAAAGGAGGAATAATTAGACCAAGAAGACCAAGAGGTGCAAGGGTTTTTAAAGAAGATCCGCATCGAATAAACGAAAAAATAAGAGTACCTGAAGTAAGGGTAGTCGGAGAAGGAATAGAGCAAGGTGTATACCCTGTTCAAAAAGCCCTTGAAATGGCACAGGAAATGGATTTAGATCTTGTGGAGATCTCACCAAATGCTAAACCGCCTGTTTGCAAGATCATTAATTATAAAAAGTTTCTTTATGAACAAAAAAAGAAACAGAAAGAATTAAAATCTAAACAAACAAAAGTTGTCATTAAAGAAATTCGTTTTGGTCCTAATACAGATGATCATGACTTTGACTTTAAATTAAATCATGCTAAAAAGTTCTTATCTGATGGAGCAAAGCTTAAAGCTTTTGTCTTTTTTAAGGGTAGAACAATAGTTTTTAAAGACAGGGGTGAAATATTATTATTAAGGTTTGCTCAGGAATTAGAAGAATACGGTGTTGTTGAACAAATGCCAGATCTTCAAGGAAAGAAAATGACCATAATAATTAACCCTAAGAAAAAATAGAAGTAATAACAATACAATATATAGAGACATGCCTAAAATGAAAACAAATGCCAGCGCAAAGAAGAGATTCAAGTTCACTGGCTCAGGTAAGATCAAAAGAAAACATGCTTTCAAAAGCCATATTTTGACTAAGAAAGCTACTAAAAGAAAAAGAAACCTGACTAAAGCCGGATTGGTTCATAAGTCAGATGTAAAGAGTATTAAGCTGCAATTATGCGCTTAACCATTCTTTGGTTATTTAAATGTTAAACCCGGTAATTAGTCAAAAAAAGATAAGATTAGAACACTAACGCTAAGTACCAAAAAATTTAAAAATTATGCCTAGATCAGTAAATAGTGTAGCCGCAAAAGCAAGGAGAAAAAAAATATTAAAGCTTGCTAAAGGTTATTTCGGAAGAAGAAAAAATGTACATACAGTAGCTAAAAATGCTGTAGAAAAAGGTCTTCAGTACGCTTATAGAGATAGAAGACAAAAAAAGAGAAACTTTAGAGCTCTATGGATTCAAAGAATTAATGCTGGTGCCAGATTACATGGCATGAGCTATTCTGAGTTCATGGGTAAAATAAGTGCAAAAGGAATTCAATTGAATAGAAAAACATTAGCAGATCTTGCTATGAATCATCCTGAAGCATTTAAAGCTGTAGTAGACTCTATTAAATAGATTATTAATTTTTGTTATTACTTAAAAAGGGGGCATTGCCCCCTTTTTTATTGCTTATCTATTTCCTTATACTCCTCTAATAGCATGTGAAGAGTATTTTTACTAGTTACACCAAAATGATTTAATAATTCATTTGCATTAATCATTAATGAAGAATCAGAAACATGATGCTCTTTTATAAAATGAACATATTTTAATATCCAGAATGCATCAAATGTCTTATAAAATCTATCTTTAAAAGTAGCTGTAGATGCTGAATTAGACATTAACATGTCTAATGTTAGACACCATTGATCTTTATTTAAAAACAACTTTATAAGTTTTGGGAAACGTTCATAGTCATATACAGCATTTTCAATTACTAATTCTAACCATTCTTTTAAAGCAATGAAAATTTTAAATGAATAAGTAACATCTAAATCCCTAATTCCAAACATCATTTCCTGAATAGCCCTACCTGTTCCAAAAGGAACTCTATCTGATACTCTTGGGGATGGGGTAATTCGAGTTGTATTGATCTCTCCAAAATTTCCTAACCCTATGATCTTATTGATGAAGTAAAAATCCTCCCCTGCTTTTCTTCGATTCATCCCCCCTTGTTTTGCATAAGCAGAAGCCCTTACAGCCATAGAGCTCCCTACTGTATGATATGCATATGGAGCACCACAATATTTTAAAGCATTCTTGTAATACCTTAAATGAGTTTCATATTTTAAAATCCCATCATAGATCTCTTTTTTAAATTCAGTTCCATTTAATGGATGTTCAAAATAGATAGATGCACCATTATATCCTTTGGTTTGAAAAGCATTTAATACTTCTTTGATATAATTTGAATCCAATGTTGCATCAGCATCAAAACAACAAATCACACCATCCTTATTGATCTGCTGGAACCTTCTTAAGGCTTCATCCATTCCAATTTTTCTTGCCCACCCTACTCCTGCATGTTTCTTAGGTAAATTAGTAGCATCTATAGTATGAAAAAAAACAGGCAGCTTAATAGTATTCTCATTGAAGGATTTCACTTCATTAAAAGTCTTGATATTCTGGTCTATAATAGCTGGATCAGCTCCTTCTGGATGATTTATTACTACAATAACATCGACTTGAATATTATCCGAAAAATCACAATTGGAAATAGATTGTAAAGACCTTACAATATTTGGCTCATTATAAGATGGAATAACAATACACATTTCCAATCGCTCATCAACTGAATTATTTAGCTGCATAGGAGATACTGGAAATCTGTCTAGATAGATTTGAGCTATGGAGATAAACGATTTTTCCTCCATAAGTTATTTTCTTTTGAATATAAGATACGATCGTGTAATCTACTAGGTCTGCCCTGCCAAAATTCAATTTTTTCAGCAATTAAATGAAAACCACCCCAAAAAGGTGGACGATCTACCTCTTTACCTTTAAATTTTGCTTCTATTTCCTTTATTTTCTTTATCAACACGTTTCTAGATGAGATAACATCACTTTGAGCAGATGCCCATGCACCAATCTGACTCTCTCTTGGTCTATTTTTAAAATAAGTGTCTGAAAGTTCATCATCCACTCTTTCTATATTTCCTTCTATTCTAACCTGCCTTTCCAACTCAATCCAGAAAATATTTAATGATGCAGAAGGGTTAGTATCAAGATCTTTAGCTTTCTGAGATTGATAATTGGTATAAAAAACAAATCCACTTTCTGTTATATCCCTTATATAGATCATTCTTGAGCTAGGCTTATTTTCCTTATTCACTGTAGATAAACAAGCTGCATATGGGTCTGGAACTTCAGCGTCAATTGCCTCTTTAAACCAAACAGCATATTGCTCAAAAGGATCATCATTTATAGATTGATCATCCAATGATTGACTGGAGAAATCTCTTCTTTTTGCATTGAGGTAATTCCTCACTTCTTTTATACCCATGTATCAAAATTAACAATTAATCATCTATTTAATTAAAATAATATCATTGCTAAACAAGTTAGGTATTAGTTATATTATATTTGTTATATGTTGAAAAACCAGCATCATAAAGGAGTACTAGGTATTATTCCTGCTAGGTATCATTCTTCTAGGCTTGAAGGCAAACCATTAGCAACAATAGATGGAAAACCTATGATACAGCATGTCTATGAACGTGCTAGTGAAGTACTTGATCAGCTATTAGTAGCAACAGATGACAAAAGAATTGCAGATGCTGTTCATGCTTTTAATGGAAATGTAATAATGACTGAGGCTAATCATTCTACTGGAACCAATAGGTGCTTAGAAGCTTTAAATAAATGGGAAATGGATGGAAATCAAGCATCCATCATCATTAACATTCAAGGAGATGAACCATTATTAAACACAAGTCACCTAGAACAATTAATTGATTGCTTTGGTGACCCTTCAACTTCTATCTCAACCTTAGCCTTGAAAATCAAACCTGGTGAAAACTTAGAAGAAGGAAAAGTTTTTTTAACAAAGGATAAACATAATTTCGCTTTGTATTTTAGTAGATATCCTATTCCTTATAATAGGGATTTACCTAAAGAGAAATGGAGCAATAATCATCAATATTATCAGCATATTGGGATTTATGGCTTTCGAAAAGATGCACTGGAAAGATTTGCTAATATGAATGAAAGCCCTCTTGAAATATCCGAAAAACTAGAACAGCTCAGGTGGCTTGAAGCTGGTGAAAAAATTAAAGTAACAGTAACAGATAAATATTCACAACCCGTTGACACAAAGGAAGACCTAGAAAAAGTTAGGACTATATTTCAATCAAAAGGTGAATGATTATCTCTATTTTTGTAAAAATTCGAATCATTGAAAAATAAGATTAAACAGCTGATCGATAAAGAAATTGAAGCCATTAGAAATATTCCTATTGATGGAATCATTGAATCCGTGATTGATATTCTTTATGAACGTATCCATTTAAAACAAGGGAAATTAGTGATCAGCGGCATGGGTAAAGCTGGTCAAATAGGAATGAATATTGCCACTACCCTTTCTTCAACTGGTACAGCATCTGTATTCTTACATCCTAGTGAAGCTCAGCATGGCGACCTAGGACTTATACAAAAAAACGATGTGCTCTTATTGATCTCTAATTCAGGAAAAACAAGAGAAATTCTTGAATTGGATCAGCTAGTAAAAAACCTACATAACAACATTCCTGTAATTGCATTAACAGGAAATATAGACAGCCCCTTAGCTGATGTTTCCAATATATGTTTATATACAGGAGCACCTGAAGAAATCTGTCCTTTAGGATTAACACCTACAACATCAACAACAGTAATGACAGTAGTTGGTGACATTTTGGTAGTCAACATGATAGAAAAGATAGGTTTTAGTAAAGAAGATTATTCCCTTAGGCATCATAGTGGATATTTAGGAAAAAAAGCAAAAGGTCATGAGTAAACTTACTTTAATAGCAGGCCCATGTGCAATTGAAGAAAAAGAAACTTCTTTTTTAATTGCTGAAAAGGTAAAACAGATCTGCAACTTGTTGGACATTCGATTTATTTTCAAAGGAAGCTATAAAAAAGCCAACAGATCTAGGCTGGATAGCTTTACTGGAATTGATGAGCAATATGCATTGACTATTTTAAAAGAAATAGCAGATGAATTTCAAATTGAAACTATAACCGATGTTCATGAAAGTCATGAACCCGAAAAAATTGCAGCATTTGTAGATCATCTTCAAATCCCTGCTTTTCTATGTAGACAAACAGACCTCCTTTTAGCTGCAGGGAATACTGGATTGGGAGTAAATATTAAAAAAGGTCAATTCATGTCTCCTGCATCTATGAAATTTGCTCTTGAAAAAGTTCAATCTACAGGAAATGATAACATTTGGTTATGTGAAAGAGGTAACAGCTTTGGCTATAATGACCTCATCGTAGATGCTACATCGATACATCAAATGAAAAAGCATGGCGCTCCTGTAATAATGGACTGCACCCATGCTGTTCAAAAACCCAATCAAATAGGTGGAGTAACTGGTGGTGATCCTACACTAATAGAAGCCATAGCACTTAGCGCTGCTGCTACTGGAGCAGATGGATTATTCATTGAAACTCACCCCAATCCTGCATCAGCAAAAAGCGACCCGCATACTATGCTACAGCTAGATCAGTTAGAAATGATTTTAACAAAAGTAATCAAAGTTAAAGACGCCCTTTAATACAACAGAATCCTCTGTTTATTAACAGGTTAGTGTGATATACTTAATTAAATACTAATTGAACATGTTATTTGATTTTCTATATTTACGGCCGATTTGAGGTCCTTTTTTACATATAGTTTTACTTTTTTTATACTCATTTTTTTTACAAGTGGAAAGTGTTCTTCTCCTGAATTAAAAGAATTCACTCATAAAAAATATGCCGAATTAAATCAACCAGAAATTAGCTATGATGCATTTCACAACGCTACAATAGGTTATTATTATTTACTTAAAAAGGGAACTTTAAAAAATACCAGATACCTTTCTATCATTGACATGTCTAAAAGTGCCAACAAGGAACGTTATTACCTTATAGACATGAAGGAAAACAAATTGGTTTATCAATCATTAATAGCCCACGGCAAAAATACTGGTGAAGAATACGCAAAACATTTTTCCAATATCGAAAATAGCTACCAAACAAGTATTGGTTTTTATACTACTGCCGAGACTTATACTGGCAAAAATGGATTATCTATGAGAATGGATGGCCTTGAATACTGTAATGACAAGGCTAGGAAAAGGGATATTGTTGTTCATAATGCTGATTATGTTAGCCCACAATATATTAAAGAAAATGGAAGACTAGGAAGAAGCTTTGGTTGTCCTGCCTTACCAATAAAAGGTTATGAGAAAATAATTGAAAAAATAAAAAATGGTAGTTGCTTTTACATTTACTATCCGGATAGAAAATATTTTCAGAAATCTTCTATAATAAAGCTAGGGGAAAAAGCGCAATTAACAGAAAATGGTCAGCTACTCTAATTTCTTTTTTAACTCCACTAATATTTTTTCATCTCTACCGTATACATCGTTATGAAATACGATATTATTATCCTTTGTACTGGCTAAAGTATAATGAATATATATAGGTAATTTTTTGTTTAAATACACTTTTGTCCTTACCCTGTCCTTAATAAGCCGTTCAACACTATCAATATTGTATTTATTATTATCTCTTATCAGTAGATCTTTAGCCAAGTCCAATGGGTTCTCTAATCGAATACACCCATGACTAAATGTTCTCATCTCTCTGTTAAACAGTTTTTTTGATGGTGTATCATGTAAATATATATAGGATGGATTAGGGAATATAAATTTAATCAATCCTAGCGCATTTGACCTTCCTCCCTTTTGTCTAACTGTATATTTAAACCCAGCATTGTAATCTATTAATTCCGAATTAACTGTTTTTCCACCTGATAATAATTCATAGCCATTTCTCCTTAAATAAGAAGAGTCTTTCCTTGCTTTAGGCAATAGCTCATTAGAGATGATACTATACGGGACATACCAAAACGGATAGATAACCAAGTACTCGAGGCTGTCTAATATTTCAATTGTTTTATTGGACCTTGTACCAACTACTACACGGTGCATTCTTGTTGTCTGATCATCCTGAAAATACTTTAAATGAAATCCAGCTATATTAATAGCAATTCTATCCTTTGCCCAATCCTCTCTTTTTCTCCATTTTTCTAATGCCAATGAAGCATTTAAAAAATAATCATACGGAGATTTAGACAGTGCTTTAGCTGTATTTGAACCAATAACTCCATCTGCATTTAAACCATGTTCTTGCTGAAATTCTTTTAAAGCATTTATTAAAACTGAATCAACAACTAATAAAGAATCTATTAACCCATAGTTAAATAATACTTCTGCTGCTTTACTATAAGCTAGTAAAGAATCTTTTTTATAAGATGGAACTGCATATTTCTTATTTACATCTAATACCCTATTATTAAATATTTTTAAACCAACTACTAATGAATGATATTGTGAATGATCAGGTTGACATTGATAGATCAGTTGCTGAAAATCTGTTGTATTAATAATTTCAGTTATAGATGCTATAAATTCCTTCTCGTTCCTTTCACTAACTGGAAATGGAGATACAAAGTATTCATTAGGCAACAGTCCCCACCTAAGCTCCTTAATGAATTGAATAAAACAAGAAGTTAAAGCAGTGTCTTTAGCTATGCCATCTAAACTATCTATATTGACAAAAGAAGGATATTGCTTATTATTTAATCCATAATCATTTACATGAGTAATCATTGAATAAAGTAACTTACCTCTATCATTTAAATCAAGATTATCATTAAGCCATAATAATTGCCCACCTGAATTCTTATAAAAATCTAATGAAAAGCTGCTGTTTACCTGATTATCTAAAACAGACTTGAATTCTTTATTCAGGTCATCTAACGGATTGCTTTTTGGGGACGATGTTCCTTTTTCAGATTCAGCTTGATCACAGGCTATTAATCCAAAAATTATTGATAGTATTAATATTCTAGAATAAGTAATAGTATATAGCTGAAAAAACTTTTTGATCATTTAAACAAATTACTTTACTAATATAACTAGGTATTTAGAATTACTCCAGAATTGATCAGAATCAAGGATCTTAATTTTCTTTATGGGGTTCTCCCCTATTTTTTCGTAAGAATCTTTAGGATGTGAAGTAATTAAATCCACATATTTAACTCCTAATGGTATTTCTGTAAGCTCATCGATCTTAACTTCAGTAAAATAAGATTTATTAAAATCGTCCTTAAGCACACTGATCTTCCCTATTCCAATAAAACCTCCTTCTTTAGTTGTTATCCCATTATTGAATAACTCAGATTTAGATCCTAAAGTGAACCAAGCTGTATTCATTTTTACATTAATCACATCTAACTCAGCCACCTTATCATTGTATGCGTCAAATAATTCACCAAGAGAAGCATCCATGGATTCCATTTCCTGCTGTAAATAATAGATCTCTCTGTTCTTGATCTGAACTTCTTCCGAAAGTGC
>CAYSEW010000003.1:19157-156250 GCA_964430245.1 uncultured Flavobacteriales bacterium
CCTGCTGTAAATAATAGATCTCTCTGTTCTTGATCTGAACTTCTTCCGAAAGTGCTAGTATAGTCTTTTCAAATTCATCCAGCTGCATATCAGAGTTTTTAAGCTCGTTTTTTAGTCGGTTAATGAGTTTGTTGTTTTCTACCATTAAATTACCAATGATCTCTATTTCCTGAATAGCGTTATCAATGGAGATTTGTTCAGGATTCTTTTTATCAATGGTGATCATCCCTTTATGATCTCTTATCTGATGAAGATTCTCTCTAATCTGATTAATATAAGAAGCATATGAATTAACAATAGAATCATTCTGAGAGATCTCTCTTTTTAACATTAGATTCTCTTTTAATAGATTATCATTTGTAGACTCCGAATTTTCATTTTCGGGAGCAGGTTCGGATTGGCAAGAGTTTAAAACGATAAGGACACAAATTATAGGAATTATTCTCATATTAATTATTTATAATAGTTGTTACAATTTTCATGCTAAAGTAATGTAGTTAGGTCATTAACACCTATGTATCTTTCAGCTGTAAATCCTTCACCATATGTAGTATGAATATATCTACCTAAACCTATAGCTCTTGCCTTAATGCTGTTTAAAAAATCCTCACCAGAAATAGGTGTTGCTGGTTCAGTACTTAAGGGGTCATAAAATTGGCTTTTAAAAGCCTTAATCGCTTTTAATTTATTATCGAAAAAATCTGAAATATCTACAATTACATCAGGATCGACCCATCTATCCTGAATATAATGATAGACTGCAGTCGGTCTATGACTTTCCTGAGATTTTTCATTCCATAGGGTTTTTATTTTTGGTAACCCAGATAAATAACAAGCCCTTGAAACTAAAGCTCCTGCTCTTCCATGATCTGGATGCCTATCATTTATTGCATTACACAATACAATATTTGGTTTGAATCTTCTTACCTGCTCTATCACTTTAATCAGCTCTTCTTTACTTTCTTCAAAAAAACAATCTCCAAGATTTAAATTTTCTCTATTAGAAATTCCTAATATTTTTGAAGAGTCCTTAGCTTCTCTTATTCGATCTTCTATACTGCCTCTAGTACCCATTTCACCTTGAGTTAAATCAACAATTGCTACCGATTTACCTAATGAAATATGTTTAAGTACAGTACCTCCAGCAGCCAGCTCAACATCATCTGGATGAGCACCAAAAGCTAAAATATCTATTTGATCTGGATGATTCATTTTGCTAAGATAAAATGTTTCATTTAACAAATTACTGTTGGAAGACTTTGTTCGTTAATAAAAAGAGTAATTCTAAAAAAATGCATATTTGATATTATGAAATGGATCTTTTTTTTAACGTTTAGCTTTTCACTCTATTTCATAAATGGACAAAAAAATCAAGTTGACCATCTTGAGCTATTATTTGATCAGGGTCATTATAAAGTGGTTTACAAAAAAAGTAGTAGGTTTTTAAAAAAAGAGCAATTTTCCAGTAATTATTCTGTGCTCTTCTTTAATAGCATCTCTGAATTTATGCTCAGTGAAAACAATAATAAATTTTCTTTGGAAAGGTCTGTAGAAAACTATAAAAAAGTATGTTTTTCTGACGCTGATTATCATATTAGAGGTATTTACTATAATTATATTCATGATTTTAAAAATGAAATGATCTCTAGGGTCATAGATTTAAAGCAAAGAGAAAAGAAGAAAAAAGGAAAACAACTTGTAAGTATTTATAACGAAATTTTTAAAGATCAACCTATTGTTTATAATGATCTAACCCTAATTAAAAACAAAGAAGATCAATCAACAATTAATGTAGGTTCAAAATCAGAATCAACTGAATTGTTAGATTATGCAAAAAAATACTTAGGAGTTCCTTATGTATATGGTGGTACCTCTAAAAAAGGATTCGATTGTTCGGGGTATACTCAACATGTTTACGCACATTATGGGTCTTCTATACCAAGAACTGCACAAAATCAAAGCCAATATGTAAAAAAAATAAAGCTTAAAAATGTAAAAACAGGTGATTTACTCTTTTATGGGAAAAATAAAAATAAGATCACTCATGTAGGAATTGCTATAAATAACAAAGGTGAAGATCTTAAAATGATACATGCATCATCTAGTAAAGGTATATCTATAACTAATGTTATTAATAATAGCTACTGGGAGCCTAAGATTCAATTTGCAGGAAGGGTTACTAATTAGTCCCTTCTTCTGGGAAACCATATTTATCAATCAAATAAATAATAGAAGTTAGTGCCGCTGCGCCTAGCTCTAATTCTCTTTGATTTACATTTTCAAAAGTATCCGTAGGAGCATGGTGAAAATCAAAATAACGCTGAGAATCTGGTACTAAACCAAGCAAACAGATCTTTCCGTCACGTAATGGACCAATATCTACTCCGCTATATCCTCTTTTAAAAATATGAAGATTATAGGGCTCAAACAACTGTTCATAACCCTGCACAATTTTTAATTGTTCTTCAGTACCATCAATACTAAAACCTCTTGGAGTAAAACCACCTCTATCTGTTTCTATGGCCATCAAATGCTCTTCTCCTTCTTGCTTTACATACTCTGCGTAGCTCAATCCTCCTCTATTTCCATTCTCCTCATTCATGAATAAAATACACCTTATTGTATATTTAGGAGTTATTCCCATTTGCTTAAAAAGCTTAAGTACTTCTATACTTTGAACAACCCCTGCACCATCGTCATGCGCTCCTTCACCTATATCCCAAGAGTCTAAATGACCTCCAACAACAATAACTTTATCTGGATATTCTGATCCTTTAATTTCTCCAATCACATTGTAAGAATCTGCATCTGGATGAGTTTGACAAGACAACTTCATTTTAGCTTTGAGCTTTGGGTCCTTTTCAAGCATCTCGCCTAAATGATGAGCATCTACAGTACTTATAGCAACTGCAGGTATTTTTGTAACGCTATCATTGTATTGCATTGAGCCGGTATGAGGATTCTTATCCATTTTTAAAGTCATCGATCTTACAATAACACCAATAGCACCAAATTTCGCAGCTTCAGAAGCTCCCATATGTCTTTGATCAACACACCTACCATAAGCCATAAAAGTGCTAATGAAAGTCGGATTCATAGGTCTATTATAAAACACAAACTTTCCCTTGATCTTTTTCTTCCCAATAGTCCTCATTTCTTCCCATGAATTCACTTCTACAATCTCTCCTGAGATTACTCCACCATCTGTTCCAATAGATCCACCTAAAGCAGTACAGGAAGTAGAATAGATGTTGTTTTTACCACCTATTACATCGAGTCTTTCTACATTACCTCTTTCCCAATGAGGAACCTTAATAGGCTGTAACCATATACTATCAAGTCCATATCTAGTCAATACTATTTTTCCCCATTGAACTGCTTTTTCAGCGCCTTTAGACCCACTTAGTCTATGTCCAACATCTTTACATAGGTTTTTTAAATTCGAATAAGAGTTGCCATTTGTTAATGCTTCATTGTAAATTTTACTAATCATCGCAGAATCAGCAGAAAAGTCCTGAGATTTTACAGTAGTAAAGATCATTGCAAAAATGATTATTTGAAGTTTCATTCTATACATATCAAATTGTTAAGTTAATTACCAACATTCAATTTCTGTTATAAAGTTATCTTTAAATTTGTCTAAAATTAAAAAAATGGCTAGGACTCCAACAAAACAAATACCATTAGGATTTAATGCACCTGATTTTAACTTGATAAATGTGGTTAATAATCAACCAGAAACTTTAAATGATGTTAATAAAGAGAATGGTTTAGTAGTTATGTTTATTTGTAATCATTGTCCTTTTGTGGTTCATGTAATTGATGAAATTGTCAATATTGCCAATGATTATATAAATAAAGGAATTGGATTTGTTGCGATAAGTTCAAATGATGTTATTAATTACCCTGATGACTCCCCAGAAAAAATGAAATCATTGGCCCTTGAAAAGGCATTCCCTTTTTCTTATTTATATGATAAAAGCCAAGAAATAGCCAAAGCTTATGATGCTGCCTGCACTCCAGATTTCAGTGTTTTTGACAGTGATTTGAAATGTATTTACAGAGGTCAAATGGATAGTTCTAGACCAGGAAATGACAACCCTGTTAATGGAGAAGATATGAGAAAAGTACTTGACTATATATTATTAGATAAAGTAATCGATTTTGAACAGGTCCCCAGCATAGGATGTAATATCAAATGGAAGTAAAAACAAAATCAGACATAAGGAAAAAATACAAAGAGTTAAGATCTAATTTAAGCTCTGAAAAAATTGACACCCTTTCTAAAGATATAGTTAAACTATTATCCAACAATTTCAATTTCAGTAATTGTTCTGTTCATCTTTTTATAACCATTAAAAAATTAAATGAAGTTAATACTGAGTTTTTAATGAATGAGCTATTTAATAAAGGAGCTACAGTTTCAACTTCTGCTTTTGACCCTATTAAAACAACCACTCAGCATGTGAAGATATATCCAGGTACTAAATTCAATATTGGAAACATGGATATACCGATACCAGATAGTAATGACCCAGAATTAATTGATCAGTTAGATTTTATTATTGTTCCTCTTCTTGGTTATGATATTTATGGAAACAGAATAGGATATGGAAAAGGCATCTACGATCAGATTCTAACAAAATGCCCTAAAAATTGCAAAAAAATAGGTGTCTCATTTTTTGAGCCCGAACAACAAATACCAATTGAATCACATGATATTAAGCTAGATTACTGCCAAACCCCTAGCTCCTTATATAATTTCTAATAAATATCTGAATTTCAGCTGTTTAACAAATTTCATCTTGACTTATATAGATGTTTTTGGTAAATTGTATTATTAAATAGGTATAATGATAAAAAACCTGCTTGTCATAATCATTATATTAATTAGCCATCCTACAGTAAATGCAACAACAAGTTACAGCTCGCCTACCCCTTCTGATGGATTGAAATATCATTTGGCTTTTTCGATCAACCCTTCCCATAATTCAGGCTATATTAACTTTGCCATTATTGGTATTAGGAATAATAAGATAGTATCTACTAAATTTATTACAATACATGAATTCATAAAGGTAGGAATGGGTAAACAATCCTCTCTAGCAAACACAGATGGAATTAATTTATTTGATGAACACGGAGTAAAGGAATGTTTATACAAATACGATTCTACTCAGTGTAAGCATAAAAATGAATATTCTATTCATGAGTTATGGACCTTAAGATATAGCAGGAATCCCTTTTGTCCACCAGACTGCTTACCTATTGACGGCATGGTTATAGAAGGATATAGTCAGCATAAGGGTCATCCTAGCTGGCCTCAATTACAAATTCTGCAGCAATATGGAGTCATCTATATCAATGATTTCTTTTATGGAGATAACATGTTTAAATTAATGGCAGATTTTCAAAAATCTGATTGGTTAGATAAATACAAAAACTCACTAGATCCATAACTTTTCTTTAAAGCTTATTAGTCTAATTTTTCATTCTGATTATATTTATAAAAAAAATCCATGTCAGAAGAAGAAATATACAACCCTAAAAATCAAGAGTATGTAAAAAAGAATTTCAAGAACGGCTTTAAATTCAGACTTCTACTTTTTAAGATTCTTCCAATGGGTTTTTTATCTGGAATGAGAATAAAAGAGCTAAATGATGAAAAATGCATCGTAACTGTGCCCTATAAACGGATCAATAAAAACCCATTTAAATCTACTTTTTGGGCAGTATTAGGCATGGCAGCAGAAATGAGCTCTGGGGCTCTTATAGTAATGTATATATATGGTCAAAAACCCACAATCTCTCTTTTAGTTTCTAAATGTGAAAGTGAGTTTGTAAAAAAAGCTGCTGATGTAACTACCTTTACATGCAATGACGGACTTATTGTAAAAGAAGCAGTTACTGAAGCCATAAAAACTGGAGAAGCAGTCACATTTTCAACTTCAATGACCGGGAAAAACAAAGCTGGTGAAGATGTTGCCTATTTTAAATTTACTTGGGCACTCAAAAAAAGAAGTAAATAATTCATATTTTAACGTTTATAACTTATAAGGGACAATTATAACCCTCAAGGAAAGTATTCGTATTATTATATAAAACTAATGATATGGATCAACTCAATAAAAATTGGTTTGTAGAAGGCTGGATTGACTTTGAATACAAAAAATACATTCTTCTCGCGTATTTGCAGAAAATAAAAAACTCATTCGATAATGTGAAATTATATCCATACCTAAGTGACCTTATTCATCATTACGAAGATTTATTAAGATATAATTCTCAACAAAATCAGCTTAAATCAAGTTTTTATAAAGAAATTGAAAACATTGACCTTAAAAAGTTAAAGATCAACTTTAACAAGATTAGTGAAGATGAAATAGTAAACAAGATCATGGAAATAGTTGACTATTCTATTCCTAAATTAAAAGAAAGTGTAGATAGAGGTACCGAGCTTTATGATTTCATTAGATCTAAAATCAAAATGGAAACTGTAGGAATAGTCCCATTTTACAAAAAAGAGGGATACCTTCTACTATTAATCGATGGAAATGAAGCTGTTTCAGTTTACAGATATAGCTCATCAATTATCCAAAAAAACAATGATCAATTTTATGGTCTAATGACTAAAAAAATAGATCAGTTTAAATTTTCTTTTTCCAACACTTTGCCAAAAATCAAGGTTAAACTAATTAAAAAGTATACCGATCTTCCAACTCCAGCTACTTTTGTAGTCCATTCATCTATGAAATTTCCTGCCAATGACACTATTATGCCTATTGCAAAAAGATTATTGCTAAGGGAACTTTCTAAGGCTGCATAAACTAATCCCATGAAATTATTTTCTGTTGAACAAATTCGGAATTGGGATCATTATACTATTAAAAATGAACCTATTGCTTCAATAGACCTAATGGAAAGAGCTAGCATTGCCGCTACTAATTGGATCCATGAAAAATTTCCCGCCCCTAATAAAGTATTAATTCTTATTGGAAATGGAAACAATGGTGGTGATGGCTTGGCAATAGGAAGATTACTTGCCAACAATGGATATGAAGTAGCCTATTATTGTGTAATAAATCATAAAAGATCTGAAGATAATAATACCAATTATTATAAATCTAATAAATTGAATATCAAATTTTTAAATACTATTAATGATAGTAATTATTCAATTATAATTGACGCCATTTTTGGAAGTGGATTAAGCAGACAGATAGTGGGGAAAATAAAAGACATAGTGATTAAAGTAAATCAGCTTAAAGGAATTAAGATCGCTATAGATTGCCCTTCTGGAATACATGCAGACAAAGGACCTCTTTCAGAAATAGTTTTTAAAGCAGATTTTACGCTAACTTTTCAAGTGCCTAAAGTTTCATTTTATTTTAGAGAGTCTTCAGAACTTGTAGGTAATTTAAATATTTTAAACATTGGCTTATTAGGTGAGTTTTACAAAAATGAATCAGCCAATCATTTCCTTATAGACAAGGAAATGGCACAGCTTTCTAAGAGGAAAAAGTTCAGCCATAAAGGGACCTATGGTCATACGCTCTTAATTGCTGGCGAAATGGGAAAAATGGGTGCTTGCTGGTTAGCAGGTAAAGCTTCCTTAAGATCTGGATCTGGTTTAACTACCATTTTAGCGCCTTCAAATACTCAAGAAATACTTCAGCAATCTTTACCTGAAGTCATGACCATTTGCTATAATAAAGAGGATCAATGGACCGACCTGATCGATCTTGAAAAATACAGCAGCATTGGAATTGGTCCTGGGATTGGCAATCATTCTGCTAGAGCAAAGCAATTATTAGAGCTACTTCCTTATTTAAATATACCTATTGTATTAGATGCAGATGCCTTAAATATTATTGCATCAAATAATAGCATCCATTTAATCCCTAACCAATCTATTCTCACACCACATCCTGGAGAATTTCATAGACTTTTCGGGAAAAGGAACTCTACATTGGACTACATAGAACTCCAAAAGGAAATTTCAATAAATCAAAAGCTAATCATTGTACATAAATTGGCACATACTATAATTACAGATTCGGAAGGCAAAGTATACTTTAATGACACCGGGAATCCAGGAATGGCAACAGGAGGGTGTGGAGATGTATTAACAGGAGTAATTTGTGGCTTACTTGCTCAGGGGATGTCGCCAATTGAAAGCGCAATAACTGGTGTATTTCATCATGGATTAGCTGGAGATAATTGCAAGACTATTAGAAGCGAAGTCAATATGATCGCTAGCGATTTAATTGAAAATCTATTTATAGAATAATGAAATACTTAATACAATGTTCTTTATTCAATTATTTATATATTTAACCATATGGTTTTTTTATTACAATTAAGTGTTTTTCTAAGTCTATGCTCGCCAACAGTTATAGAGGACTGGGGTTTCTTTTCTCATAAAAGGATCAATAGAATGGCAGTTTTCACCATTCCAGATGACGAACTTTTCCATTTTTATAAATTTCATATCGATTTTATAACAGATCATGCAGTAGATCCAGACAAAAGAAGATATGCCGTAGATGGGGAAAGTGTAAAACACTATATTGACATAGATCATTATGTAGCTCCTGGAGTAGACCCATTTTCTGTGATGCCAAGAGACTGGAATGATGCTGTAGCTAAATTTACTGAAGATACTTTAAAAACATATGGAATAGTTCCTTGGCATGTTAGCTGGATGGTTGTTAGATTAACGAATGCTTTTAGAGAGAAGAATTTAGATAAAATCCTTAGATATTCTGCAGATATTGGACACTATATAGGGGATGCTCATGTACCGCTACATACAACCGAAAACTACAATGGACAATTCACGAATCAAAAAGGAATCCACGCATTCTGGGAATCAAGAATTCCTGAGCTAATGGCAGACAATTACGATTATTTAGTAGGTAAAGCCACCTATGTTAAGTCTCCTTTAAGCAAAATGTGGAATGTTGTTGAGCATAGCTTTCGGGCAGTTGATTCTGTATTGACATTTGAAAAAAAGCTCTCAGAAGAATGGCCAGAAGACAAAAAATATTCCATAGAGAACAGAGGACAGGTAAGTATGAAAGTATATAGTAGGGAATTCTCTGAAGAATATGCCAGAAGACTTAATGGCATGCAAAACAGAAGAATGAGAGAATCCATAATAACTATAGGTTCATTCTGGTATACTGCTTGGATCAATGCTGGACAACCAGATATTAAGGAGCTAGCGGATGGTGTTTCTGAGGAATATCAACAAGAGATCAATGATATTAATCAAAAAAGTCGTACTAATAAAATTAAAGGAAGAGATCATGGTAAATAAAACTATGCTTTATTTTTCTTCTTTTTATTGCGCCTTTTCTTCTTAGCTTTTTTAGCCACCTCTGTTTTAGCAGGCCTTTTATGAAATGCATATTTTCCTTCTTCTAATTCCTTCACCACTTTTTCTATCATCATATCAGCACCCTCAGGATCATAGGTTCTTTTAAGGTCCTGACCATTGAGCTTACACAATCCTTGAAACCAAAATGCTGTACCAGGACCTCTATAGATCTGAATAATCTCATAAGTGGTCATTCCAGATTCTCTGTAAAGTAGCTTCATTAAATACTCACCTCTTGTGATAGACATATTTTTGATCTCATCACCAAATTCATTTTTAAGCATTTTATTGGCCTTATTTAAATAAATCCGCTTCTTTCTTTTAGAATTTATGGTTTCAAGAGTGTCATTAAAGGCAACAAGCATATCTGAAGCTATTAGAGAATAGGCATAAACCCTTCTTACAAAATACTTTGTTTTATTGTATTTTTTCAAGTAAGCATAATTATCTGCTTCTACCACAAAATCTGGTAAAAAAAAGCCATTCAAGGTATCCTCTCCATTATTAATTCTACTTGCGGTATGATCCAGCTCCACCTGAGAAAATGTAGGAAAATAAAAAAACATTAAAACTAATATGAGACTATTTTTAAGCATAGTGTATAATCATCAACGGATAAGAACCAAAAAAGTTCTCCTATTTAAATATTTAACAATTCTTAACAGCAAACTACATTTTTAAGCTAAAAAAATCAAGTATTTGTTCAATTACTGATGTACTTGGTTACAAATTTAATACCGTTAAATAATAAAAAATACCCGTTTAATAAATTATGGCATATTATTTGAATATAAATCAACCTGAATACGTTTATATAATAAATAATAATCTATGATGAAGTCTAATGTTTATATATGGTTCTATTGTTCAGCTACCCTATTTGTATTTTGCGTGCTGTTCATTATCTTCTCGTACATAATGGAAACTCATTCACTTTAAACAACAAAACCCATTTCGGATTTTAAAGAAAGGTGAATAAATAGATTCCTGTATATTTTTTGTATTAAAGTCTTATTTTTGTTGTATGAAAAGAACCCTTATTCTTTTATTGGTATTGCTTTCTCACTGTCACCTTCTATTTTCACAGGTACAAGCAACTTTTAATTTAAAAAGATTTTCTGCTAATGATAGTCCGTATATAGAAACTTATCTCGAGATCTATTCTAATAGTTTAAGTCTAAAATATTTGGACTCAACTCACATGCTTAGTGGAGTTGACATTGTACAGATCATTAAAAATGAGAAAGAAGAGATCATTGATTTTAAAAAATACTCAATATGTGACACACTTGTAAAAGAAGAGGTTTTTGAAAACATTATTGACCTCCAACGCTTCAAGCTACCTAATGGGAAATATAGTATTGAAATACAAATAAATGACAGGTACTCTGAACTTGACAATCAAATCCACACAGAGAACTTTAAAATTGAATTCATCGATCACCTTATCCAGATATCGGACATAGAATTACTTGATTACTACTGGAAAACAGATGAAGCATCTGCTACATCTAAATCTGGCTATGGAATGATTCCTTTAGTTACCGATTATTTCAGCCCAGAATTTAACAGATTGGCGTATTATTTTGAAATTTACAACGCTGAAAATTACTTAAAAGAGGGATCGTCTTACATATTGCTACAATCTATAAAAATCAGGGAAACAGGTAATATTGCTGGTCAGTTTAATAAACTAAAGAAAATTAAGTCTACAGAAGTCACTCCCATTCTGAATAGTTTTAATATTGAAAATTTACCTACTGGAAATTATGAATTAGTTATTCAAGTAAGGGATCAGTCTAATGACCTTATCTTGGAGAAAAAACAACTTTTTCAAAGAACAAATGGCTTAATAAGTATGAACTTAGATTACCTCAATGCTGTAGACATCAATAACAATTTTTCAGCAAATCTTCCTAAAGATTCTATCACAGAATTCATCAATTGCCTGGCACCTATTGCATCACCTAACGAACTAATGATCATAGATAGAAAACTTGATAAGATGACTGATTCTACAAAAAGACAATTTTTTTACAGCTTTTGGTACAATCAGAACAATGTAGACCCACAAAAGGCTTGGGAAGATTATAAATTACAGGTTAAAAAGATAAATAGGTTGTTTTCCACTAAAGTTAGAAAAGGATATCAGACTGACAGAGGAAGAATATATTTAAAATATGGAGCTCCTAACAACATCATTGATCGTCCCAACGAACCTAGTGCTTATCCTTATCAAATATGGCATTACCATAAGATCGCAAAATTCAATAACAAAAGGTTTGTTTTTTACATGCCAGACTTGGTAACTAATGAATATACGATTCTACATTCTGATGTTCCTGGAGAATTTTATAACTCAAAATGGCAAAAAGACCTTAATGGAAGAATCACTAATAGAGGAAATATAGACGATGAAATGGATGGAAACAACTGGGGTTCTAACAGTGATGTTTTATTTAAAAATCCCTGATATTTGGACACAGCAATTGTTATACTGAATTTCAATGGTAAAAGCTGGTTAAAAAAATTCCTCCCTACAGTAGAAAAATACAGCTCAAAAGAAGCCGATATATATGTAATAGACAACGGATCTTCGGATGATTCTGTCGATTATGTTAAAAAAGAACATCCCGCCATTAAGCTCATTTTAATAGAAGAAAATCTTGGTTTTGCCGGTGGGTACAATAAAGGACTTGAGCAGATCAATCATCCATACTATGTACTTTTAAATTCAGACATAGAGGTTACAGAAAGCTGGATCACACCTATTATAAACACTTTTAAAGAACAACCAGAAATCACAGCTATTCAACCCAAAATACTTTCTTTTCAAAATAAAAAACAATTTGAATATGCAGGTGCTGCAGGCGGTTTAATGGATAAGCTTAAATACCCTTTTTGCAGAGGCAGGATTTTTGATCATACAGATACCGACCATCAGCAATTTGAGGAAAAAGCTGAGATCTTTTGGGCTTCTGGGGCTTGCTTATTTATTAGGTCTAAAGATTTTCATAAAAATAATGGTTTCGACACTGATTTCTTTGCTCATATGGAAGAAATAGATCTATGCTGGAGAATTAAAAACAATGGAGGTAAAATTTTATATCACCCAGAGTCAAAGGTATATCATGTAGGAGGAGGCACACTCAAATATAACAGCTCCCAAAAAACCTTCCTCAATTTCAGGAATAGCTTATTTATGATCCATAAAAATATGGACACCCAGCTTTTTAGTAGCATCTTTAAAAGGTTACTATTAGACGGTATAGCTGGTTTACATTTTTTAACCAAAGGTCAGTTTAAGCATCTGTTTAGTATTGTAAAAGCCCATTATGCCTACTTTTACTCTATTAGGAAATTAAATAAAAAAAGAAAACTTCTAAAACATACCAGCTACAAAGAACATATCGGTGTTATTGATATTTCAATAGTGTGGGAATACTTTTTTAAAAAAAATAAAAATATCCATTTTTAAAAAGTCAATTTTTAATTCTTTTTATGTTTGGCACTAATTATGTAACTTTATATTTGACTTTTTTTTAATGATTGTGAAGAATATCTTTCTTGTATTATTTGTACTTAATTTGAACTCGTTCTGTTTTGCTCAATTTGATTTTGACGACCAGCTACCTGAAGATAAAAAATACACTGAGGACATTATTGATGAAGTATATGGAATTACCATTTACGAACCTCTTAACATGGGACTTTCTGCAGATTCTGTAAGAATGGAAAAGGGATATGCGATTAATAATTGGAAAGAAGATTATTATACCAATGGTCAATTATTACACAAAGGATATTACATAGATGGTCAGCTAAAGGTTTACAAGAATTATTATCCAGATGGCACCCTAGAAAGGGACTTTAAAAATATAGATGGTTTTAGGTCTAAATGCTCTTTATATTATCCTAATGGAAATGTTAAAAGTGAGATTACCTATTTAGATGGCTCAGCTATTTTATGGATAGATTATTATGATAATGGGAATATGGAATATTTTGAAGAATACCATAAAGATTTTCTTTACCATATTGCAAAAAAATCATTTTATAAATCTGGTCAAGTAGAATCTCTTTTGGAAATTACCAGCAAGAAGAAGCTGAATTTTATTATTTATGAATACTTTGAAAATGGCACAAAAAAGATGGATGGCACAATGAAGTATGATATGAATAGGTACGATTATTACAAGACAGGTGTCTGGATCTATTATAGTGAATCTGGTTCTGAGTCGAAGCACGAAACCTATTCGGATGGTAAAGTGATAAAAACCAAAGACTTTTAATTAAGCAGGTGTTTTTCGTTGATGCGCAAATTCATTTTTAATGGTGAATTGATACCAACTACCGTTACATCATCTAGCTGATCGAGCTCTCCTTTCCATTCTTCAAAGAAATGGTCTAATTGATTTTGCTGTTCTTCAAATTCAAATCCAGCAACTTCCATTAATTTTTGCTGAAAACCTTTATTCTTGAGTTTTTTCCTTCTCTCTCCACCAAATTGATCGATATAACCATCTGAAAACAAATAATAAATGGCCTCTTTTGATGGCGCAATATGATGGTCAGTAAATGGATGAGTCTCTTTTGTATATCCAATTGGTTGACGATCTGATTGAACCTCATCTATCTGTCCTTTGTTAAGTATAAACAATGAGTTATTAGCTCCCGCCCAGTTGATCTTTCCAGTAGAAAGCTCCATTCTAATAAGTGAAATATCCATACCATCACGGACAAGATCCTTTTCTGAATTTTCACTGAGCTCTTTCACTACTTTCACCTTTAGCTGATCTAGTACATGGGCGCAGCTTAGTAACTGTGAAGTACTATGAATCTCATTTAAAAATGAAATTCCCAGCATACTAAGCATGGCACCAGGCACTCCATGTCCGGTACAATCTGCTACTGCTAAATAGAGGTGTCCTTTTTTTTCTGCATACCAGTAAAAATCGCCACTTACCAGGTGTTTGGGTTTGTACAGTAAAAAGTGAGGAGGTACTATCTCCCCTATTTTTTCTTTGGATTTAAGCATGGCATCCTGTATCCTTTGTGCATACTTAATGCTGTCCATCACCTCTTTATTTACCTCTTCAAGCTCCGATTTCTGTTTTTCCAGATCTTCTTTTTGTAAATGGATGATGCTGTTTTTCTTTTGGGAAGACCTAAACCTAGTATATATAGAAACCCCCACAATTAAACTAAAAACAAGACCACCATACAATAAATATTTCGATTGCTTTTCATCCTCAATGTCCTTATCTTTAAGCAGTAATTCTTGGTCCTTGATCCTTGCATCTTTCTTTAGCAGGACATTCTCATTTTCCTTTTTCTGAGTTTCGTACTTAGTTTGCAGCTCTGCAATAACACTCGATTGGCTGACCTGGTACAAAGAATCGTGTACTTCCAGGTATTTCTTACTGTAATTAAATGCATTTACATAGTCTTGTTTTAGCTCATAAGTTCTAGAGAATTGATCATAAATATGCACCAAATCTTCATAATCTTTGGTTTTAATTGCCAGCTCTTCTGCTTTTTTTAAATTTTTTATTGAATTATTTAAGTCATTAATTAATCTGTAGTTTGCGCCTACATTTATATATGCTATTAACAAGCTATGTTCGTCTTTATATTTATTGAAAACATTAATTAAATCTATTATTTCTTTATTGTATTTAGAAGCAATTTGAATAGAATCTGGATATAATAAAAAATATGTGTTTATTTTATTAAATTTTGATTTCGAATAATTATACTCATCATCTAATTCTATATAAATAAATTCAGCTTTTTCACAAATTTCAATGGCCTTTACATAATTCTTTAATTTTTGATAAACAGGACCTAGGTTGGAATAAATTAATGCAAGGTCATTTTGGTTGTTTAATGCTAGGGCAATGTCTTCAGCATTTTTATAATCTTTTATAGACTGTTCATAGTTTTTTAAGTAATAATTAGCTATCCCTAATTCAATGTAAACATCTTTCAAATGCTCATTATCTTCAATTGCTTCGAAAATCTTCATGGCTTCAATGAGATCCACCATCGAAGATTCGTTATTCTGACTGATCTCTGCTTTAAAATACGCCCTTAAATGAAGCAGCCTTCCCTCCCATTCTTGCAAGTTTTTTTTCCTGGAAAAATCCAAAGCATCCGTTACAACAATTAATGCAGAATCTTCATTATGATTAAAAAATAATTCTAGGCTTAAAGACCTGTAGGCATTCAGTAGAGCAGTATCTTCTTGTTGGTGATTATTGATAATATCTAACAAGGAATCCTTTTGAGCTAAGAAAGAACTACTCAGCCATAATGTAATAAATAATGTAATTAACTTATTGATGTCAAATATTTTAAGGTCGACTGTGACTAAAGTACATAATTTTACGTATATTCAATATAGCAAAATTAAAATACACAATATGAAATCAGGAATTATAAGAGAAATTGCCAATGACGGTAAATCTGGCACCCTTAAAGAAGACAGAACCAATGCATCATTAAAATTCTACAACCCAGAAATAACTGGAGTGAATCTTGGAGATCATTATGAATTTGAAGATGTGATACAGGAAACTAGAGGTGGTGAAGTTAGAGCTAATATTATTACAAAGAAAATACCAACATAATAATACGACTACCTCATTTTACTTTACAAAAGCACCTTTTAAAAGGTGCTTTTTTTGTTTACATAGATATGTAATCCACTGTTCTTTGAAGCTCAAAATGCATGACAGTGTCGTTCTCTATAAAAGGAACTTCCTTTCTGTAATCGCTAAGAATATCTTCTACTATTACAGAAGATTTACCTGGCTTTCTGAATTCCAGTGCCTGAGCAGCAGCAAACAATTCTATCGCCAGTAATTTCTCTACATTTTCTATTACCTCCAATGCCTTGGTAGCTGCATTGGCACCCATGCTAACATGGTCTTCCTGCCCATTGGAAGAATCTATGGTATCTACTGAGCAAGGCGTGCAAAGCTGCTTGTTTTTACTTACAATGGATGCAGCGGTATATTGAGGGATCATCAATCCGGAATTCAAACCAGAATCCTCTATTAAAAAAGCAGGCAATCCTCTTTGCCCGGAAATGAGTTTGTAAACCCTTCTTTCTGAAATACTGCCAATTTCTGCCATGGCAATGCTCAGCTGATCGAGCGCTAAAGCCAATGGCTGGCCATGGAAATTACCGGCAGACACAATAAGATCGTCATCCGGAAAAATAGTAGGATTATCTGTAACTGAATTAATTTCTGTTTCTACTACCTGTATTATATAACTAAGCACATCCTTGGTAGCACCATGTACCTGTGGGACACAACGAAAAGAATAAGGGTCCTGAACATGATTCTTTTCCTTTTGCTGTAATTCGCTACCATCTAATACCATCCTTATTTTACGGGCAGTATCCAGCTGACCAGGGTGGCTCCTTACTATATGAACCTGATCCATGAAAGGACTCAAATTAGCATCAAAAGCATCGATGGACATTGCTGCAATGGTGTCTGCCCAATGATTTGCATTCATAGATCGAATGATTCCATGAACAGCGTGAGCACTCATGAACTGTGTACCATTTAATAAGGCCAATCCTTCCTTGGCTTTAAGTACAAATGGAGGTATAGACAATTCATCGAATACATCGGCAGATCTTCTGCGCTCTCCATTGTAATCTACATAACCCTCATGAATTAAAGGTAAAGACAGGTGTGCCAATGGCGCCAGGTCTCCAGATGCCCCCAATGAACCCTGTTTGTAAATAACAGGTAGTATATTGTTGTTGAACATGTAGATCAGCCTTTCCACCAATTCCAGGGAAACACCAGAATGTCCCAGTGAAAGTCCTTTGATCTTGAGCAGTAACATCATCTTTACAATTTCAGGGCTTACCTCATCTCCCATTCCACAAGCATGTGACATCACTAAATTTTTCTGTAGTTGATTAAGGTCTTCATTAGAAATGACCTTGTTACACAGGGCACCAAACCCTGTATTAATACCATAAAAGAGCTCTTTACTTCCTTTGATCTTATCTTCTAAGTATTTCCTACAATAAACGATCTTTTCTTTTACCTCATTATCGAGTGCTAACGTTTGCTGATCTTGTGTAATCTGTGCTACATCTTCGATCTTTAGCTCTTCTGCTGTAATAATGTAAGTGCTGTTCATGGGATTATTTTTTCAAAAGAGAAACAATGTCGTTAAATGGATGGAAATTTTGTTCGCCAGAATGCATGTCTTTTAGCTCATACTTATCAGCATCATCTCCTTTACCATCGAAAAGTACGTAAGGTATATCATTGGCATTGGCATATTTAAGCTGCTTGTTGAATTTTGCAGCATCCGGATAAAATTCCGTATGAATACCAGCCTTTCTAAATTCAGCTGCTAGCACCAGCATCTGCTCTTCATTGTTTCCATTGTTTACAATGAGTAGCTGTGTAGAATGTGCCTGCAGATCGGGAAATAAACCCTTTTCTTCCATGAGGTCATAAATTCTATCTGCTCCAAAACTAATGCCTACACCAGAAATATTTTTCAATCCGAATATCCCAGTAAGATCATCGTAACGACCTCCTCCACACAAGCTGGAAGTTCCTTGCTCACCTACTACTTCAATAATGGCTCCTGTATAATAATTTAAACCTCTTGCTAAGGTCATGTCCAGCTCCAGCTTGGCATTTTGTAAACCATTTTTATCGAAAAAATTGAAAATCGTTTCCATTTCGTTCAAACCTTTCATTCCGGTTTCCGAGCTGGCTAGAATTACTCTTAATTCTTTTAGTTTTTCTGTAAAAGTTCCTTGAATCCTTAAAATGGGTTTTAACTGCTCTATGGCATTGGCAGAAATTCCTTTTTCTACTAGCTCTTCTATCACCTTCTCCTCACCTATTTTCTCCAGCTTATCTATGGCCACAGTAAGATCGATGAGCTTATCCTTTTCTCCTGTAATTTCTGAAATACCACTCAACACTTTTCTATTATTCACCTTTATAGTAAAGTCTTTGATCTGAAGATCACTGAACACCTCGTCTATTAATGAAATGAATTCTATTTCATTATTCAATGAATTACTTCCTACTACATCTGCATCGCACTGATAAAATTCCCTATACCTACCTTTCTGTGGTCGATCTGCTCTCCATACTGGTTGTAGCTGATACCTTTTAAAAGGAAAGCTAATCTCATTCTGATGCTGAACTACATACCTTGCAAAAGGTACTGTTAAGTCGTATCTCAATGCTTCATTACATAGCTGATGCTCTATTTTTCCTTGTGATGTTGATTGATCAATATTTTTTAAAGCAGAAGACAGCTTTTCTCCTCTATTAAGAATCTTAAAAATAAGCCGATCCCCTTCTTCTCCATATTTACCAGTAAGAGTAGCTAAGCTTTCCATGGAAGGGGTTTCTATTTGTTTAAAACCATAATTTCTAAATGATCGCTGGATCACTTCAAAAATATAATTCCTTTTCATCATCACCGATGGTGAAAAATCTCTGGTGCCCTTTGGAATAGTTGGTTTGCTCATTTTTATTAATTGGCTATAAATTTAGTATTTGCTTTCGATATTCATAGCTAAAATTCAATTGGATGATGAATTGATAAGATTACTCAATACTTTCTTTACCTTTTCATTGTTCATCATATGCCCACATGGAACCTTATGCAAATGTATAAAGTCACTCTTAATTTGAAAGCGTTCTCCAATTTTTGGTGTAATGATGCTGTCAAATTCTCCAAAAATTAAATGGGTATCTATTTGATGACGGTTGATATTTTCAGCAATTTTATTGAGGTCTGGAATTACATTCCTATAAGCCAGCCATGTATCATATACCTGAAATCTAGCTTTTTCACTTTTCATGTTTTCATTGAAATAATGGTACAACTTCTCACTTACAAAACCCAACTTATAGACCAGCTTAGATAAATTGAAATAAACCTTAGGCCTGTGGAGGGTTGTTTTCATGAGCTTTCTACCAAAAGCTGTAAACACAATTAATTTATACCATGGATTCATGTACAGTCCATCCGGAGCCATTAAGTAAACCTTGTCGATCTTTTCCGGATAAAGTTCCATAAGGGCAAGTGCTGTTTTACCACCCATACTATAACCCAGCAAAGAGATCTTATCTGCATTTTTTATAGTAGGAATATTCATGTATAGCTCTCCTATTTCCTTTATTTCCAATGGTTGACCGTGCTTTCTATTTTCTGGATATTTGGCCTTCTCATGAAAAAAATGATTAACTCCTATTGTATTATACATTCCATTTAGAACCGGATCGAAATATTGCAGATCTTTTGCGGATTGTGCATAACCATGAAAAGCCAACATTGGCTTATCTCCATTACTTACAGTAAGATAGGGCACTGTAAATTCTTCAGAACGATAAAATTGATAATCTAAACTCAATTACAATAGTTAAACAGAAAAGTACTTTAAAATTAAAAAGATTTAAATAGAAAACTCGATAAACAAAAAAACCCATCTTTCGATGGGTTTTTAAATTCTGGCGGAGAGAGGGGGACAGTTTTCGAACTCTTTATACGAAGATTTAGTAAGACTTCAAAAGCTTTCTGAAGAACTCGAAAGAGAGCTTCAACAAGCTGAGTTTGATTCTATTCCTGAATCTCTAAGTACTTAAAAATATTTTATAAAACCTAAAAAGGTTAAAATTCTCGTTTGAATTGTGGTGGTGCGAATATAACAAATGATTTAAGAATGAAGAGTTGGAAAGAAGATGTGAGAATCGCAAAGAATTAATAAACCATAAAAGTAGTAGAGCAAAGTTTTAATCAATTATAGAAATCAGTTTTTTCTCACAGTGATTTATGCACAATTTGGCACATAATTATGGATCAAATATTGGAGTTTTATCCTGAAATCGTCTTCAAGGAATTGAACATTGCTCAGCTTTGGCATTTAAGGCGCTGAATTTCAGTATCGCGTATACGAAATCTCGTCCTAATTTGAACCATCAAAATAGTTGTCTAAGAGCCATTTCAATAGATAATTTCGATATTCAATCTTACTTTTTTTGGGAAGGTAAATATGTCCTCTTCCTTTCTTTTTATGTTTAATAAGTTGCTTTCTCTCCAGTATACGAACAATAGTGGAGGTAGTATTATAAGCAGGTTTCGGAGCAGCATAAAAATCATTTATCTCTTGCACTGAGGCTTCTTTCAAATCCCACAATATTAGCATGAGCTGTTCTTCCTTAGGAGTTAATCTTTGCATAGTAAATTAATAAATAGTCCTCTAGAGGCCCATTACTTTTTGTCTGTTAAAGTATCTGTCACTCGTTAAGTTTAGTGAAGGATTAATACTAAAAACTGTATCAGTTATTTGTCCAAAATAAATTTCATATTCGGTGGAAGTATAAAAACTGAAGAGTAGTACAATTTAAATACTACTCTTCAATTTTAGAGAATTGAAATGATGATCAAGAGTTACGAAAAGAATGTTAAACTATTGCGTTAAAGTGCACAACTTGAACATAAATCAATTCCCTTTTTTAGAGTCTTTCCATGGATTATTAAAAATTATATCGACCACCAATGCCACTTTGAAACCAAAACACAAATGGACTGTCATATATCTCAAGGAATAGATTCACATCTAAAAATAGTGAAATGGGAACTTTTTTGAAGGTATATTCTAATCCAGCAACCCCATCAGCTCCAAAGTCAAAATCTGTATAGGAACCACCGTCATCATAAATCCATGGACTACCATTAAACGGTTTATAACGATATGAATACCTCACTGTTTGAAAGGCCATTTGTCCTCCAGCTCCTGCATACCACGAAAGTCCTTCCGCACCTGGAATATTCCAATGCCAAAGGTAATGAAGCTGTAACCCAAGTGGACGCGATCTTGAGAAGCCTAAATAGTCACAATCATCATAAGATGAAAGACAATACCGATCTTCCCATTCATTTCGATAGTGGCCATCCCAATAACCATTTTTTGCGATTGTATGGCTCAGACCAACGTTTAATTCAAGTGCCGTATTTCCAAAATACTTCTTTACGCTAATACCAGATGGATCTCCAAAACGAAGCCCAATACCCCAATTATTTTCGCTACTGAAAGCTCCAGTATTTGTTTTACCGCTTTTGTCTTTATCTCCCTTAAAACCTTGCGCCTCCATTAAAAATGGGTAAAGGATAATAATCATAGTTATAAATATGTTTTTTTTCATAGTGATGTGTATTAAATTAAGTGATTACTAAATGTCTTATCCCAACCATTTTGGTTGATCAAAAATGAGCCAACCACGAGAAGTATTAATACATTCTGATAAGAATATTTTATAATCGAGATTGTTGCTGCTGAATAGTACAGTGACCTCAGCATAATCAACATTGTTCTCTGGATTCAATACGGTTTCAGTACTACCAAATTTTATCTCTTCCCATATTATTCCAGCTTCGACACCCTCTTCTTTTATTTCTTCAAACGAAAGCGCAGTATTTTCTTTAATTTTTTTGCTATTCTGCCCACTTCCTGCTAAAATTTCCTTCTTCTCTTCCTCAGTACCGTCATAGAGCCCTAATAGGTCTTTAAAGTCATCTTCACTGGGTAGAAATTGCTCAATCAATTCATACTTATCCTGTTGCAGTGCAAATACGAAGGTTTTTCCAAGTTGCTCTGTCGTTGTGTTACCAACTGTAATACTCTCATTCTGAGCTTCAGGAATTGATCGATCTGGGGAATCTGGTTTTTCTTCTCCAGAACCACAGCCTATCAGCAAGAGCATACTCATTGGCCAAATGATATTCTTTAATCTGAGTTTATTCATAATTTATAGTTTTTTAATTTTTAACTTGATATCCTGCAGAAATTCCTCTGATTTATCCACAAGTTTTCCCATCCAAGGAGGGCGATTATTTGAGGATTTATCAGTTGCTATTTTGTGATCTGAATCCGTAAAGATTCCGACCTCTCCCTTTTTTAGATGTACACTGTTCTCGTTATGGTCAATTGCTTTAAATTCAACCTCACCCTCAAATACCTCAACAACCTCCATTTCGTGCTCCTGACCATTTTTTACATTAAATGAAGTTCCAATAACTTTCACTTCGGTTAATCGACTTTGTACAATGAAGGGACTATTAGTGTCTGGTTCAACTTCAAAAAATGCCTCTCCACTGAGCTTTACAGATCGATTATTTTGATTGAAATCAGAGGTATAAGAAATTGAACTGTTAACGTTTAAAATGACCAATGAACTGTCAGGAAGGTAATACAGGACAATACTATCTTCCGCAACAACCATTGTGTAATTAATCTCTGGTTCGATCTTCACAATTTCGTTATCTAGATCTGAAATTGGAATCAAACTTATTCCAATGAGCACTAATACGGATGCAGCAATTCCAATAAAAAGCCTTTTGCGAGATTTAGTCCTTAGAGTTGATTGAGAATCTTTGCTCAACAAGATTAGCATTAACTCATTCCATTCCTTAGTCTTGTTAATTTTTTCAGACTTTTTGGACGAATAATAAAATTTCCACATTGAAGAAGACCTCTCCAATAATTCATGATTATCTTCTGATTCATCCAACCAATTTTGTAATCGGATTCTTTCAACATCATCCAGATCATCTGCAAGATATTTGGCTATTAAGTCCCAAGGTGTTGGTTTGTTTTTCATTTTACTGTCCTTCATTTATTACAACAATTAATAATAGCTTTACCCCCAAAGTGCATTGCTAAAAGTTTCCGATATAAATCAAATGCACAGAGCTCAATAAATAAGTTAATATTGTTGACATACCCACAGTTGCTGTAAAAGCCAAAAATTCTTTAGTCATGTATGGACTTAAGGTATTTTGTAATTTTTTTAGAGCTATGCCCATCTGATTTTCGACCGTTTTTGGCGAAACGTCAAGATGATCTGCAATTTCTCTATACTTTAATCCTTCAAAACGGCTAAGTACAAAAATTGCCTTACATTTTGGTGGCAATAATTCGATTGCTCTATCAATCTCCTTTTCTAACTCCTTCCCATACAGAACCTGATCAGGTGCGTCCCCATTTGAAGCAATCGCTATTGTTGCAGTTGAAAGAATTTGGATATTCCCCTTTCTTTTTTGAAGCTTATTCAATGATGCGTTTACAACAGACCTATATAAATATCCACCATTTAGTTTTTGATCATCCATGTTCTCTTTCTTCTGCCAGATTTTAAGAAACACATCCTGTATAACGTCCTTGGCGTCATCACATTCACTTGTAATATTTAATGCAGTCTGGAATAATTTGTCATAATGCTCTAAGAATGAATGTTGAATTTGTTCTAAACTAATTGGCATGAGTTATTTAGTTTTAATATTATGTTACTTATTTAAGTAACAAATAAGAAAGAGAATACCCCCAAAAGATTTTTATCTTTTATACTTTTTAAGTACAAAACTGTCAATTAACATAAAAAGCCAGCAAACTAAAGGGTATAAAAAAACCATTAGCAATGAATCTAGGGTTATTACCTCTATTTATAAGGGTTAACTGTGTACTTATGAATGAATTCTAGAATTTCACTTTGATTCCAGTTTATTAATAATAAAGTTTGACATTCATACTATAAACTGGAATGAGATTTTTTCTTTTTTAGTCTAAATGTTGAACCCAAACCAACAATATTTGACGCTTTAGGATTGGCATTGAAAATTTCTCTTTCATAGATATAAAATGTACTCACATCCCACCATTTGGTTATTTTCCAATCCAACCCCCCAAATATTCTGAACTGCCTGAATTCCAAGCTTCTTGTTTTAAAAAAAATTTCTCCTCCAACATAAGGATCCACGAGTTTCGAGAGGTTATAATCAAATAAAACTTGATCTCTGATGTAAAAGTCATTCTTTCCTGACTGAAGAGCGTATCCAAACTGACCTCTGACTCTATTTCTGAAAGACAGTTTCTTCTTTTTCTTTTTTACATTGAACAACACATCAAAATTTCCTCTTAGTTTAATACCATTGTTTGGTCGTTGGGCGAATCTTATCCCCCATTTCAAACTCCAGAATCTTGAAAGTTTTAATTTTAAACCTACATCAGTAAAAACAGATTTTATAGTTGATATGTTATTATCGAATCTGATTTCGGGACCTACATTCAAACTAACTTTTTTACTTACCTTGAATTTAAAATTCGATCCCGCCCAACCTTCAAAATCATGAGGAATTTGTGCTCTACTGATCAAACTCAGCACAAAGAGTAGGGAGATTAATAGAGATTTTTTCATGTGTATCATTTGCATAAAGTCGAGCCGCCGTATGAATAAGTTGGAAAATTTCTAGTTTAATTTTCCAACCCTTCTTAAATTAGGTTCGACTTTTAATTGAAAAGGATATGAAAAACTATTACTACATAGGCTTATTGACTGTTCTTATTGGATTCAGTTCTTGTAAGAAAAGTGAGTTAAAAAAACCAGCAGATGTATCTGTTCAAATGGATATTAATCGCCAAACTAGTACTCAAGGTCATCTGGTGTTTGATTCTGGCTTTATTCGTTTGGCAAGTTTTAGTGCTGAAGGCACACGCCAAGAAGGTGCACCTGTTGAAATGGAAAAAACCTTTTCAGGAGGTCTGGTTGTAAACTTTAGTCCAACAGATTTTATCAGCGAATTATTCTTAGATATCCCTCAAGGGAATTACACAAATTTGGATATTGAATTTGAAACATATGATGGTGCAGATTTACCGACTATTCAGGTTCAAGGAACGTATACCAGTCAATCAAGTCAGTCTTTTCCAGTTGTATTTGAATTTGAATCAAGTGAAACATTTAGTATAAATGGAGAATCTGAAACAGGAGATCCTATTATTGTATTGGATAAGAACATCCCTGCAACGGCATTCATTCGATTCGATCCACAATATTGGTTTGATATTGTAACTACGAGTATGTGGAATAATGCAGATCTAATAAATATTTCAGGTACAATGACAATTCTAATCAATGACAGTGAAAATGGTGCAATCTATGACATTGTGGTTGATCGTATAGATGATACAACCGAAGCAACATTTGGAAATTAGTGAGCTCAAACCTTAAAAATATAGAGCAGCTTGATGAAAAAATTCTCATACAGAAATGTATTGAGGATGACAGGCTGTATCAAGAAGCTTTGTACCGTAAGTTTGCCAAGAAAATGTTTCAAGTTTGTAAGCGATATACAGGAGACAGTGATGAGGCCATGGATTTTCTCCAACTTGGGTTCATTGAGGTGTTTTCGAAATTGAAAAACTATCGATTTGAAGGTTCTCTTGAAGGATGGATTAGAAGAGTGATAACTTTTAAAACAATTGATGCATTAAGAAAAGAAAAAAGGTACCAAGAGGTGATAGGAGAGCTTGATATAGAATTGCAAGTTGAAGCTGAAGAATTTGAATTATGGGATAAACAAACAAATGCAGAAAGGTTGAGAGAGTTAGTCAACCAATTACCTGGAAAAGCAGCTTTAGTTCTCAAGTTGTTCGTAATAGAAGGCTTAACGCATAACGAAATAGCTGAGCATTTAGATATTTCAGTGGGCACTTCAAAATCACAACTAAATAGAGCAAGAACATTGCTAAAAGCATCCTTAAAGAATGAGTGATCAATTTGGAAATATTGACGATTTGATCAGAAACGGCTTTGATGCTGAAGATGATGGTTTTGATTTTGATTCTTGGTCGAATATTGAACAGCAGCTGGACACGCGTGCTGGTATTGATAAACTAATTATTCATGCATTTGACGAAGTTCCAGAAGAATTACCTTCTTCGGCATGGCCAGAAATAAAGGAAGAGCTGGATATAAACACAGTTTGGAATCGCATTAATATTAAGCTCACTAAGAAGAAAAGAAGGATATTTATCTGGTGGAATGTTGCTGCAGCTTCTTTCATACTGTTACTGGCAGCATACGTTTTCCAGAATAGTTTTAAAGATGCCAAAAATTCAAGTTTAGATTCTCCTTCAGCTTTAGTAAATAAAGAACAAAAACAGGGAATGAAGTCAGACGAGCAATCCTTTGAAAACATTAATGATTATAGAGTTGTAACAGATGAACATCATGTCTCACCTACTCTAAATGATGAAGATGTGAGTAACATGAATAATTATTCGTCAGAGACTATTGATAATGGATACTTGATTGACAATAATAGATTAAATCGAAATAAAAATAATCTTGTTAATTCTGAATTCGTTTTAATTCAACCAATTAAATTATCATCCACTAATAAATTGAATCCGCGAAACTTTGATCATGAAATACCAGAAATAGAGATTCAACCACTTGGTAAAATTAATAAGCCATTACGTCAGCGCAGATGGATTGTGGGCGCCTTTGTTTTAGCTAATTATAGTATTATCTCAGATGCAACAAGCCGAGCAGCTTTTTCAGGTAATTCTTTAACATCAAACAATCTTGTGATATCTATCGATTATGGTGTTTATGGTCAGTTTTATACAAATAGAAATTACTTTGTGCAAACGAAATTTTATTGGAATTCTAAAATTAATAGATCAACTCAAAAATATGATCACTTTGAATATGTAAATAATAGGTTGGAGCTTGATTATTATAAACTTTCACTTTCTGCTGGAAAATCATTGTCAATAGGTAGATTGAAACAAACTTGGTTCAACCCTGCATTAGGAGTTTTCGGAGCATACATGAAAAATGGCATTGAATATCAGCAAAATGAGGTCTTGAATACTAATGCCCCATATAAAAAATGGAATTACGGCCTACAATTAGACTTAGGAATTCAACATGAATTTAATCAATTTATTCTGGGATACGGCCTGAATTCGAGCTTTGGCTTATCAAACATTTTTCAAGGTACTGAACAACAATCCAGTTTCTTGAATGTCAGTCGCACGTTTACCAATGGCGTGTATTTCCGATTAGGTTTCAAATTATAGTAGAAATTTTCCAACCTTTTTTCTTGCTTCTTCGGCTTTTAAATAAACAAGGGTTGATGAAAATTGATTATGAAATATTTCTGTACCTGTTGAACAACAACAATCAGATCTCTGATAGCTACGTTTCATTTGGCAAACTAATGAAAGGGGTAAAATCCATTCCTACAACAGATGCTAAGTCAAACAACACTCTATTAGCGAGGTTAGATGTGTTAGAAAGGTTTGGTTTGGTTGAAATAATAAAAAACTCGTCCAACGACCCTATTGCTATTCGTATAACAACAAAAGGGCAATTGGTAGCTGCATGATGACTACAAATTGCCTGAATAACAAAATGACAGATGGAGCACCCTCAGCAATTGACTTGAACCGTGCGCTTCTTTATTTTCTTAGTAGAGATAACAATTCCATAGAAGGTGGATTTGTGGACATCTTAGTCTTGAGAAAACGCAATGAAATAATCAAACACCTAACCGGAAGTTCTACAACACTTCATCAAATTTCACATTGCATTCAAAAGCTTGAAAATTTAGGCCTAGTAAAATCAGATTCTAAAGAAGCAAGGGTAATCACCAAATGTAAAATCACAGAAAAAGGTCTTTTTTGTTTCAATTTAGCTTTGTTTTTTGAGGGAACTTAATAAATTTGAAAACATTCGAATCCTTTATTTACTCAATTTGTCAACACAGCAGTAGAGAAAAGGGATTAGCTAAAATTGAGCAAGAGATTGAATTTGGGCTATTGTACTCTTTAGAGCCACGGAGAAATAAGGAATACAGGATTGACTTTAACTTCTGGCTTAAGAATCTCACTATTTGGAAGTCCGTGAACTACCTGAAAGATTAAATCGAACGTGCTTATCTGAAAGCGTCTATCCTCTCATTTCATACCAATTGTACTTCTAATTTGGGAAGATTTGATCTCCTTTTAAAATAACTCTGTTAGTCTTGATCGAAAAATAAAACCAAGAGAACATCTCTCGGTTTTATTTCGTACTTCAATCAACTGTTAACTACTCAAAGTAAACTTTTTTCGCATATCTTGCGCCACTTACATTTGTCAGCTGGAGTAAATATACTCCTTTTTCAAATCTATTATTTGCAATTGTGTGACTCAATTCTCCATTAAATGAGTTTTGATAAATTAATCTACCTGAGATGTCAAATAACTCAACTTTTAGATTGGACATTATTTCATCTAATTCTATAGTAAGATAATCTGAAGCAGGTATCGGATATACACTTACATTCATGTCAAATTCGTTTTCTGCAATAGAATTTGGTGGTGAAAAAGTATAAATATAGACGACACCATTTGTACCAGTATACCAACCTAAAGTTTCAGAAATCATTGTTATTGAAATAATATCCTCTGTTGTCCCTGATGTTTCCGCCAACCAATTTTGACCGGCATCTATTGTTTTCAAAACTGTTCCAGCAGTTCCAACTGCCCAACCCGTAGTGTCGTTAGCAAATTCTACATCCATCAAATCTTCGGTCGTCCCACTAGTTTGAGCTGTCCAAGTAGTACCGTAGTCATCTGTGAATATAATCTCTCCGGCTGTGCCTACTGCCCATCCTGTAGAGTCATTTATAAACCAAACACCTTCCAAATCTTCTCCAGTATTACTAGTCTGATTTGTCCAATTTGCTCCAGAGTTAATTGTGTGAGCAATTACGCCTCCTCTTCCTACGACATAACCCAGAGAATCATTCGGAAAGTCAAGATCAATGAGATGATCTCCCGTGTTGGCATCTATGTTGGTCCAAGTCATACCGCCATCCATGGACAAAATAGCGTAATCGTTTCTACCACAAGCGAAAACTTTTAATTGACTAACATATTCCACTCCTTCTAATTTTTCAGGATGAGGGTTTTGGTCAATCCACGTGTATCCACCATCAGTTGAACTTCTTACAAATCCATTTCCGGAAAGTTCATTCCTGCCGACAAGTAGTCCAGTTCCAGGATTGATAAATTCGCAATCTCTTGCCGAATATACTAGTGATCCCATATCAATAAACCCCCAATTGAATCCTTGGTTTGTGGTCTTGTATTGGCTTCCGTAGGCATAACCCCCAAATGTGTCTGAAGAATCTCCAAATGTCCACACCGTGCTATTGTTTAACGCAAAAATCACGTTAAAATCATTGTTGGATTCACTGTTCTGCTGCCACCATTGTTGACAATAACTGTTAGTTGTTCCAACAATTAACAGTGCAAAGAGTAATTTTTTTTTCATTTTGTTAGTTTTAGTTATTATTTATTTGTCCAAAACAAAGGAGAATCCATCAAAATGACTTCCTCTCCCCTGTTATGAAAAGATTGATTATTGTTTTTCAAATTTTAATGTGCTTAGTCTTGAAAAAATATCACCATTACTTTTAGTTCTTTTTTCATCAACTATAAGTGTCAATTCCTTTTTAGTCAAACGATCAAGCTGAAAGGATCCGTCAACTTGAATGGCCGTTCCAGCATAAGTATCTATTTGACCATCATTGGTTTCAGTAATAGTTATCACAACTACTTCTTTCTTTTTTAAATCTTGTGTTTTACTTTTTCCACCCCAAAACCAATATCCTTTATCAATCTGTGAGTCTCCATCAAAAACATCCGAGTAATTAAAACTTCCATCTTTTTCAAAAGTATATTCTAATGTATGTGTAAAGGATTGTGGTGCGTTAGTTACACTACCAGATTGGTCTTGAAATGTAAAAACACTTATGGACAATGCTCCGTCATCAGTTATAACTGTTGTAGAAGTTTCTTGGTTTCCTGCGTCATAATCAATTATTGTTTCACTTCCATTTACTAATTTCCATGTTCCTACCAAACGTGAAGTTCTTGATTTCAGACTCAAAACGGGGTCATTCTCACCTTTTTTACAGGCTGTTGTTGATAGTGCTATCAGCGCAATCATAACAGAAATAATTTTAGTTTTTTTCATAATATTATGTTTTTCATTTTTACGATTTGGTATAGACGAATACTTTCAATTCATTTATCCATTTATTATGAAGTCGAATAAAAAATTGAGAGGGTTGGAATCAAATAATAATTGTGATAGTTCCGATTTTCAATTAGTATTCTTTAGACAGAGTATGAAAAATTGAATTCATTCCAACCCTGTAAATATTGGGCGTTAGAAAGGAGGTTCCTGTAAAAGTTAAATTTTTCGAATAGTAAATTCCAACCTTTTTGATTTAGTTTTCGGCTAATTTATTAAACAAGAAAAATAATTATGAAAAAAACTAAATTCTATTTAGCCTCAATTGCTTTATGCGTTGGATTAATATCGTGTAACAAAGTGAAAAATGGTGAGGTAATCACAGATACATACACCGGTACTGTAATGGTAACTTCAGCAGGGTCAGACCCAGGAGGTAATTTTACAGGTAGTGGTGATAATGGAACTTACGCATTTGGGTGGGAGAATACAAAAGCCAAAGCTGAGGTTAATTTTGACATTACAACACCCACAGGCTCTGTCCAAATGATTCTTGAGGATAAAAATGGCGCGGAGGTATTAAATGAAATGCGTTCAGCAGGCGGGAACGATACTTTTTCAGGCACTTCTGCTGAAGGCAAACCGGGGGTATGGACAGTGACAATTGTATTTACAGATTTCAATGGAGACGGTAGTTATTCATTAAGTCCGATTGATTAATATACACTACTGACTTGCGAGTTCTATACCGTGAGAAAACTTAGGGGATCATTTCTGATCCCCTTTTTTATTGATTTAAGAAACACCCAAAGATGTACCCATCTTGGGGAAAACACTATTAGTTGACGTAGTCACATATCAGGAATCTAAAGGGCCATATAAATTTAGCGAGATTGAATTTACTTAACAGATCTGTTTATTGTAACGAATCGTAACATTCAGTCGGGAATTCCTTCATTTGTTACAGAACGTTACACATATAAACATTCCCAGAGCAATAAAATAACCTGCTGTAACGTTACATTTTAAAGGAGAGAGGTATGAGGACGAAGGAATGTGAAGTATGTGGGATAGAGTTTTATTACAGAAACAAATCAAAGAAGACTTGTTCAGATTCATGTCGACAACAAGCCTATAGGGATAGAAAAACCAAAGTTTCCAAAACTGCAAATAGTTCTGTTGTCAACGTTCAAGTTGATCATAATGTATATGAAGAAGAGTTTAATGGACTTATTCTTAATTTACTTCATTTAGGAATTAAACAAACTCTTTCATTCTTTAATGGTGATCCAATACATGAATCTGAAATTCGGTTTTTAGGTGATATAGTTGACACCATGGAATTTCATATTGAATCCAATGATGAGCCAAGCGAGAACTTTTTATTTTTTCAAGAATTTGTCCAAAGAATGTTACACTCAGTCGCCAAGCGTCAGGATGAAAATGGCTACATAAATTTTAGAGGAAGTAATGCCAAAAAAGAACTCAAAAGGCTAAAACGAATATTGGGAGAAGGCCAATAGCTCGGATATTCTTCTGTAACAGGAATTTTTCGTTACAGAAAGATTTGTAAACCACCCAATAGAACTATACCTTTAAGAAAGGTAATGTGTGTTGATAAAATGATTATGACAAAAGAAAAATCAAATTTAGAGCTAAATGATTATTCAAAACTATTTGAATTTGTAACGAACAAGCAATTTGCTTTAGCACGATTGGGGATTACAGATAAAATGTCATTTGACTGGAGAAAATCAGGAGTTTATCTGCAAAAGAAGAAAACCAAATTCAGAATGAAATACAGCCCAGTAGAATACATTTGGTTACTTCTGGTCAAAGAACTGAGAGAATTTGGTATTCCTATCAAGTCTGTTATCCAACTCAAAGAGTTATTAATAACCGAAATTGACATTGAAGGTTTATTGCTTGCCATTCATGATGATAAAACAGATTCTGATACAGTAATGTTACAAGAGCTAACAACAGAAAATGATGAGATAGCAGTTTCTAAAGCTGCCATCAAAAAAGAAATGGTCCAACTTGATGATCATGTTGTTAATTCCATGTTTACCTCTATGGTGATTTCCTCTTTGATAAGAGAACAAGAGTATATTCTATACATTCAAAAAGATGGAGCCTGTTTAATTGAAACAATAGGTGAAGGCCGAAATGCGGACAACCCTTTTTTATGTGACCCATGTCTGATGATTCCTTTTAGTAAAATAGTTCAACGCTTTCTCACCAAAGAAAACATCAAACTGTATGAAAAGAAACCAGAAGACCAAATTACCCAAACTTTTGATTTTAAATTTTTAGACAAAAAGCCTACTAAAAGTAAAAAGGGCAACAAAACTTAACGGGTTAAACTAGAACAGTAGAAATTGGAGAGAAGGGATGATTAGTTTGAAAAAATGTAGGGAGCTTTTAGGTGAGAGAGGAAAAAACCTTTCGGATGAACAATTAGAAGGAATCAGAAAAGTACTAATGGATTTGGCCAAAATTAACATTCGAATTATCGAAGAACAAAAAAAGAAAAAGGGATGAAGAAAGTGACAATCATGTGCAGAGTGAGTTCAGATGAACAAGCGAAAGGATATAGTTTGGATGATCAGCTAGAAAAGTTGACCAATTACTGTAACAGACGGAATTATGAGATTGTCCACACTATTAAAGAAGATCATTCCGCTAAATCCTTTGATCGTCCAGCATGGAAACAATGGATGGAGAAGATTAAAACTGGTAAAGTTCACTGTGATGAAATTCTTGTTACATCTTGGGATAGGTTTTCAAGGGATTTAACAGGTGCATTAAACATGATTGACTATTTGAGAAAGCGTAACATTACACCACAATCTATTGAACAGCCAATAGATTATAACATTCCTGAAAACCTTTTCATGTTAGCGATTTATTTGGCTAATCCAGATGTTGATAATAGAAGAAGATCTATAAAAGTAAAGGGAGGAATCAGACAAGGCTTAAAACAAGGAAGGTGGCCACGTAGACCTGTTTACGGATTTATGTCCTCTAAAAATGAAGACGGTACTCATATCATTGTTCATCATCCTGAGAAAGCCCCAATTGTAAGAGAGATATTTGAGGAGGTTGTAAAAGGTACTTCTCAAAAAGAAGTCAGAGAATATCTCAAAGAAAAAGAAATCTTTGTTTCTCGTAACAATATGCACAAGATTTTAAAGAATGTACTTTACATGGGAAAGATCATAGTCCCAGCTTCAGAGAATGAACCTAAAACCATGATTCAAGGTATTCATGAACCAATTGTTACAGAAAGTTTGTTTTATCAGGTGCAACAGATACTTTCAGGAAACAGAAAGTCCAGAGGTAAATTTGTACCGAAATATGCCAAGCTTAGAGATGATTTTCATTTAAGGGGTATTCTAAACTGTTACAATTGCGGAAATACAATGACAGCGAGTTATTCAAAAGGAAAGCTTGGAAAACGTTATGGTTATTACCATTGTAACCACTGTAAAGGACAAAGAGTATCTTCTATAAAAGTACATGAGGCATTTGATGAACTCCTAATATCCCTTGAAATAGATTCTTCTTTACATGAACTCTATACAGCAATTCTTGAGGAACAATTACAAGGATCAGAAAAAGAAAACAAATCTGAAATTAAGAAGATTCAAAAACAACTTGACTTAATTACAGAAAGGTTACAGAAATCACAAGACCTTATGTTGGATGGTAAACTTGATCCAGAGGAGTATGTAGAAATAAAAGCAAGATATTCTGTACAACAAAAAGAGTTAAAAAGTAAAATAGAAGGATTCAAATCTACCTCCAAAGAGTTGATTCATTTAACCAAGACTGGACTTAATCTTTTGGTTGATCTGTCTCAAACCTACTACAGGGCTACTATACAACTAAAACAGAAGATCGTGAGTTCGATATTTTCTGGGCAATTATATTTTGACGGAAAAAATTGTCGAACCCCTAAACTCAATGAGTTTATTGATTGGTTTCCCAGGCAATTCAAGGCTTCAGAGCAAAAAGAAAGGGGACAACTGAAACTTAGTACCCAGTTATCCCCTACTGCGGAGAGTGAGGGATTCGAACCCCCGGTACCTTTCGGCACAATGGTTTTCAAGACCACCGCATTCGACCACTCTGCCAACTCTCCAGAATTGTCTGCAAAAATAGAAAACTTTTTTAGTTGCTTTTATTACATTATAAAAATATCTTATTTATTTTTAAAGCAATGTCTTGGAAAAGTATAAATAACGGCTTTGAATCATATCTTAAACTGGAAAGATCCCTTTCCCAGAACACTGTTGAAAATTATTTAAGAGACATTAAAAAGCTAGATAACTATTTTTCTTCTATTGCAGAAAACAAAACATCATGGTCAGAAATACAACTGTCACATCTTCAAGAGTTCCTTGCATATATACATGACATAGGTCTTTCTGCTAATTCCCAGTCAAGGATTATTTCAAGTATAAAAGCATTCTATAAATACCTTATTCTTGAAAACTTAATGGACGTCAACCCTGCTGAATTACTTGAATCTCCTAAGATCGGCAGAAAATTACCAGACACATTATCTATAGAAGAGATCAATGAGCTTATTCGTGCCATTGACAGAAGCAAACCAGAAGGTGAAAGAAATATAGCAATTATAGAAGTATTGTATGGCTGTGGAATAAGGGTATCTGAGCTTATTGGACTTCAGCTTTCAGAAATTCATTGGGAAGAAGGGTTTATAAGAGTAATTGGAAAAGGAAATAAACAACGGTTAGTACCACTTGGATCAGTGGCCCAAAAACATTTGAAGATCTATATTAAAGACATAAGGGCTCATTTAAAAGTTAAGCTTGATTCTGAAGATATTGTTTTTCTTAACAGAAGAGGTGGCAAATTATCAAGAGTAATGATCTATACCATTATCAAGAAGCTGGCTGAGCTGGCAGGAATCAGAAAAAGCATATCACCACATACACTTAGGCATTCATTTGCTACCCATTTAGTGGAAGGAGGTGCTGATCTTAGAGCAGTACAAGAAATGCTGGGTCATGAATCTATCACTACTACTGAAATATACACACACATGGACAGAAGCTATCTCAGACAAGCAATTCTGGATTTTCATCCTTTGGAAAAAAAGGATTAAAACTCAACTTCTTAAGGTCTATCGAAGCTGCAATTAACACAAGAGCATATTCTATGAATATTAAGAAATAATTCTCATTCACTTCCCCAATTTCTTTATAAGCCATGTAACTTAACAAAACAGTAGCACTCCAAACTATTGGAAAAAAGTATCCAGTAAACACAGAAAAGCAAACCAAATAAATGACATACCAAGGATGAACTACAGATGCAACTCCAAAATAAATGAGTAACAACCAGCTCATCATTTTAAAGATTACAACCATATTCATTTCCCTTTTTAAGCTTAGATAAAAGAAAGTCAATAAAGCTCCTATGGTAATAAATGGGGTAATCTTTCCTATTATCTCAATCTCATTGTATCCTGTAAACAACTCCCCTATCCATCTAAAAATGTAATAAAGACTCGCATTAAATTCGAAACTGTTAAAATAAAGACTGATACTCGACCCAAAAGTCGCCATAAGATCTGTATCTATAAATGGCAAGAACAGCAGAAAAATACTGGCAGTAATACCCATTAATAATAAAATGTAGTTTCTAATCTTAGTAAACGAAAACAACAATGGTACAAATAATAAAGGAACCAATTTGGTGCAGATCGCCATTCCATACATAATACCAGAAGTCAGCTTCTTACCCATAAGAATCAAATAAAATGCACCCAACAACAAAGAGATTGTAAGCCCTTCAAAATGTAAATTACCTGTGATCTCTATGATTACCAACGGATTGAGTGCATAGATCCATACCCTATTGGAATTAATACTTAATTTTTCAAGAATTCTAATGAACATGAATAAAGCAAAGCACTCAAATAGAATTAAAATAATTCTTATGCATATAATATTATTTATCAAAGATGTGCCAGTAATTGATGTAGCAACAGTAAAAACCAATTGGCTCATAGGCGGATAAACCGAATAATAATATTTGGAATTCATCCCATTAGGAAAATGATTAATTGTAGATGAAAAGCAAGTTTTTTTCACCTCGTTTTTCGCAGGATCTATGAATTCATATAACGATGGGATCTGTTTATAAGGATTTTCTCCATCCATTACCACATTGCCATCCCAATAAAAACGATAAAAATCATCGGACAGATTAGGAGTCATAAAAAGCAGAACACACCTTGCTACAATTGCAATAACAATAATATGTTTTGTTTTTAGCCATAATTCATTATAACTAATCTTAAAACCTAGCAAAAAGTAAAGTGAGAAAGCAAGGGTGAAAAATAAAAATAGCTGTATCTCTTTATCTCTTGTGATTTCATAACCAAACCAATAGAACAAAAGAGAAAAAACAATGGCAACTAATAGCTGAGTACTATACTTTTTTAATAAAAGCATTTTTAATGGTATAAAAACTAGAATAACTATATCCAAACACAATCATCAATAAAAACAAAATCATATAATAAAGACTGAACTGAAAAGAATAATAAATACCAATTAAAGCATAGACCAACATAAGTAGCTCAAGTATTAAAAGGGGATTTAATACACGTCTTAAATATAGATTGTTTTTTAATTGATTCTTATCAGAAATATTAAATTTAGGAGTTCTTATAAAAGGAGATTTTATTCCTAAAAAACCTTCCATTACTCCTATTGATATATGTAGGGCAATCCCCATATAAATACATAAGAATATTGGAAAAAAAATTAAATTTTTAAAAAAGGTCCTATAACCTCCAATATCATCTCTCTTATTAGCTATAAAATAAGTAAACCCTAGTAATAAAGTGGAGATGAAGAAATAAGTTGAGTACTGAATTAAATTATATAAAAAAGGATAATAATGGCTTATATAAATGATAGGAAGGCTCAATAGTATTAAGATCATCATACAAATAAACATAGATGAATTCATTAAATGAAAAAATGCATTGATCTTAGCATAAAAAGATATTGATTGAGTTGATAAAACAGAAGAAAGGTTTTTTCTGGCACACTCTGCAGCCCCTTTAGACCATCGAAATTGTTGAGTTCTTAATGCATCTATAGTAATAGGTAATTCAGCAGGAGATGCTACATCTTCTCTGTAAATAAACTTCCACCCCTTTAGCTGCGCCCTATAGCTAAGATCCAGATCTTCTGTAAGTGTATCACTTTGCCATCCTCCAGCATCGATTATACATGATTTCCTCCATAAACCTGCAGTTCCATTAAAATTAATAAAACATCCAGATTCATTTCTCCCTCTTTGTTCTATGGAAAAATGTGCATTTAAAGCAAATGCCTGTAATCTTGTTAAGATGGAATATTTTGGATTAATATGATCCCATTTTGTTTGCACCATACCAATACTATTTTCTTTAAAATGGTGAATTGTTTTTTTAATAATTGAAGGATTTGGTAAAAAATCTGCATCAAAAATAGCTATGAACTCTCCTTTACAAATAGACATACCATGCTGTAATGCCCCTGCTTTATAACCATCTCTATTTTCCCTCCTAATATGCTTAATGTCGAATCCTAAATTAGAGTAATAGGTCACTTTTTTATCAATTATTGCAGTTGTCTCATCTGTACTGTCGTCTAATATTTGTATTTCGAGTCTATCTTTTGGCCAGCTAATATCGACCACAGAATCTATGAGTCTTTCAATTACATAGTATTCATTATAAACAGGTAATTGGATAGTAATAATTGGACGATCCTTAATTATAATCTCTCTATTATCATTTACAGATCTTTTGCTTTTCAAATAGCTGACCGCTAAAGTGAATTCTGTTAATGCATATAAGAATATGAAGATCAACACTAAAAAATATATAACTACAATTAATACTGACATCATTTACTAAAACTATATATAAAAATAGTGGTGATAATTTTATACCCTGCTAATATCGTACCTTTTATAGTTCCTGATATTTTACTCATTCCAATTCTTTGTCTGTAATCTACAGGAACTTCCATTACCCTTAATTTTCTCTTCACGGCTTTTAGCTGCATTTCAACTGTCCATCCATAATTCTTATCGGACATATTTAAATCCAATAGCTTATTAAAGTCAATTGCTCTAAATGGTCCAAGGTCGGTATACCTGAAACCATAAATTAATAGTATAAGACGAGTAGCAAGCCAATTACCAAAACGTTGTTGTAAGGTCATTGATTTTTTCGCTGCATTCCCCATTACTCTAGAACCAATCACTAAGTCCTTTTCTTTTTGTAAAATTGGTCTTATCAAATCTTTCATTTGTTCTGGATAATCAGAATAATCAGCATCTAAAAAGACAACAATATCTGGCTTAGCTTCTTTTCTTTTTAAATATTCTATCCCTTTTAAACATGCATTTCCATATCCTTTGTGATTTTCGGCTATTACTTTAGCTCCATTAGATTTAGCTATCAATTCAGTTTGGTCTGTGGAATTATTATTGACTACAACAATTTCTCTAACAACATCCTTTGGAATATCAATAATTACATTTTTAATGGATAACTCCTCATTAAAAGCAGGTATGATCACATCAACGATCAATATAATTGATTATTGGTAATTTCTAGATTTAAGCTCCCAGTCATAAGGTTTGTAAATAATCTTAGGATTGATATTTTCAACAATAATATTATTCTTGACCATTACTTTATAAATGCCCTGATCTCCACCAAAATCTTCTGCAAACCATTTTAACAGCTCACTGATCTCTAAGGTATTTGATAGTGTATCATAAACAGAACTCTGAACTATAAACAAATTCTCTGCATTAGTTAGATCGTCCTGAATGGTTTCTGGTTTATAATATGCAATTGCAGGACATGAAGCAGCACCACAGTTCATTGTAAAATGTATTCTATAGTCTAAACTATCTAACTTAAACTTTTTCACAAGCGCATTATCCGAATCCTTTAATCTCAAAATTCCATGCTCTAAATCATTAAGACTTACTTTTGTACCAGCAACAACGAGATCTTTAGAATTGAAAAATTGTTCCTGATCTTGAAATGATTTTTCATCTGATAAAATTTTCACCTGAACCAATGAATTATAAACGTTAATCCAAAATGCCAAACTTTTATTATAGGAATTCAAATCCTTAGAAAGTAAATCTGGATCTAATTTAGACAATGTATCTACATAAGCTTCTAAAGGATCTTCATAACGAACTGCCAAATAAAAGTCCTGAGAAAAATACATTAGGTCATTCGGATAATAATAAGATTTATCTGAAGAATTATTATCATCATTCTTTTCCAAAGAAGAACTGCAACTAAATAATGCAGAAATAAAAATGAAAATTAAAAATGGAGTAGAAAACAATTTTTTCATATGAATAGTATAATGTTGCTAAGATAAAGGATATATCCTAACTAACATCTACTAAAAAGGATTAGTTGCCCAGACATCTAACTCAGGTACCATTCCTCTTTTTTCCATATTTATCATAGCTAAAATTGAATGTGCAATTTCATTAGGGGTCAATTTTTTATTTTCCAATGGCCTTTCTTTTCTATCTTTTTGGTGAAATGCAGTTGGCACCTCACTAGGATTAATTAACATCACTCTTATGTTTTCTCTTCTTAGCTCCTGAGACCAGCATTGCGTCATCCCTCTTAAAGCAAATTTAGATGCAGCATAAATAGTTCCACCTTCAAAACCCTTTTTCGCAGCTGTAGAACCAACATTAATAATTGTTCCCTTTTGTTGAACTTTAAAAAATTTGATCACTTCTTTTGTTAATAAAGCCAAGCCAAATACATTGGTTGCAAATACTTCTTCAAATTGAGATAGCTTAACATCCTTTAATTGGGCAAAACTCCCTATGCCTGCATTATTGATCAACACATCAATACCCCCCATTGAATGAAATGCATCAAGTACTTTTGCATCTAGTGATTTTGATTTACTTACATCCATATGAATTGGAATGGCCTTGATCTCCTGTGCAATAACATCTAGTTTTTTCTTATCTCTTCCTGTAATGGCAACAATTGCCCCCTTCGATATCAAAAGAGCTGCAGTTGCTTTTCCAATACCAGAACTACCACCTGTAACTAATACCTTTATTCCTTTTAGATTGCTCATTATTTCGTTTTTTATAACTATTTATAATGTTTAAAAGTTAACTATTTATAATGTTTAAAAGTAATAAGTTAAATGGTTCATTTAAATAGAATTAAAATAATAATATTTAGATAAAAGCCCATTAATATTAAGTTCATTTTAACATATAAATAGGAAAGAAAAACAATATGAATTATTTTTATAAAAGATAAAAGCAACATGATCCCTTTAAATAACATACTTAAGGGTTTCACAATATTGTTAATTACCTTTTTCAATTACCCCTATTATTATACGCAAACCATCCTAGAAAATGGTGGTTTTGAAGATGGTCAAGGTAATTGGTCAACCTATTTTGAAACTAGTGGTGGGTATAATGGAAATTTAACCATTACATCTAGCAATGTGCATAGTGGAGATAATGCTGCCAAGATTTCAATTACTCAGGTTCCTGTTAATCCTCAAGTATTAAAAGCACAGCTAAAAAACAATCTTTTTCATATTGAAGCTGGACATTCCTATCATGTTTCATTATGGTTAAAAGCATCACAAAATATTGACGTACAACTCATCTTAGTACAAAACACTACTCCCTGGACATGGTTGGGTGCCAAAACAGTTACTTTAACAAGCTCTTATCAGTTGTTCGACCTATATGTTAATTCTGCTCCTTTCACAACCGATGATGATGTAAGATTTGCCATAAGATGTGGTAATGCTATAGCTGATATTTATGTAGATGATGTAGTAATTACAGATTGCACATCACCAATAGATTATTATAGTCTACATACTTCTGTTACGGGAAAAGGAACAGTCAATATCAATCACACTTTAGCAATTCAAAATTGTATTGAAGCTTGTAATGACCAATTTCAAAATGGTGAAGTAATTAATCTTACAGCAACACCAGAGCAAGGTTATACTTTTGATGGTTGGTCAGGAGCATGTTCAGGAAATGGAAGCTGTTCTGTTACTATGGATCAAGTAAAATATGTTGGTGCTCACTTTACTGAAAGTGGAGCTGATAATTCATGCATTAATTATAGAAATAGAACAGATTGGTCGAGTGCAGGTTATGAAGGAGTTATTCCTTATGATGGAAATATCATTGATATGACTCAGCCACCTTATAATTGTATTGGCAATGGTAGCTATAATAATTATCAAGCATTATTAAACGTATTAAATGACGTTAAAACCATGTCTGGTTTCAATATAATTTATTTTCCTTCAGGTACTTATTATATTGAAGGACAGGAGAGCTTTTTCATACCAGACAACACTGTAATAAGAGGTAATTGTTCTAGTAATACTACATTAGAGATCAACTCAATTGTAGGAGTTGACCCTTTAGACAATAATAAAATTTTTAGAATAGAAAGAACTGGTGGACAATCTACAAAATTTGGTCCTGAAACTCCTTTATTAGGCGGGTATCATATTGGTAGTAACTCTTTAGTGATTGAAGATGAGACTGTAATAGATATTGGAGATTTCATAGAAATCCGTCAGCACAACGATACTGTTAAAATGGACAGTGATAGAGTGCCTTCACAAATAGCTAATTCTACCTGGAACAATGCTTATACTGGATCTGCTTGGGATGCCGTTGGAGAAATTTCAAAAGTCATTGACAAAAACGGAAATAAACTATTACTTGACAGGGGGCTGCATTACACCTATGATCCTAAATTATTTCCTATGATCAAAAGAATAGGCTTAGTTGAAAATGCTGGAATAGAAAATATTAAGATCTACAGACCTAATGGCAATAAGGACAATATGAACATAGCTATAGAAAGAGCCTATAATTGCTGGGTAAGGAATGTTGAAAGCTCATGGGCAATGAAATGTCATGTTTCATTAGTCAGGTCTTATCATTGTGAAATAAGGGATAATTACATGCACCATGCTTATGATTATGGTGGTAGTGGTCATGGATATGGTGTATCCATTAATCACAGAGCAACTAGCTGCTTAATAGAGCACAATGCTTTCAATACACTTAGACATGCCATGGTGCTGAGTTATGGGCCTATTGGTAATGTATGTGGCTATAATTTCAGTAGGGTAAGCTATGATCCCTGTGCAGCCACAGTGCCCATCATTGGAACTTGTATTGGAGATGTAAAAGCAGATATTTCATTGCATGGATTTTACCCATTAATGAATTTATTTGAAGGAAATATAATTGAATATATTCATTCTTCAGACTGGTGGGGACCCAGTGGACCAGGAAATACCTTTTTTAGAAATAGGGCAACTGAACAGGAATTATACATTAGTGACAATTCTCATTATCAAAATGTTATTGGTAATGAATTAACTTATAATCCTATAGGATGGTCGGATAATTTTGAAATTGATGGAAGTGTAAAGCATACCACTAAACACAGCAACAATGACCTTGGGGATATCGATGTCAATAAAATAAACACGCTACCAGCTAGTCTTTACAAAACAAATCCCAATTTCAACTATGGTTTCCCTGTTCCTAATATTGGACCAGTTTCTGGTATTAACCCTTCTGGTGATTACCCTTATGCAATGCACGATAATAAAGCAAAATACAGATATGACAACAGTACTTATAAAGCTCCCTGTATTTCCACATGTTCCACAGATATCATTGATGAATACAGCTCTTGCGCTTCTAGTGTAGACCTGCTAGCTCCTACAGAAAACACCATAAAGATCCTATATGGAATTATTATAGAAGACATTCCTAATACTTATGGAGGTGGAACTGAAGGAAATCCTGAGATTTACATTAAAATGTATAACAATGCTGGCACATTGGTTTTTTCAAGTGAAAATAGCTACATAAGTGCTACTCCTGATATTTACATTTCCTGTGATTTTCTACCTATAGATGTTAATGATGCCTACCATGTCTATGTGTATGACGATGATGGAGCAATTAACCCTGATGATTTTTTAGGCACAGTATCCTTTCAAGGGTCAAGTAATTCAAATTTTTTCTTTGATTACATCTCTGGCGAATTACTTCAAATCCAGCTTAATAAAGAGTCCTATAATACTCAATATCAATGGAGCAATGGAAGTAATTCTAATCCATTAACAGTCAACCAAAGTGGTACTTATTCTGTAATTGTGACTAATAATTTTGGATGTGAAAGCACTGACAGTTCTATTGTTACACTTGCTCCTGCTCCTCAGATTACATCTCAAAATCTTAATCTCCAAGAGATTTGCTTAGGAAATACCATTAACCCTTTATCGATCAATACATCTGGTGGAATTAACCTTTCTTATCAATGGTACATCAACAATACCAATAATACATCTGGTGGTAATTCTATCAATGGCGCTAACAATTCTTCCTATTTGCCCAACACTACAAATTCAGGAACCTATTATTATTATTGTGTGGTAAGTGACACTAATACTGGTTGCAATGATATTTTTTCCAGTGTTGCTACTCTTCAGGTCAATGATCCTCTATCGATATCTACTCATCCATTATTAAGTCAGACAACCTGTGAAAATGGGGTGATTTCTCCCATCAGCTGCAACACAAATGGAGGTGGAACAATTTCTTATCAATGGTATATAAATTCAACTAATAGTAATTCTGGGGGAACAGCAATTTCTGGTGCCAATTCTTCTACCTTTACTCCTTCTCTACAAACTATTGGAACTCAGTATTATTACTGTGAAATTAATTCAACTGGATTAGGATGTAATTCAGTTATTTCAAATACTGCAGAGGTCATTATTATAGATCCCATCAATATAAATTCTCAACCAATTTCAAGCCAACTCATTTGCTTAGGTGACACTCCAAATAATCTGTTAGTTAGTGCCAATAGTAATTCTAACCTTACCTATCAATGGTATTTGAATAATATTAATTTGAATAATGGTGGATCAGTAATTTTTGGAGCTAATACAGCTAATTATCTACCACCTTCCAATAATGTAGGCACCTACTATTATTATTGCCAAATAAATTCATCAGTAGCTGGCTGTAATAGTATATTCTCAGACATTGCAGAAATTTCTATACAATCACCTATTTCAATTACCCAACAACCCTCTTTATTTGAAGAGGTTTGTATCTACGACACCAATTCTTATATTGAAATTTTATCATCAGGGAATAGTCTCTATCAGTGGCATCAAAACTCAATGAATTCTTATTTTAATTCAAGTGCAATTAATGGTGCAATAAACAATAGCTATTCTCCTTTCTCTAATAGTCCAGACTCCTTATATTATTTCTGCATTATCTCAGATCCAAATGCCATTTGCCCTGAAGACACATCAACTATAAGCACAATTCATTATTTAGATTATCCAACTGCAGCATTTGTCTATTCCGATTCTGCTTTATTTGTTTCATTTACAAATAATAGCATGAATGCCATACTATATGAATGGGATTTTGGAGATGGTATCTCTAGTAATGCTAGTCATCCAATTCATCAATATGTGAACTCTGGAACATATACTATTTCCTTAATTGCTGAAAACAACTGTAATACTGATACTACATATCAAACCATCACATTAACTTTGGCAAGTATAGAAGAAACAGAAAATGCAGCACTTTTTATATATCCAAACCCTACGTATGGAGACTGCATAATAGACATAAAAACTAATGGAATACCTGATGGATCAATACAACTACTTGACCTGAATGGGAAATTAATTATGGAACAATTAGTTAATAAAAAAAGAACAGAACTTAATTTTAGAAAATTAGAAAGAGGAGAGTATATGATCCTTTATCAATCAAAAGAACAATCAATCATCAAGAAAATAATCTTACATTAATTCAATAGCTCAGTTATCTTTTTAGAATCTGGTTTGGTCATACTTCGATATCTATGAATAAGTATCCCATTTTCATCCAGTAAATATTTTTCGAAATTCCACTTAATATCTCCAATATAATCAGGGTTTTCCTGCTTATTCAACCAGCTGAACAATGAATGAATATCATCCCCTTTTACAGATACTTTCTCTGCCATCTGAAAGCTAACACCATAATTTTTTTTACAAAATGCATTGATCTCTTCATTAGATCCTGGCTCCTGAGCACCAAAATTATTGGCAGGAAAACCAATGATCACTAATTGATCTTTATATTTTTCATGAACTTGTTGCAATTCAGTGTATTGAGGAGTAAATCCACATTTACTTGCAGTATTTACAATCATAATCATTTTCCCTTTATAATCTGCAAAAGATATTTCTGATCCATCTATTGATTTAAAACTGAGATCATGTATAGTTTCTTGTGACATAGCGAATAAATTAATTATTAAAAAAAAGAGTACAATTTTTTTCATGTTTTTGTTTGTAAATGTAATGACTAAAATAATTCACAAAATTATTGTTCAACTATTTTTACATTTTTCAAATAAAGCATATTCATAGAATTACTTTTAACTCCACTTACTCTATGAGAGTAAAAACGCAGTGTTTCTCCATAAAAAAGAGGAATTACAGGAACTTCTTCCTGAATAATCTCCTGCATTTGCCTGTATAGGTCATACCTTTTATCTACTTCTTGTTCTTTGATAGCTTGCTCATAAAGCCGATCATAATTATCATTTTTAAAATGAGTATAATTATATCCTTTTTCAGGGAAAAAATTATCACTATAAAATAATTGTAAATAATTAATAGGTTCTGGAAAATCAGCCACCCAGGATTTTCTGTAAAAAACTGATTCAAAAAGCATTATCCTTTGCCTTAAAGAAGAGCTGGTATGAAGATCAATTTTAACATCCATCCCTATATCTTCAATTTGCTTCTGAAGGAATTCACAAAGCATTTTATAGGGCTCTGTAGCACTCAATATTATAGTTGGTTTATTATTTCCAACTTTAAACCCACATTCAGATATTAATCTCAATGCAAGATCTTTATTATAAGTAAACCCATCTACTTTGAATTGATCAAATCCAGGCATCCCATAAGGAACAAAACCATTTTCTGCAGGCATACCTACTCCATTTCTTAAGTATTTCACTAATTTATCTCTATCTATAGCATAACCAATTGCTTTTCTTAGCTTTTTTATCTTTAGTGGGTTATTAGATTTATTATTAATACTATCATCTACCAAAATGCCAATATAATCTGTATATAACCATGGCTTTTTTTCTAAATAAAACCGATCTTTAAATTCATTTTTTAAATCTCCATTCTTTGTAAGCAATGCATCCTTATCATCCTCATTTAAACCAGAGATCATTTCTAATTTTTCTGATTTAAATTTGATTAACTCCTGATATCTGTCTCTTAAAAATGTAATAGCTACTGCATCTAAATAAGGTAGCTTCTCTCCTTTTTCATCTATTTCAAAGTAATTTTTATTCTTTACAAGAACAATTTTTACATCCTTTTTCCAAGATCTTAACTGAAAAGGACCAGTTCCAATAATATGTTGAGAAAATTCATCTCCATAGTGATCTACGACTTCAGAAGGCACGATAAAACCGTATGGTAAGCAGAGCTGATAAAGGAATGAAGGTTGTGATTCTATAAGAGATATTTGAACCGTTGAATCATTTATTGCTACAATACCCTTATCACCGCCTTCAACATTATTGAAAATATATTTTCCAGGAGATGCAGTCATTGGATTAATGATTCTTTTAAAAGAATATACTATATCATCAGCATTTACGAATCTATTTTTCGGAATTATTAATGAAGATGTATGAAATTGCACATCTTTCCTTAAGTGAAAAGTATATATTTTTCCATTGGGTGAAACTTCGTAATCTTTAGCAATACAAGGCTGCAGCTCCATGTTATGATCCAACAAAACTAGTCCATTAAAGATTTGATAAGATATCAGGAAATCTTCATATTTACTCATCTTTGCAGGATCAAGCCAGCTAATTCCTCCAGGTTCATTATATCGAAATAAAGATTGATCACTGATCTTACTTTTATCTGAAATATTGCACGAATTAAGCAATACTAAAACCAAGAAATATAGAAGGTTTCTTTTCATTTTTATAATGACATCAAAATAATAGATATATATGCATATAAAGAAAATTCAACCATGTATTTATTCACAATTTCATTGATCACATTCAATGTAAATACCAATAATATGGAAATAACATTGGATTCATCTATTTTTGCAGCATGAACCAATACGGAACAGCAGCATTTTACACATTAGGTTGTAAGCTTAATTTCTCTGAAACTAGTACTATCGCTAGAAACCTGGAAGAAAATGGGTTTGCAAAAGTTGCTTTTGAAAATAAGGCTGATGTATATGTGATCAATACTTGTTCTGTAACAGACCAGGCAGATAAAAAATGCAGAAACATAGTTCGAAAAGCATTGAGCTATAATCCAGAAGCATTTGTCATAGTTATTGGTTGTTATGCTCAGCTTAAACCCGATGAGATCTCTAATATTGAAGGAGTAGATCTTGTCTTAGGAGCCAATGAGAAATTCAATATCATTCATTATTTAGCAGACTTTAGTAAAAAGAAAAAAACTGTTATAATGAATGCCCCAATTAAAGAGACCAAAACATTTGTGCCAGGATTTAGTACTGGTGATCGCACACGCTCTTTCCTAAAAGTACAGGATGGTTGTAATTATTTTTGTTCTTTTTGCACCATTCCTCTAGCAAGAGGAAGAAGTCGTAGTGGCACTATTAAAGAAACTATTTCTAAAGCAAAAGAACTAGCTAACAATGGTGTTAAAGAGACAGTCCTTACTGGTGTAAATATTGGTGATTTTGGATATGGAACAGATGAAGATTTCTTTGGTTTAATTAAAGAACTAGATAAAATTGAAGGTATTGAAAGATTTAGAATCTCTTCAATAGAACCAGATCTTTTAACTCCTAAGATCATTGATTTTGTAAGTAGGTCCAAAAAATTTGTTCCACATTTTCACATTCCTCTTCAGAGTGGATCAGATCTCTTGTTAAAGAAAATGAGAAGGCGTTATGATACTACTCTATATAAAGAAAGAGTTGAATTGATCAAGAAAACCATGCCTGACGCTTGTATTGGGGTTGATGTAATTATAGGATTTCCAGGTGAAACTGAAGCTGAATTCAATAAAACTGTTTCCTTCATCAATGAACTTCCTGTCTCCTATCTGCATGTGTTTACTTATTCTGAAAGAAACAACACTACTGCAATTCGTATGGATGAAATAATTCCCATGAATATTCGAAGAGAAAGAAGTAAAAAGCTGAGGATACTTAGTGAAAAGAAAAAACGAGCTTTTTATGCGACTCAAGTAAATAAGAATGAGCAAGTGGTTTTTGAAAAAAATGAAGATAATGGTCATATGTTTGGATTCACTTCCAATTATATTAAGGTAAAAGTCCCCTTTAACCCTCTAATTGTTAACGATACTGCTTTTGTAAAAATGACAGCAATTAATAATGATGGCACCATGAATGTTACTTTTTCGGAAAAGCTTGAATTTACTCAGTCTCTTATAGAAATTAATTAATGTGTCATTCTAGCTTAATTACATTAAACCTTTTAAAATAATTAGAGTCAATTTATGTTAACATTGATTAACATTTGTTTTTGAAAATAATACCTATTTTAGACAGGTTTTTAGAAAAATATGAAAAAATACTTCAGCTTTTTAATAGCTATATTCATTTTACAAATAAGTTCATTTGGTCAAGAAGAAATTGTAATCAAAGGAAATTTGATCGACAAATTAAACGATTCACCAAAAGAAAATGCCGTAATCATGGCGATCAGACTCAAAGACTCTGTTATGCTAGGTTTTGTAAGATCAGATATGAATGGGGAATTCAACCTAACCTTACCAATGGATACCGTTGAAATTATTATTTCACATCACCAATATGATGATAAATACATCTTTTTCTTCCCTAGTGCAAACAATAAAGAAATCAATTTAGTAAACACCTATTTGCCTGAAAAAAGTGAAATGATGAATGAGGTCACTATTTATGCTTATAAAGAACCCGTTCATTTTAGAGGAGATACCCTAGTTTATCTTGCAGATTCATTTAAAACAAAACAAAACGCTGTTGTTGAGGATCTACTTAAAAAACTTCCTGGAATAGATGTTGACAAAGATGGTCAGATCACTGCTCAAGGCAGAGAGGTGAATAAAATTTTAGTAGATGGAGATGAATTTTTTGGAGACGACCCCACTATTGCTACCAAGAATTTGGGTGCTCAAGGTGTAGAGTCTGTTGAGATCTATGAAGAAGAAAATGAAGATGATAGCGAAACTGCCGATGAAACTATTCAGGTGATGGATCTAAAAATGAAAGAAGGATCTAAGAAGGGATATTTCGGCACCATTTCTGGAGCTACGGATTTTACCAACTTTTATGAAGGGGAGCTACTAGCCAATAGATTTAAAGATGATTTTAAAATCTCTGTTTTTGCCCTAGGATCTAATACCCCTAGATCTAACTTTGGAATGGGAGATGTTTATAAATATGGTTTAACAAATAATTCTTCTTATAGTTCTCAATTCTGGAATTGGGGAAATAATAGTAGCCCAAGTGGTATTCCAAGAACATTCAGAAGTGGCTTTTATTACAGCGACAAGATTTCTAAAAAAACAAAATTAGGGGCCAATTACACCTATAATAATAATCAGCTGAATTCTATTACAGATCAATCTTCTCAATATTTCCTACAGGATACTACCTATATTACCAATGAAAAAAGTGCTGGAATTGAATTTTCAGAGTCTCATTCCATTAATTTAAATTTAACCCACCAATTAGATTCGTTAACTGAAATAGAGTTAATACCTAGAGTTAGAATCAATAACAACAGCTATAATTCCTTTATGCAAACAGATTATGTTTCTAGGGATGACACACTAACATCAAGTAATTTATTAAACAATTATAATTCCTCAGATGAATTCACCTTCTCTAATGAGATCAAGCTAAATAGGAAATTTGCGAAAGAAAAAAGATTATTTAAACTTGCCTATAGGTTTGGAATGACTGAAAACAATCAAAAAGATTCTCTTTTATCAGAAAATATCTTTTATACTGCTGGTTTCTCAAATGACACCATTGATCAGCTACAAACCCAAAAACAAATTAATCAATACCACAGAGGTGATTTGTTATTCAGAGAGCCTCTTAATGACAAATGGACTGCAGATTTTGAGTACTATATAAGGTATAGCCTTGATGATCAAAATAAAGAAACTTTCGATAACAACAATGAATCATATAGCTTAGTCAATAACGAGCTTACCAATCATTTTACTACAGATAAAATGATCAATAGAATTGGTGGATTTATTCAATACAAGCACAATAAACATCGACTTAAGATCGGTACTTACGCAAGAAATGTATTAATTGACAATGTTAATCTGAATGACAATTCAACCATCCATCAAAACATATACAACATTCTTCCTCAGTTGAATTACAATTACAAATTCAGTAATAGTAAAAGATTTCATTTTAGTTACAAAACCAACTCAGCTCAACCAAGCATGAGCCAGCTACAGCCTGTACCTGACAACAGCAACCCCAATAGAATTTCTATAGGTAATTTAAACCTACAACCCACTTATGCTCATAGGTTTAATATGCGTTATAGCCAATGGAAAGCTCTCACAGGTAGCTATTTATGGACCAACGCTAACTATAACATAACAGAAAATGCATTCTCAAATTCAGTTGTATATGATTCTATAGGAAGAACCATCTCACAAACTATTAATGTAGATAACAACCAAAATGGTAGCTTTTGGCTTGGAGCTGGAATCCCACTATTCAATAGCGTGGTTAGTATTAATCCAAGCATAAGCAGTAGCTATAACAACAACACAAACTATGTAAATGGTCTTAAAAACATTACTGAAACCCTCAATGCTACAGGTGAACTTGAAATTGAGATCGAAACAGATACTATTGAGTTCTACATAGGTGCAAATTACACCTATAGCTCACCTAATAGCACATTGAGTTTTTCAAGCAATCAACCTTTCTCTACTCAGGAATATTTTGCTGAAATTGGATTAGAATTACCCTTCAAATTTAGAATTGAATCTGAGGCTATGTATACCATAAATAGCCAAAGACGAGAGGGCTACAACATTAATTTTTTAATTATCAATGCAGAGATCAGTAAACGTTTTTTAAAAACAGAAAACCTGATACTTTCCCTCATTGGAAATGACATACTTAATCAAAATGTAATAGCGCAGAGAGTAGTTCAAGACAATGTAATCACAGACAATAGGACTAAAATAATAACCAGGTATTTCCTTTTAAAACTAACTCTTAAATTCAACAACACTAAAACCAAGGTAGAAGATGGATTCCATTAAACCATATATCGCTTTCTTCCTTTTATTGTTTGTACTTTCTACAGGTATTGGGCAAATGAAGTCTGGCGTGATCATTTTTGAAAGAAAAACCAACCTACTAAAAAAATACGATAATGAACAAAGCAGAAAATGGCTAGGAGATAAAAAAGTAAAAATTGATAAATTTGAGCTTCACTTCACTCCTACCGAATCCTTTTTTGTTCCTGTTAAAGTTCCAGACGAAGGTAGAATGGGTTGGTTGACTATGAAAAATACAGTTCATCAAGATTTAGAAAACAATGAACGATTATCCATTTTCAATATGTGGGGAGAATCTATTTATGTAAAAGATGTTCTTGTAAAAAGAGAATGGAAAGTAACAGAAAGAAAAAGAAAAATTGCTGGTTATGAATGCCGAAGAGCGATTTGGGTAAAAAATGACTCTACTAAAATATATGCTTGGTATACAGACGCCATACTGCCTTCTTGTGGACCCGAAACATTTAATGGTCTTCCTGGAACTATACTGGGATTAGCCACTGAAGATGGTGGAGTAGTTTATTTTGCAAAAAGTGTAAAAGAACAGTATGCAGATATCAATGAATTGCTTCCTAACACAAAGAAAAAAGATGTTCTTACTGAAGATGAGCTTAAAGTACAATTAGAAAAAAGAACAAAAGGAAATCCTTGGATGAAAAATGTTATTAATGAGATTTTTGCCTGGTAGCTACCCTAACTCCTATGTCAATTTTTATTCCTCTTTAGTTATTTAACTAAATTCAATACATTTATCACTTATAATTTGTATGCGATATTTGGTTTTTATATTTCTCCTTGCTTTTGGCAACTTATCCTTAACCCAAGTTCCATTAAAGATCACTGATTCTACAGATAATGGTTGGCAATACCTTGAAGATCATTCCAGCTATTATTATTCAGAAAATGACACTTTAACTATTGATGGTATACTAGCAAACCCAGATGCAATTGAATTCAAAAAATTAATTGGTGATGAAGTAAATGATAAACATTATACAGAAGAATGGTGCTGGCTAAAATTAGAGATCAATAATAAAAGTAATTTTTCTTCTGATTGGTTAGTCTATTATGGAGCCAAGCATCTTAAATTATATGAAATTAAAAACGATAAAACTTATCGAATTCATGAAACTGGTAGTGGATTAAATTCTAAAGACAGAGAAATAATACATGGAAATGTAAATTTTGTAAAGATCATCCTCAGTCCTAATTCCATTAGCACCTACTACATACAATTAAAAGGATTTTATGGAGTAATAGGAAAATTAATAAAAGCAAAACCTATTGAAGATAAATTCAAAAAGTCCAATTACTGGATGGGAATTTTTATGGGAGTTATGCTCATAATATTAATTACCAATTTTATATTATACTGGTCATCTAAGGATAAAACATACCTTATTTATTCTGCATACGTGCTCTTTTTTACGTTAATGTGTTTATGTTTTAAGGGAAGTTTATTTGAACTTTTTTTTCCAAATACAACCTGGATTAACAATTTTGAGTTCATTATTACTTTAGCTTCAACCACGCTAATTATTTATGCTGTATTTACCAACTCTTTTTTACAGCTTAAAGAAAAAAATATTTTATGGCATAAAATCATTAGAATAAGTATCTACACTTCATTGGTGCTATATCTATTTATGGCATTTTTAATGTATTCAGGTTTTTTCTACATCACTACTCTTATTATTTTATTCTGGACACTAGCATTGTTCATTTTATGTAATATTCCTGCTATCATTCAATGGAGAAAAAAATTCCAACCTGCCGGTATGTTTGTACTAGGAAATTTAATCTTAATTGGAGGACAATTTTTATTTCTACTTGCAAAAACTGGTGGTGGGACAGAAGACAACACTTTTACTATTTATTATTATTTAGAATTTTCATTGATCTGCCAGGTCATCATTTTCTCTAAGGGAATTGGAGACAGGATCAATATCATGCGAAAAGAGAGTGAACAAGCACAGGAAAAAGCCATGCTTCAGCTAGAAACCAAAGTAAAAGAAAGAACGCAACAGCTTAACGAACAAAAATTATTAGTAGAAGAACAAAATCAGGAGATCAAAGACTCCATTACTTATGCAAAGCGTATTCAGGAAGCTATACTTCCTAATTCAAATGCTGTGAAAGAAACATTTCCAGATAGTTTTGTTTTGTACCAACCAAAAGACATTGTTGCAGGAGATTTCTATTGGATGGAAAGATCTGATGAGCTCATCAATTTTGCAGTAGCAGACTGTACAGGACATGGGGTTCCTGGAGCTATGGTTTCTATTGTTTGCCACAATGCATTGAACAGGTCTGTAAGAGAATATAATTGTACTGAGCCAGCAGCTATTTTAGATAATACTAGAAAACTGGTAATAGATTCCTTATCCAAAAACAAAATGGACGTAAAGGATGGCATGGACATTTCTTTAATTAGCTATGATCCTAAAAAAATGAACATCTTATTTGCTGGAGCCAATAACGGACTTTACTTAATTAGAAATAACGAGCTAACTAATTACAAATCCGACAGACAACCTATTGGAGTTTTTGAAGATCAAAAACCCTTTAATCAGCAAAAAATCGACCTGCAAAAAGGAGATATCATTTACTTATATACAGATGGGTTTGCCGATCAATTTGGTGGTGAAAAAGGAAAAAAGCTAAAAACATCTAACTTTAAAAAACTATTGATTGAAATTCATCAACTTCCAATGAATGAACAAAAAGAAAAGCTTCATCAATCATTCGAAAATTGGAGAAATGAGATCGAACAAATAGATGATCTATGTATTGCTGGAATTAGGTTTTAAACCCTAAAGGATTTCATTGATAATCCTATCTACGGAATAGCCATCGGCTTCTGCCATGTAATTACGTACCAAACGATGTCTTAAAATGGGCTTTGCTACTGCCTGTACATCTTCGATATCAGGTGAGTACTTCCCGTTAACTGCAGCATGACATTTAGCTCCAATGATCAAATATTGTGAAGCCCTAGGGCCAGCACCCCAAGAAATATATTTTTTAATAAGCGCTGGTGAATCCGCTACACTTGGACGTGTTCGGGTGTTTAATTGAACAGCATATTCCATTACATTATCTGGGACAGGAATTCTTCTCATTAATTCCTGAAAGTAAAGAATCTCTTCTCTGCTTAAGATATGATTAAGCTGGGATTGCTGATCTCCAGTTGTAGCTTTTACAATAGCAACTTCTTCTTCATAAGATGGATAATCTACCCACACATTGAACATAAAACGATCTAATTGAGCTTCTGGTAAAGGATAGGTTCCTTCCTGCTCTATTGGATTTTGTGTTGCCAATACAAAGAAAGGTTCTTCCAACTGATGTCCCTTTCCAGCTACGGTTACAGATCTTTCCTGCATGGCTTCTAATAAAGCAGCTTGAGTTTTAGGTGGTGTTCTATTGATCTCATCTGCCAATATAATATTGGCAAATAAAGGCCCTTTTATAAATTTAAAATTCCTAGCATCATCCAAAATCTCTGCACCAATTATATCTGAAGGCATAAGGTCTGGAGTAAACTGAATACGGCTGAAAGACAGCCCTAAAACATCAGCTATTGTACTTACTAATAATGTTTTAGCTAAACCAGGCACACCTACCAACAAACAATGTCCTTTAGAAAAAACAGAGATTACCACCTGCTTAACTACCTCTTCCTGACCTACAATTACTTTAGCTATTTCCGAGTTCAATGCTTTGTACTTATCTACAAACGCATCTAAAGCCTCTACATCCGATTTATACATGCTAGTTATTTATTTAAAGTTTAAATATAATTGAAATTAATACAGACTCACCAAAGTTTATTTGTATTCAATAATTTATAAATGAATAGTATCTTTAACGCATAAATGATTACAAATAGTCTGCCATATAAAATTATTGAACCAAGAGGCATAAAAAAGCCAGTATTACTAAGTATTCCACATAGTGGAACCTTATTTCCTAAAGAAATAAAAAACCAGTATGTTCCTGAATTAATTAGTCAACCTGATGATACTGATTGGTACTTAGATAAATTATATGATTTTGCTTCTGAAATGGGGATTACAGTCATTCAAGCTATTTATTCTAGATGGGTGATCGACCTGAATAGAAATCCAGGAAACACAGCTTTATATGATGATGGGCGAATTATTACCTCTTTATGTACCCTTACAGATTTTCTTGGAAACCCTATTTACAGAGATCATCAACATGAACCAGACAAGAAAGAGATAGAAAGAAGGAAAAAAACTTACTTCTGGCCTTATCATCATAAAATTCATGAACAAATACAAAAAATAAAAGATGAATTTGGCCAAGTATTATTTTGGGATGCTCATTCTATAAGAAGAAATGTAAAAACAATTAGAAAAGAATCTTTTCCAGACTTAATACTAGGAGATAATGATGAAAAAACAGCTAATAAAAACCTTATTAACATTGCCTTAAATCAGTTAGGTTCATCTAATTTTAAGATTAATCACAATCATCCTTTTAAGGGTGGTTACCTAACCCGTTCTATTGGAAACCCTACTCAAAACATACATGCTTTACAGCTAGAGATGTCCAAAGATCTTTACATGTCTGACAATGAAACTAAATACGACAACAAAAAGGCAGAATCAGTTAAAAAACTTTTAATGAATACCATACAACAATTAATTGCCGAATTATCGTGAAAAAATTTGAGTTTAAATATTTACTACAAGAAACTGGCTGGGAAGAAAATATGACAGTTGAAACTGACGATACTGGAATCATTTCTTCTATTCATCCTACAGAAAATTCATTAAATAACAATGATATAGCAATTCCTGGTTTTCAAAATGCTCATTCTCACGCATTTCAATATGCGATGGCAGGATTAGCAGAACTTCATCCAACAGATAGTAATAAAGATGATTTCTGGAGCTGGAGAAATGCAATGTATCAGCTGGCATTACAAATTGAACCAGAAGAGCTTGAATCAATAGCATCATTATTATATGCAGAAATGGTTAGACATGGGTATACTCATGTTGCAGAATTCCATTACTTACATCATGATAAAGACGGTAAGCCCTTTCAAAATTTAGCTGAAATGGGAGCCAGACTTATACAGGCTGCAAAAAATGCGGGTATTAACATTACCCTAATTCCTATTTTCTATCAAAAAGGTGGGTTTGGAAAAGATCCATTAACAGATCAAAAAAGATTCATATCACCTGATATTGAGGCTTATTTAAAGCTTTATGAAAGCACAGTGAGCTCTACTAAAAATTACATCCATTCAGGTGTTGGTTTAGGCATACATTCCATGAGAGCTGTTGAAACAAATGATATCATAGCGCTTTCCAATTATAGGAATGGAAATACCCCTTTTCATATCCATGTTTCTGAACAGCTCAAAGAAATAGAAGATTGTATAAATTATTTAAATGCTCGACCTGTAGAGTGGCTGGCACATAATATTGAACTTTCAGAAAATTATCATTTAGTACATGCTACTCATTTAATTGATGATGAAATACAGAAAATTGCCAGCTCTAAAGCAAATGTAGTACTCTGCCCTTCTACAGAAGGAAACCTTGGTGATGGCTTATTCCCTTTAGGTAAATTTCTTGATCTAAAAGGTAATTGGTCCATAGGCACTGATAGTCATGTTGGTTTAAATCCAATGGAAGAGATTAGGATATTAGATTATGGACAACGATTGATTACACATCAAAGAAATACTTTTGCTAATTCTAGTTCTGGAGACAGTGGTTTTAATGCCATACAAAGTGCACTTAAAAGTGGAAGGAAAGCCATGGGAAATAATAATACATCGTTTTTTAAACCAGGAGAATCACTAAATGCAGTAGTAGTTTCATTAGAACACCCTCTCACCTCCTCTTCCAACCTTCAAAACCTTTGTAATACAATAATTTACTCATCAGATGTTAGTATGATAAAAGGTACTATCGTGAATGGTAGTTGGATGGTTGAAAATGGAGTGCATCAAAACAATGAAATTGGAACAAATTTCATCAAAACAATGAAAAAACTGAATTATAGATAATTTTAAGATTTAGACCCCATTATCTTTAAGTGATTAGCATGGTGCTTAAGTGCTTGTAAAAAGGATTGATTGGCATGATAAGGCAATCCAAATTCATGAGCAGTTTCTTTAACTATTTTAGAAAGCTCATAATAATGAACATGGCAAATAGTTGGAAATAAATGATGCTCTATTTGGTAATTCAACCCTCCAATAAACCAAGAAAAAAAGCTTTTTCTGTTGCTAAAGTTAGCAGTCGTTTCCATTTGATGTACATACCAATTTTTTTCAATATTTCCTTCTTGATCAGGTAATGGAAAATCTGTTTGATCCACTATATGAGCACATAGAAAAACTGTTGTTAAAAATAATCCTGCAATAAAGTGCATAAGCAAAAAGCCAGCAATAGTAATTCCTATATTTCCAGTAAAAAATATAGGCAATCCTATTATATAGGATAGATAAAAAAATTTCCAGATCGTTAAACTAATTACTGCTTTAGATAATGTGGTCCCTTGAGTAGCAACAAGATTTTTTTTATTGTATTTAACAATTTGAATAAAATCCTTAGTAAGTATCCATGAAATAGACATTAAACCATATAAGAACCAAGCATAATAATGCTGGTATCCATGATGGGGTTTTCTTTTCTGTGAATCAGAAAAACGAAGTATTATACCTGCATCAACATCCTCATCCATTCCTATAATATTAGTATAGGTATGATGAAGTACATTGTGTTGAATCCTCCAGTTAACATCAAACCCACCAACAATATTTAAACAATATCCGAAAATTTTATTTACAGTTGGATTTTTTGAATAAGCACCATGATTGGCATCATGCATAATTGAAAGACCAATTCCAGCCATTCCAAATCCCATCAAAGACCACATTATCAAATGAAACCACCAAACATTAAAAATGTTAATTGTAATCAACGTAAAGGGTAGGAAAAATAGAGTAAGCATAAAAACAGTTTTAAAATGCATAGCTGCATTACTGTTCTTAGTTAGATTATTATCCTTAAAATAGGCGTTAACTCTTTTTCTTAAAACCTTTACAAATTCAGGTTTTTGAGTATCAAATTGTATCGTATTGTTATTAGAAATAATATTTACCTATTAATTAATTAGAAATTCCTAGTTTTTTCAATTGCCTAGTATGACAGCTTAAAGCATCAAAAAAAGTAGTAAAAGAATGATAAGGGAGACCAAATTCTTCAGCTGTTTTTTTAACAATAGGGCTTAATTTCCGATAATGTACATGACATATATTGGGAAAAAGATGGTGCTCAACTTGAAAATTCAAACCACCAACATACCATGAAAACAAACGTGCTTTATGTGCAAAATTAGAAGTAGTATGTAGTTGATGTGCAAACCAATTGTGTTCCATATTACCACTTTCTTTAGGTTTAGGGTAATCAGCATTCTCAACAACATGTGCACACTGAAATACAATAGCAAGAACAAAACCAGCTATAAAATGCATTATAAAAAACCCAACCAATGCTGTCCACCATGTAGAAGCAAAAATCAATGGAATAACTAAAATATATCCGTAATAAAATATTTTAGAAAATATTAAAAAGGTTAATGCTTTTGAAAAATTAATCTTTTGAAGATTTAACAATCCTTTTCTTTTATATCGGAACAATTGTAAGAAATCTTTATCTAAAGCCCATGAAATAGTCATTAATCCATATAAAAACCAAGCATAAATATGTTGAAACCTATGGAATTTTTTTCTTTTTTGATCAGGAGAAAACCTCATTAATGGATCAGAATCCAAATCCTCATCCATACCAGATATATTGGTATAAGTATGATGTAATACATTATGCTGTAGCTTCCAGTTAGTAGCACTTCCTCCAATTAAATGAATCAGATATCCTAAAATAGAATTGACTCTTTTAGATTTTGAATATGAACCATGATTTGCATCATGCATAATACTCATACCAATACCAGCCATTCCAAAACCCATTACAGCCCAAAGCAAGAGATTGATCCACCAAGATTCAATGATTCCAGAAATGATGAATGAAAAAGGAACAAAATAAATTGAGATCATGAATATGGTCTTGAAAACCATATTAAAGTTACTATTTTTAGAAAGATTTCTCTCTTTAAAATACTGATTAACTCTTTTTCTAAGAACCTTAACAAATTCTGTTTTTTGGGTATCAAATTGAACTCTACTAAATTGGCTCATAATATGTTATATTCTAAATTTATGGCAAAGATATATCGAATAATCCTAAATACTATTAAAAAAGCATTATTTAATAGACATTTAATTGTTAGTAGTTTTTAGTATTTCAAGCTTCAATGGGTTTATACTTCCCTTTGCTTTTTCTTATTCTAGCAGCCACTACTTTATATTCTGGACACATAGCTTCTGAACAATGCTCATCTGAAGTAATATTATTAAGCATAATTTCTGGAAAATGAAATGTTGAGCTTAAAATTCCAGGCTTTACTTCATTAGTAATTTTAGCCTTAATATCAACTTTCCCACGAGGAGACTCAACACATACGAAATCACCATCCTGAATCATTTCCTTTTCTGCATCATCAGGGTGAATTAGCAACACATCCTCTGTTAATATCTCGACATTACCCGTTCTACGTGTCATGGCACCACAATTATAATGCTCTAGCTCACGATTAGTAGTAATAATATAAGGGTAATCTTTACCATATTTATCAACTTCATTAGATTCCTGAAATGGATAAAAGAAAAATTTCCCTTTTCCTCGTTTAAATTCTTTTACATGTAATAATTGAGTATCAGTTCCATCTTCAAGTACAGGCCATTGCTTTCCATTTTCACCTAATTCATTCCATTTTACTCCTTTAAAAAATGGAACTATATCTGAAATCTCTTGCAAAACTCCATCGGCAGAATAATCATCCTGCTGATACCCCATTCTATTCATAACATCTATAATGATTTGACCATCAGGCTTAGTTCCCTCAATAGGCTCTACTACTTGTTGTACCCTCTGAATTCTTCTTTCTCCATTCGTAAATGTACCCTCTTTCTCCAAAAATGATGAAGCTGGCAATAAAACAGTTGCAAGCTTAGCAGTTTCAGTCATAAATAATTCGGAGACAATCAGCATATCTAGATTAGACAATGCCTTTATTACTTTTTGAGTATTAGGATCTGTCTGAACAACATCCTCTCCTATAATCCAAAGAGCTTTTAAATCTCCAGAGATAGCAGCATCAAACATTTCAGGAATTTTCAACCCTATATGAGAAGGGACATCAACTCCATAAAATTGATTGTATTTCTGATTTACTTCGGCATTCGTAACATCATAATAACCAGCTCCCTGATGAGGTTGAGCACCCATATCTGCAGCACCTTGTACATTGTTTTGTCCTCTCAATGGATTAACTCCTGCTCCTTTTTTACCAATATTACCAGTAATCATAGCTAGATCTGCTATTAATTGAACTGTAAATGTTCCCTGAGTATGCTCAGTAACCCCTAATCCATGAAATTCCATTGCTGCTTTTGCTGTTGCATATGCTATTGCAGCTTCTTTAACTAATTCTTTATCAACTCCAGTAATAGCAGACAACTCATCCATATCCAAACGAAGAATCTCTTCTTTCATTTCTTCATATCCCTCACATTTTTCCTTGATGAACTGCTTATCTTCAATTTCTTCAGTAATAATATAATAAAGCATCATATTTAACAAAGCAACATTAGTGCCTGGCCTTAATTGTAGATGATAAGTAGCATATTTAGCCAATTCTATTCTTCTTGGATCTATTACTATTCCTTTGACTCCCTTCATTAACCTTTGCTTTATTCTAGCGCCAGTAACAGGGTGAGCATCAGTAGCATTAGCTCCAATTATTAAAATAAAATCTGTATGGTCGAGATCCTCAATTGAATTAGTAGCAGCACCAGTACCAAATGTTCTTTGCATACCTAATGCTGTAGGCGAGTGACATACACGAGCACAACAATCTATATTATTGGTTCCTATTACTGCTCGAATGAATTTCTGCATTAAATAATTTTCCTCGTTAGGAGTTCTTGCAGAGGAGATACCAGCTATGGAATCTGGCCCATGATTATTTTTTATAGCATTAAATTGGTCTACCATATAATCATATGCTTCATCCCACGAAACCTCTTCTAAAATTCCATTTCTCCTTACCATAGGACTTTTTAATCTATCTGGATGATCATAAAATTTAAAGGCGTATCTACCTTTTAAACATGTATGACCCAAATTTGCTTCTGCCTCATAGGGAGCCTGTATAGATAAAATCTTATTATTTTTTGTAGATACTTCTAAATTACAACCTACACCACAATAAGTACACACTGTTCTAGTTTTTTCAGGTGTAACTACCGACTTAGATTGAAAAACATCAGAAATAGCACTTGTTGGACATGCTTGTGAACAAGCTCCACAGCTCACACAGTCAGAATCCATAAAACTTTGGTTATTTCCTTTAACTATTTTAGTGTCAAATCCTCTTCCAGCCATAGATAATACAAATTCCCCCTGCACTTCATCGCAAGCCCTTACACATCTATAGCAATTAATACATTTAGAAAGATCTGAAGTCATATAAGGATGACTAAAGTCCTTCTCATAATGGAGATGGTTATCACCTTCAGGGTACCTAACATCTCTGATTCCAACTTGAGCTGCTACTGTCTGTAGTTCACAGTTTCCATTTACTTCACATGTTAAACAGTCTAACGGATGATCAGTCAACACTAGCTCAATAATATTCTTCCGTAACTTTAAAATATTTTCAGAGTCAGTATAAATATAATTACCTTCCACAACAGGAGAATGACATGAAGCCATTGTCTTGGTCTTACCTCCTTTTTCTATTGCCACATCAACACTGCACACCCGACAAGAACCAAAAGGATCTAAATTAGGTGCATCACACAAAGTAGGCACCTGTTCATTTCCTATATTCCTTCTAACAAAAGCTAAAATAGTCTCTCCATCAACTAATTGATAAGGTATATCATCTATGTATGCGGTCTTTTTCATTTATCTGTATCTTTTTTTTATCGTTTAATTTGATATTAAGTTACATTTAGGTTTATATAATTATCTATTTTTTAATGTATTGCGCTAATTCATCTTCAAAATAATGGAGAATATTATTGATAGGTAGAGGAATACCTCCACCATGAGCACATAAAGAACCAGCTTCTAATGTATCCAGTAGGTCTTGAATAAGCGAATGCTCTATTTTATAATCTTCATTGATAGCTTTAGTGAACATTTCCTGCCCCCTCTTAGTTCCTAATCTACAAGGAAAACACTTTCCACAGCTTTCATAAGCAGCAAAATCAAATAAATGCTCTATATATTTCACCATTGGATAGCTCTCAGGAATACTAACTACTGAAGCATGACCTAATAAAAAACCTTCATTACCAAAAGATTCAAAATCTATCGTTAAATCATTTATTTTACTAACAGGAACAACTCCACCTAAAGGACCTCCAATCTGCATCGCTTTAACGGGCTCCTTAAATCCTCCAGCATCCTTATAAATAAGATCTGCTAAAGAATAACCCATTTCAACTTCGTACATTCCTGGTTGCTTAAAAAAACTATCTAAGCATACTAACTTAGTCCCACTTGACCTTTCAGTGCCAATACCCTGATACCAATCTCCTCCTTTTTCAATAATAGAAAAAACACTAGCAAGTGTTTCAACATTATTCACTATAGTAGGTTTATTGAAAAGGCCTTGCTGTGTAGGATAAGGAGGTCTAGTTCTTACTTCAGGGCGTTGACCCTCTATAGAATTGATTAAAGCAGTTTCTTCACCACAGATATATGCTCCTTGAGCTTTGATTACTTTAAAATGGAAATTAAAGCCACTATCTAAAATATTATCTCCTAATAGGCCTTGTTTTATAAGCTTTTGAATATTTTGTTCAATAATTTCAACTGAATCCGGGTACTCTGCTCTAATGTACAATATACCCCATTCAGATCCAGTAATAAAGCCAGAAACCATCATTCCAAACAGCACCAATAAGGGTTGTTTTTCCAATAGGTACCTATCTGAATAAGCTCCTGGATCACCTTCATCTGCATTACAAATAATGAATTTAAGTTCGTTTTCAATATTTTTACATGATTCTAACTTAAATCCCATAGGAAAACCAGCTCCTCCTCTCCCTCTAACATTAGAAGTTTTTATTTCTTCTAACGAAGCCTCTTTACCCATTTTAATTACTTTCTCAAGAGCCTTTTTAAAAGCATCTATCGACAACTCCTCACCTGTTAACACACTTGAACCTGAACAATGAACATGATAATTATCACCACCATTAATTTCATTTCCACCTACTATCTCTGCTATATCTGTATTTGACCTTGAAGAATAATTGACCCCATTAAAATGAAAAGCTCCATTTTCGTGACATCTTCCCAAACAGCACATATGACCAATTTCTTCTTTTTTAAAATGTTTTAATAGCTGTTCATTTAAATTATTCTGAGTACCTGCACATTCACAAGCTGTACCATTACAGATATATACTTTCTTGTTTTTATTGTCCTCTTTTAAGAAATCATAAAAAGTAACAGCACCATAAGTGTTTGCTCTACCTACCAAAAAGTCATCAGCTAATTGATCTAATTGATCTTGAGACAATGAATGATTCTCTGCATTAAGCTTACCCATTTTATCAAACAAGCTCTCATTCACTCCTTTTCTACCTAGCAATTCACTTAAATTCTTAGACATATAGCTATTTTAGTTGTTATAAAATTAACATATTCTACTTATTAAGAATATCTAGTGGCTTTTTTATCTCTGCAAAAACCAAAAACAGAAATCCCTAATTCTTTAGCAAAATCTACAGATAACGATGATGGAGCAGATACAGCTAAAAGAACTGGAATTTTACCCATAAAAGTTTTTGTTACAATTTCATAAGAAATCCTACCACTTACTGCTAAAAACTTAGATCTATCTAAGAGGTTTTTATTGATCAACCCTCCTATAACTTTATCTACAGCATTGTGCCTTCCTATATCTTCCCTAATAATAAGCAGCTCCCCATTTTCATCAAAAGCAGCAGCAGCATGAGAACCTCCAGATTGAGCAAAACCCATCTGTTGATTCTTCATTTTATCTAACAACCTGTCGATTATTTCAGGAGAAAAACTAAACCCACTTAATCTATCACCTTTAACAGAAAGGTCACCCAATTCTCTTTTTCCACAAATTCCACATGAAGACACAGAAAGCAAGCTTCTGCTATTTAAATACCCCTTTCCAAGTAAGTTAGATGGGATATCTACATTTAATGCAGTAATATAACCCAACTTATTTTTATTAATATTATTGAATTTCAATGGCATATTACCTTTGAATATATCTTCATTATGAAGCAAACCTCTTACCATATCTTCTTCAAAACCTGGAGACCTCATAATTACTGTAAAAGGTTCTTGATTAATATTGATCTGAAGAGCTTCTTCAATGGTCAAATAATCATCTACTCTACTTAAAGATCCATTTTCAAATTTCTCCCCTTCATATTTAGGAAGCTCAAACATTAAGATAATCCTGAAATTTTACCATCATTGTCAATTTCCATTCCTTCAGAAGCAGGAACAGCAGGAAGTCCAGGCATCCTCATCATTTTACCTAAAATAGGGATAATGAATCCAGCACCCGCAGCAAATTCAAATTCACGTACATTTACTGTAAACCCCATAGGCCTTCCCAAAAGAGCATCATTATCACTAAATGACTTTTGTGTTTTCGCCATACATATTGGCAGGTGATCCAATCCAAGATCTTTAATTCTAGCTAATTCTGTTAATGCTTTTTTACTATAATCTACTCCATCAGCTCCATATACCTCTTTAGCTATAGTATCAATTTTATCTCTTACAGATGAAGACCAATCATACAATGGCTTAAATTCATTAGAACCACTTTCAATTTCATTTACAACAGCTTCTGCAAGTGCTGTCATTCCATTACCACCAAGCTCCCAGCCTTCTGCCAAAACAGCATTAACTCCTAGCTCATGACATTTTTTTATAATAAAATCAGTTTCTTCAGTAGAGTCTGATGGAAAAGCATTAATCGCTACCACTGGATTTAATCCGAATTTTTTACAATTCTCAATGTGTTTTTCCAAATTATCAAAACCTTTCTCTACTCTTTCCAAGCTTGGGGTATTGTACTCATCCTTTTTGGCCCCTCCATGGTGACGTAGCGCTCTTATTGTAGCTACCAAAACCAATGCTTTTGGAGACAATCCACCTGATACACATTTAATATCTAAGAATTTTTCGGCTCCAAGATCAGCTCCGAAACCAGCTTCTGTAATTACATATTTACTTAAAGAAAGTCCCATTTTAGTAGCAATAATGGTATTGGTGCCTTGAGCTATATTCGCAAATGGTCCTCCATGAATAATCGCTGGGTTACCTTCTAAAGTTTGAACTAAATTGGGCTTAATAGCATCTTTCAACAAAATAGCCATTGCATTTTCAGCATTCAGGTCACGAGCATAAATAGGCTTCTTATCAAAAGTAAGTCCGATAAATATATTACCTAACCTTTTTTTAAGATCTTCAAAATTTTCAGCCATACATAAGATAGCCATCACTTCAGATGCAGGAGTAATATTAAATCCATCCTGTCTTGGAACACCATTAGCAGTTCCTCCTAATCCAATTACAAGATTTCTAAGGGCCCTATCATTCATATCCATGACCCTTTTCCAAACGATAGTACGAGGGTCTATATTAAGACTTCTAGTCTTGCTTTGGATATTATTATCGATTAATGCCGATAATAAATTATTGGCCTTTTCAATGGCAGAAAAATCACCTGTAAAATGCAAATTAATATCCTCCATAGGAACAACTTGAGAATAACCACCTCCTGCAGCACCACCTTTAATTCCAAAAACAGGTCCTAGTGAGGGCTCTCTCAATACAACAATTGATGATTTTCCAATTTTATTCATCCCTTCAGTTAACCCAATAGATGTAGTAGTTTTACCCTCTCCAGCTGGAGTAGGTGTCATTGCTGTAACTAATATTAAATTACTATTTTGAATGCTGTTTTTATCTAACAGGTTTAACGGTAATTTAGCTTTATATTTACCATAAAGCTCTAGTTGATCTTCTGTTATATTTAATTTAGAAGCAATATCATTGATATGATTCATTTTGGCTTCCTGCGCTATTTCGATATCTGATTTTGAGTGTCCCATAGATGTTAAATTATATCGATGAAGATAATTAAAAAAAAGAATTACAGTGTTAATAATTAATTATTCAATATTAAAGAAAACCATTTTATATTCAAATATTGAACATTAAATTTACGCCTTACAACTTCAATAAATTATGAAAAATTATACTTTGGCAATTCATGGAGGTGCCGGAACTATATTAAAATCAGAAATGGACTCTTCAAAAGAGGAGCTTTATAAAAATGGTCTAGAAGAGGCACTAAACAATGGATTTAAAATTCTAGAAAATAAAGGCTCAGCGCTTGATGCAGTAGTATTAGCTGTTGAAATCCTTGAAAACAATCCATTATTTAATGCTGGTAAAGGAGCTGTTTTTTCAGCAAACGGTAATCATGAAATGGATGCGTCAATAATGGATGGCAAAACATTAAAAGCAGGGGCAATTTGTGGTATAGAAGGAATTAAAAACCCGATAAAACTCGCTCAATCAGTAATGAATAACAGCAATCATGTTATACTTAGCGGTAAAGGAGCGATTGATTTTGCAATAGATCAAGGGTTTGAACAGATAGAAAGAGATTACTTTTTTGACACCTATAGACATGAGCAATGGCAAAGAGTAAAAAAAACAGATGCCTTTATTTTAGATCACTCACCTAATAAGGCTGATAAATATGGAACTGTTGGTGCTGTCGCATTGGATCAAGATGGAAATATAGCTGCTGCAACATCAACTGGAGGAATGACCAATAAAAAATATGGGAGAATTGGGGATAGTCCAATAATAGGCGCTGGTAATTATGCCAACAATAACACATGCGCTGTATCTTGTACTGGGAGTGGAGAATACTTTATTAGAGGGGTTGTTGCCTATGACGTTTCTTGCTTAATGGAAATGAAAAACCTTTCACTTAAAGAAGCTGCCGAACTTACTATTCATAATAGAGTGAAAAAATTAGGCGGAGATGGAGGTTTAATTGCTATTGATAAAGATGGAAACTTTGCTTTACCATTTAACACAAAAGGCATGTATAGAGGCGTGAAATCTAAAAAAGGAATTCATCAAATTAATATTTACTGATCAAAAGGTTCTTCAATTGGCAATACACTAACAGACCTATCACTTAATCTAAACCTATCGCCATTGGCTAAAATGTGTGTTGTTAAATTAGAGATAGACATAGGTGTTCCTTCTTTCAACAACGGATGATTATTATGAGTTAAATTATTAGGATCGAGTAAAATAACCATTCCAGAACCTATCACTTTAAATTCATTTCTATTTTTAATAATAATACCTGTATCCTCTGCTAAACCTATTCCTATTTTATCTGGAAATCTCGCAATAGCTTCAGACAACCTTCCAAATCTGCCTCTTCTAATAAAATGAGTATCTATAATTAGATCGTTAATTAAATGCAATCCTTCTCTCATTTTTACTGCACCTTTCACCATAGACTCTTCACTGCTTCCACCCATGATCATTTCAGTAACCATAGCCATAGCACCTGCACTTGTACCTGCGATAACAAAAGTTTCATTAATAAATCTACTCAATAATAAATCGTGAAATAATGTACCTCCAATAATATCAACAATTTTAGATTGATCTCCTCCAGAAAACAACACGCCATCTGCAGCTTTTAATTTTTTTAAAAATGCAGGTGAATTACATTGAATCTCGTTTCTTATATCTAAAACACTTACACAGTCACAACTAAGCATATTAAATGCTTTCATATAATTATCAGCCACTTCATCAGGAATTCCAGAAGCAGTAGGAATAATTAAAATATTGGCATGAATACCACCAGCTTCTTTTAAAATATGAGATAAAATACCTTCAGTAATAAAGTCGAAATCTCCTTTGTCATCAATTCCTTTATCTTCATTTCCTCCAATAGGAATTAGAATACCTTTTACCTCTTCCATAATTACAAAATCTAATTTTATGCAAATATCATGTAATCATAATAAAAATTTAAATTGTTTACGTCATATAAAGAATTATTTTTGCGCTCATTTTTGAATTATTTACAATAAATAAATAACAAATAAGTAATGAAAATACTGGAAATCAAGGCAATGAGAGGCCCAAATTATTGGTCAATCAGAAGACATAAATTAATTGTTATGGTTCTAGATTTAGAGGACCTAGAACAAAAACCAACCAACAAAATAGATGGTTTTCTTGATAGATTAAAGGAAATGTTTCCAGGAATGTATGAGCACAGATGTTCTATTGGAGCACCTGGAGGATTCTTTCAAAGAGTTAAGGATGGAACATGGATGGGACATGTAATTGAACATATTGCTTTGGAAATACAAAGCTTAGCAGGAATGGAAGTAGGTTTTGGCAGAACTAGAACCTATGGTAAAGAAGGTGTCTATTTTGTTGTATTTGATTACATAGAAGAAAAGGTAGGTAGATATGCTGCAAAAGCTGCCTTTAGAATTGCTGAAGCACTTATTAATGGTGAAAGGTATGACCTTGAAGAAGACATTCAAGAGATGCGTGAAATTAGACAATATGAAGGCCTTGGACCTAGCACTGCTTCTATTATCGCTGAAGCTGAATCAAGAAATATTCCTTGGCTTAGATTAAATAAATATTCTCTCTGTCAGCTTGGGTATGGATCTAATCAAAAAAGAATTCAGGCTACTGTTACTAGTCAAACTAGCAGTATAGGTGTTGAATTAGCATGTGATAAAGATGACACAAAGCATTTACTTGAGCAAGCAGAAGTTCCAATCCCAGATGGTGATATAATTAGAACTGAAAGAGGTCTTAAAGAAGTTATAGAAGATATTGGCTACCCAATAGTGATTAAGCCTGTGAATGGTAATCACGGTAGAGGCATTACTACTAATATTAATAACATTGATGAAGCAATAATAGCTTTTTCAGCAGCTAAGGAAGTCTCAAGACTTGTAATAGTAGAAAAATACATAACAGGAGAAGATTTTAGAATACTAGTGATTAACAATCAATTTGTTGCTGCAGCAAAAAGGTCTCCAGCCCATGTAATTGGAGATGGAAAATCAACTATACAACAACTTATTGACAAAGTAAATGAGGATCCAAGAAGAGGTTTTGGGCATGAAAAAGTATTAACTAAAATAGAAGTTAACAACCTTACATTAGAGATTCTTAAAGAGGAGAATTTAACACCTGATTCTATTGTTAAAAAGGATGAATATGTAAAGCTTAAAAACACAGCTAATTTAAGTACTGGAGGAACTGCAGAAGATGTTACAGATATGGTACACCCATCAAACATCTTTATGGCTGAAAGGATTTCTAAAATAATAGACCTTGACATCTGCGGAATTGACATTATGGCTGATACGCTAACTGAACCCATTTCAAATACTGGTGGAGCAGTTTTAGAAGTTAATGCAGGTCCAGGATTTAGAATGCATCTTCAACCCTCTTCTGGACTACCTAGAAATGTTGCTGCTAATGTAGTTGACATGCTTTTCCCTCCAGGTGAAAACTCAACAATACCAATTATTGCTGTAACTGGCACCAATGGTAAAACTACTACTACTCGTTTAATAGCTCATATAGCAAAAATGAAAGGTAAAAAAGTGGGTTACACCACTACTGATGGAGTATATATTCAAAATAGATTATTAATGACTGGTGACTGCACAGGTCCTGCAAGTGCAGAATTTGTCCTTAAAGATCCTACAGTAAATTATGCAGTATTAGAATCTGCAAGAGGTGGGCTTTTAAGAGCTGGTCTAGGTTTTAAAAAATGTGACATTGGTGTTGTCACTAATGTTGCTGGTGATCATCTTGGTCTAAAAGGTATTCACACAATAGAACAATTAGCCAAAGTAAAAGGGGTAATCCCTGAAACTGTAAAACCAGATGGTTATGCTGTTTTAAATGCCGATGACGACCTTGTTTTTGCTATGGCAAATAACTTAGAATGTAATTTTGCTTTATTCTCCATGGATGAAAACAACCCAAGAATAAAAAGACATTTCAAAAGAGGTGGGATTTCTGCTATCTATGAAAACGGATACATCACAATATGTAAAGGAGAATGGAAAATGAGAGTATCTAAAGTAGTAAATGTTCCTCTTACAATGGGTGGAAAAGCTAGCTTTATGATACAAAATGTACTTGCTGCAGTTCTTGCCTGCTATTTAGATGGATTTAAAATAGAAGATATTAAAGTAGCTATTGAGTCTTTTATACCCTCACCTTCACAAACACCTGGTAGATTAAATATGTTCAATTTTAAGAATTTTAAAGTTTTACTTGATTACGCTCATAACCCAGCAGGTTTCAGAGCTATTAAAGCTTATGTAGATCAAATACAGGCTTCTAAAAAAGTGGGAATTGTCGCAGGAGTTGGAGATAGAAGAAAAGAAGATAATAATGAGCTAGGTGCAATTGCTGCAGAAATGTTTGATGAGATCATTATTAGACAGGACAGAAACCTTAGAGGTAAGAATGAAACAGAACTTATTGATGAAATTCACAATGGAATTAAATCTGTTAATCCTAATAAAAAAGTTGACATTATACGCTCAGAAAAAGAAGCAATTATACATGCTATAAAAAATGCGAAAAAAGACTCATTGGTTATTGTAAGTAGTGACGTAGTTCCTGATGCACTAAACCTAGTGATGAAGCTTAAAGAAAAAGAAAGAGTTAAAGAATAATAAATTTATTTGTAAAGTACAGGAGTTACCTCTTTTTCAGTAAAAAAGATACCATACTCCTCAAGTTCTTTTAATATTGGAAGATATATTTCTTTTTGTATTGGCAAATGAACACCTTTAAGTGTTATTTTTTTATTTAATATCATTTTAGCACATATAGCGACAGGTAAACCAACTGTATCGCTCATAGCAGTATAGGTTTGATCTTTGCCAATATAAGTCATGTAAGAGCGTATTTCTTTTTCTTCTCCATTAAGCTTAAAGTTTAGTTTGTGCCACATGACTATCATGTCTTTATCCTCTGGTTCTAACGTCCATTTATCTTCTAGAATTTTCTGTAAAATTTGGGCTGGAGTAGCATTTTTTAATCCTATTTTTTTATTTTCGAAAATACCTAACCATATTAATTTCTCCCATATATAATCATCCTGCTCAATACCAAGTTGGTATCTAAATTTAAGCTCAACAGAATCATGTGAATTATATGATAGAAAAGAATTTATAAAATCTCTATTTGTCATCTCCTCAGACCCTTCAACCACATATGAATCATCTGTTAACCCTAATTTTACAAAAACATTCCATGCTCGGCAAAAGCCGATCTTTCTTAGTGTCCCCCTAAATATAGTTGGGATATTTTCTAGACCATATATAGAGCGATATCTTAAGGAATCTCTATTGGCATAACCCTCAAATTTTCCATAACCTTCAATTTCAATAATTTCAGTCCTTCTGAAGAGATTATGATAAGGAATATATTTGTACTGCCCTTCCTGAATAAATTTTGCAGCTCCACCCTGTCCTGCTAAAACTACATTTCTTGGATTCCATGTAAATTTGTAATTCCATGGATTATTATCACTTTCAGGAGCAATTAATCCACCTGTAAAAGATTCAAAACCCTTAATACATCCACCAGCATCTTCAATTTCATCTAAAACTTTCATAGCTGACATATGATCAATTCCTGGATCTAACCCCATCTCATTCATAGCAATTATACCAGCACTTAAAACTTCATCGTTTAATGCTTTCATTTCATCTGTAATATAACTTGGAGTGATCACATCTGTTTTAAAAGCGATACAATCTTTAACAACTTCCATGTGAAATCTTGCAGGAAGCATTGAAATAACAATGTCCGCATTTTTAATCTCATTAGCCCTGTCTTCAGAGTTTAGTGCATCAAAAACAAACGCTTCTCCATTTGGATGACCACTAACCTTTTCCTTTGCAGTAGCTAAATCCATATCCCCCACTCTAACTTTCCATTGCTGTTCATTTGAATGATCCAAAAAATATTTAATCATTGTAGACGAACTTCTTCCCGCTCCAATTACAAGTATGTTTTTCATGATAGTTTAAATTAATTAAGCACAAATCAAATCATTTTTTTTCACAACTAACAATTCATTTTAAAGAATATTTGGCACGTGTTTCGCATAGCGAAAAACAAATATTACTTTTATCCTAATTTATTATGACAATGAATCTAAACATAATTCCTTTTGTAATATTCTACTTAATTAATTTCATAGGTCTATCTCAAGATCTATATAATAATCTTATTATAAAATCAGAGGATTCTACTCATTTCATAATAACAATCAATGATTTCCAACAAAACTTAAATCCTAATTGTAACATTAAGGTCACACATATATACGATCAATCTATATCCTTACAAATAAAAATTATCGACTCAACAAATCAAACTATTGAAAAACAGATCTTTTTTGAGAAAAAAGAAATGGAAACAAACGCTAAGCTGATTAAAAAAGGAGATGATTATAAGTTTAGATTTATTGGAGAAGTTAATCTAGGACAATCTGCTATTGATAGTACGCAATTAATTATTTCTTATAATGAGAATGAAAAAACTATTAATAGTCTAGATTCTACAGCTATAGTTGAAAATATAAACACGGATAGCATTTCTGTAACCAATGACTCAATAATAATAAGCCCTAATATCACATCTTATTCAGGAAAAATTGGTTGTGCTCATTTAGCTGGATCAGCTCAAATAATTATTAATGAACTAAACAAAGAAATATTTTCGACTCAAAAATTAGAATTAGCTAAAAGCAAGATTCAAAAAAACTGTTTTCTTTCTGATGATATTGGAAAAATTATAAGTGTGTTTGAATTTGATGACCTTAAATTAGAGTTGGCAAAATTTTCTTACAACTATACTTTTGATATTGAAAACTATAATGTAGTCATTCAATTATTAGATTTCAATACCTCAAAAAAATCATTATCTGACTATATAAAGCAATTATGAAGTTGAATTATTGGGCAAGTTTAAGTGCAATTATTATTGCAATTGGAATAGGTGCAGGTGCTATTGGAGCTCACACACTAGAGAATGTTTTAAATCATGAACAGCTCACGATATGGAATAAAGCTGTGTTTTACCATCTTATTCATGGACTAGGAATATTGATTATAACTATTATTGCCAAGCTCTACATCAACATCAATTTTAATTGGTGCATTTACCTTCTTTTAATTGGAATCGTTTTCTTCAGTGGTTCACTTTATTTAATTGCACTTAACAATGGATTATTTGGAGAAATTCAGCTCTTAAAAAAAATATTGATTCCTATCACACCCATTGGTGGCATCTGTTTTATATCTGGGTGGATACTATTGGCAATTAAACTTAAAAATACCTAAAAAAAGGTATTGTAAGATCTATCTTCTCATTTTAGATTTGCAGTATGATTTTAAACTTATAATTAAAAATCAAAATGAAATTTAAATCAATTTTAGTAGCTATAGTTTTTGGGTCTAGCATTAATGCTCAGGTTACAGGAACAAATTCCAATACTAACGAACCCATGAATACAGCTCAAAACATCATCTCTGGTAATGGTGGAAAGATAACTGTATCTGGATATGGTCAAATAGACTATAATCAGCAATTTGCAGATTCTGTTAGACATAATGGAAAAATGGATGTCCATAGATTAATTACCTTTTTTGGATATCAGTTTGGAGAGAAAACTTTTTTTGTTACTGAAATTGAAATGGAGCATGTAAAAGAATTATATGTAGAGCAAGCATTTGTTCAGCACAATATCAATCAATTCTTAAATTTTAGAGCAGGTTTATTACTAATTCCTATGGGAATAGTAAATGAATATCATGAACCTACCACATTCAATGGCGTTGAAAGACCCAATATAGACGGAAAGATAATTCCTACAACTTGGAGGGAAATGGGTTTTGGTTTTTCAGGAAAATTCAATGCTGCCTCATTAAAATATCAGCTATACCTAGTCAACGGTTTCCTTAGTTATGATGGAGAGGGGAAATTGAGAGGGACAGATGGTTTTAGAAAAGGAAGGCAAAAAGGAGCAGAATCAATTTTTAGTTTCCCCAACCTATCATCTAAAATTGATTACTATGGAATTAAAGGATTGAAATTAGGCTTATCTGGGTATTTTGGAAAATCACAATCTACTGCCTATGAAGGATTAAACTACGATAATGAAGCAGCCGTTTCTCATGCAGATTCAACAATTGTCGGAACTTCTATGATTGGATTAGATTTTAGGTACAAGGTCAAAGGGTTCCAAGCTAGAGGACAAGTGATCTATGCTAACAATTCAAATGTGAAAGCTTATAATTCATTAACTGGAAAAGATCTTGGTGAAGAATTCTTTGGATATTATATAGAAGCCGGATACGATGTTTTTAGATTTTTCAAAAAAGACCTTAATCTTGAACTTAATCTATTTGCTCGTTATGAAAACTATGACACTCATCACAAGGTTTATTCTGAAATGGATCAAAACCTAAGCTTTGACAGAACCGACATTACTGTAGGAGCAGGATTAAAACTAGCCAATGGCGCTGTTCTTAAAATAGATTATCAACGATTTACAGATTTAGATATCAATACTGCTGAAAGAAACCAGATCAATGCTGGTGTTGCTGTATGGTTTTAATAAAATAATATGAAAACAATAGCTTTTTGCCTTACACTTTGCCTATTCACTTTTAACACAAGTGACATTGATTGGTTATCGGTAAATGCCAAGAAAAAATTGGATAGAACTATTTCTAAAATATGGAAAGATAAAATCATTTTTAAAAAAGAGATTTTAATACCAATTGAAGATCAGAAAAAATTAGGATTTAAGGTCAAAGACCAAAGTTTATATGAAATTATTATTGAAGATCAAATTGAAGGTTTTTTATTTATAGATTCCAAACGAAGTAAATTTGATTTGTTTGACTACATGGTAGTTCTTAATAAAGATTTAAGCATTAAAAAGGTAAATATCTTAGTTTACAGAGAAGATTATGGAGGTGAAATATGTAGCCCAACTTTCCTAAAACAATTTAATGGGAAAAATTACCAGTCAAAATTAAAATTAGGTGAAGATGTTCAGGGAATTTCAGGTGCAACTATCTCATGCAGACAAAGTATTTCTGGAGTGAAAATTATTACAAAAAAAGCCAAATTACTTCGTGAAAATGGTTATCTATAAATTGAATTTTTAAAATTGGATTTTACAACTAAATTAAGAGACCTACCACAATATGTTAGAATATCAATTCTTGCATTTCTTATCACCCTTTCTTTTGGATACTATACTGGTTTATTGTTTGTAGAAGACACCACACAATTTTCTTCAGAAGGCATTGACCTTAATTACAATGGAAATGAAATTATTTACTCTGAAAATGAATCACTGGAGAATGAAGAAATCATATTCAATGAATTCGAAGAGACTGTGGAATTAAATGAACCAATTAAATTTAAAAAATCTGAAAAAGAAATCATTACAATCATTCATACTCATGTGCTTTCATTTTCGTTAATATTTTTTGCATTAGGACTTCTATTGTGTTTCACAAAATATCCCATAAGGATCAAAAAATTATTAATTATAGAACCCTTCCTGTCTATCATATTAACTTTTGGAGGCATCTGGTTATTATGGAAAGATGTAAGCTGGATGAAATATATAGTAATGATTTCAGGAATATTATTAACCATAACCTACGTGATCAGCACTCTATTGATCACTTATGAATTGTTTAGAAAAAATAATCAATAAACTAGTAATTTCAATGTAGGGTTTAAAGGATCTGCATTTGCTAAAAGTTGTTTTGCATAATCATCTTTCAACGCTGCATAAAGAGGAATAAAATTATCTGTTCTTTCTGATAGTTTATTTTCTATCGAAATTCTTTCTTTTATTTTTTTCACTTTACTTAAATATTGAGACTCTCTTTTCTTGACATTCTGAAGGATTTTCTTTTCAGTCTTGAGCAAAATATTATCTATCTTTTTTAACTCCGCTGCAAAATAATTAGTTAAATCTATATCAAGTTTTTGGGCCTTATCAAATAAACTTTTTTTCATTTGATCCAATAACTCATATTCGTGAGAAAGGTCGATTTTAATTTCTTTATTATCAATAATTTTTTTCACCAAAAGGTCATAAGGAACAAATAAATCATCTATAGAAAGTCCCTGTTCAGTCCACCAGCTAAATTCTTCAGAGGATAACCATGCAAAGCTTTCTCTAAGAAAAACCTTAGGAAATTGCACATCCAATGATTTAAAAAGTGTTTTTAGCTGAGCCCAGTAAGTAATTTCTGCCGGACCACCAACATAAGCTAAATTAGGCAGTATTAGCTCCTGATAGACAGGTCTTAATAAAACATTTGGACTAAAAGAAGCTGGATCTAATTCAATCTTTTTAATCAATTCATTAAAACTAAACTTTTTGCTTCCAATCCAAAAAAGGTCCCCTTCAGGAATAATACGATGTCTTTTATCCTCATCAAAACAAAATAAATTAACAGGTCTTGATTGAACCTGAATAGGGTATCCTGCTTTTTCTAGCTCATTATTGGTAGCCTTTACTTGATCCGCTGATATTCCTTCCTCAATTTCCTTTTTAAAAATAGGGATCATTGCTTTCTTTAATTCATTATCATCACCGTCAATGATCAATAAATTATAATCTGTAAAAAAATGATGAACCCAATACCTTGTAACGTCAGCCCAGTTATCTCTTTTAAATGCTTCAGAAAAAACTGCCATTAACTCTTCACCCCTACTATCAGTTTTAAAAATTGATTTAAGCTCATCTAATGCTTCAGCAAATAAAGTAGTTTTTAATCTCCCTACTCCATTCTTATGATCACCTTTAATATTAATTCTATGGTTATAAATAGTTGCGGAGCTAATTTCTTCAAAATCATGATCTTCAGAAGCCATCCAAAAGACAGGGATAAAAAACTTATCCGAATGTTGTTCTTTTAAAACTTCAGCTAATTTAATTGTAGAAATAATTTTATGTATAAAGTATTGTGGACCTCCAAACAAACACAGCTGATGACCTGTTGTAACCGTATATGTATTAGTATCTAATATAGATCTCAGACAGCTTGGCTCATTGATGTTAGCTCTTTCATATTGAAATGACAACCTATCATATAATAATTGCCTGCTGTTATTGTCAAAGCTCTTATTTTTAATTTGTTTCTCAAAATCAGTTTTTGAAAATTCAATATCCAAAAAAGCAGCCATGTCTGGAGTCTTATTTAAGTAATCCTGAACAAATCTTGATGGATAGATTTTATTATCTAAAGGAATGCTACTATACATGATAATTCAAAAATAACACAGTTCTGTAAGATAGTTTAATATTTATTCTGTAAAGACTATTATAATTATAAATTTGGGCATGCCAAATAAAAAAAATCTTCTAAAAGCCATGGGGCCTGGTATTTTATTTGCCAGTACTGCTATAGGAGTTTCTCATTTAGTACAAAGTACAAAAGCTGGAGCAGGATTTGGATTTGGACTTCTTTGGGCAATATTACTTGCTAATTTATTTAAATATCCTTTTTTTGAATATGGATCAAGGTATGCTAATGCTACTGGAAAAAGCATAATTGATGGTTACCATCAACTAGGCAGGTGGGCATTATGGTTTTACTTTATAATTACAATAGCATCAATGTTTTTTGTATGTGCTGCTGTAGGAAAGGTTACTTCGGGATTCATGGAGAATTTATTTGGCATGGGGCATCATTTATACTGGCCTATGACTACAACTGCATTAGTATTGGGAATATGTGGTACCATTCTGATTTCGGGTAGATACAATCTATTGGACACACTTATAAAGATCATTGGCATAGTGCTACTGCTCTCTACATTAATAGCTTTTACATTAACATTAATAAATGGGCCTTTACCTAAAACTGCAGTTTTTATTGAAGTAGATCCTTGGGGAGCAGCAGGATTGGCTTTCTTAATTCCATTAATGGGTTGGATGCCTACAGCAGTGGATCTATCTACATGGAATAGTCTATGGACAATAGAAAGAATTAAACAAACAGGATACAGACCAAAACTAAAAGAAACTTTATTTGATTTTAACTTCGGATACATTACTTCAGCGTTGCTTTCTATTTGTTTTGTAACAATGGGAGCTTATATGCTCTATGGAACAGGTTTTGAAATGCCAAAAGCAAGTGATGAATTTGCTGGAAGTGTAGTTGGTTTATATACAGAAGTTATTGGAAGCTGGAGTTACATTATTATAGCTGCAGCTACTTTTTCAATTATGTTTGGTACTTGTATTGCGGTATTTGACGGATATGGTCGAGCATTGAAAAGAAGCTCTGAGCTTCTATTCCCTATAATGATAAAAAATAATGAATCAAATATTTCTAAATCTCTATATCCTCTATTTATTGGTATTCTCATTTTAGGAACATTCTTATTAATATGGTCATTTGAAGGAACTGGAGATTTTGGAATATTAGTTAATATTGCCACTATTATCTCTTTTCTAATTGCTCCAGTAATAGCCATATTTAATTTTATTCTGGTACAAAAAAAATATATCGGAAAAGAAGCTACTCCCCCATTATGGATGAGCATTTTAAGCTATTTAGGCATCCTATTTTTAACAGGATTCAGCATCTATTATTTAGTCAGTTTATTTTAAGAGCAAATGGCTATCTTTGACCCCATGAAAAGATTTTGGCTTCTAATATTGTCTGTTTTAATTTTGTTTGATTCAAAGGGACAAACCAATACAATTATTCAATCTGAATCTCATGCTGAGGTTACTCTTTCGGAACATAAAGATCTCTGGAGGGTTACTCTTCAAAATATGGAAATGCCACATCCAGACGGAAAAAGTGAGAAAGCTCGTTTAGAAAAGCTAAAAAGAAAATTAAGCTTAAAATACCCAAGAAAATCTGCACATGGATTTATTCAAAAATCTTCTGATTCTCTACCTACAATAGAAATTGAAAATGGGTTTGAAGGAAATACCTATAACAACAGAGTTCCCAACGATAACACTCTCGCTATTTCTAATGATGGGATCATAGCCACTGGCATCAATTCTACCTATTTATTTTATAACACCCAAAATGACAGTGTAATTGATCAGGGAACTTTACATTCATTTGCAGCTGGTTTTCCTCAGTTCAATACAGTAAGTAAATATGATCCAAAATTTATTTATGACCCTAACGAGGATCGATTTATCGTCACTTTTTTAATTGGGACAGTCTACCAAAACAGCAATATTTGTGTTGCTTTTTCTTCATCTAACAACCCATTAGATCCATGGAATGTATATTTAGTAAGTGGTAATCCACTAGGAACCGATCATTGGACAGATTACCCAGCTATTTCATTAACTGAAGATGAATTATTTATAACAGGAAATTTATTAGAAAATGGTGTGAGCTGGCAAATTGGATTTCAACAATCATTAATCTGGCAGATCGATAAGTTTGATGGTTACAATGGTGAATCTTCTATAGACATGCAAATCTGGAGTGATATTATTGATGACACAATTCCTTTAAGAAATATTCATCCCGCTATGGGCGCTAGAGGATTAACAGGACCTAATCAATATTTACTAAGTAATAAAAATTTTTCAGCAGAAAGTGACACTTTGTATATGATTGAGATCACTAACACTTTAAGCAGTGGACAGTCCTCCATTAACCTAACAAGATTCAGCTTAGAAGATCATTACTTCCTTAGTCCTAATGGTCAACAATCTATATCTAAAGAATTGGCTACAAATGATTCAAGGTTATTAGGTGCAATCATAGATGATGAATGGATTCAATATGTACATCACTCAATGGATACAACTTATGGCACAGGAGGTATTTACCATGGAACGATAGAGAATTATAGCACTAACCCAGTTGTCTCTGGAAATATTATTTCAGACTCAATTATAGATTTTGGTTATCCCAATATTGCATCTACTGGTATTAACCCCAATGAAAAAGAATGTATTATTGGATTCAATTACACTTCACCTGTTGACACTAATGGACTTGCTTGTTTTTATATGAATAACTCATCCATGTATTCAGACAGAAACATCTTAAAAGTAGGTGATGCCCCTATCAATAGTTTTGTTTCTGGTAATATTGACAGATGGGGAGATTATTTTGGCATTCAACGTTACTATAGTGAGCCCTGCAGGGTTTGGATGTCCGGTATGTTTGGAAAAACAGTTAATAATGGAAGCTGGATCAGCAGTATAGCTGTTTCTGACACTTGCAGAACACCTGATCCAATTATTACTATAAATCCACCTTTTTCAGAAGGAAGTTTATTTCCCAACCCAGCTATAGACTGGATCACTTTTGATTTCACACTCAATGAAACAATGATGGTGTTGATTGAATTATATGATATTCAAGGAAAATTAGTGAAAGAGCTTTATAATGATTCTGCAAAAGAAGGTCAAAACAGATTAACATTTAATGGATATTACCTAAAAGCTGGTGTTTATTTTGTTAGGATATCCAATGACCAGACCATTCTATTTACTGAAAAGTTAATAAAGAACAATTCTAATTAACTTTTAAATCGTTTAATACAGATAAGATTTTTCACCATTGATTATTTGGTAAATTTTTCCTTGATCATCTTTATAGTACTTAGCATGCCCAAGCTCATTAACGATTTTTCCATCTTTATATTCTACTGAATTAACTAATACATTATCAACATACCAACTCCACTTTCCTTCTCTTTCACCCTGCTTGATTTTACCTTTTGAATAGCCGTTATTTAATGAACCATTAGGGCCATCAGTATTATAATTACTATAGAAAGCTCCCGAGTACAATTTACCTTCGTAATAATACAATCCATCAGTATAAGTTAGATCCGATTGATTGATTATAACGCATATCTCATCAATATTTTCATTTTGAGAAAATGCTTGATTAGATAAAAAAATGGATAAAGTAATAAAGGGGATGATTGATCTTTTAATTGCTGATTTCATAACATGTGGATTATAAGGTTTATACCCTTATAATACAAAATCAAATAAAAGTCACATTCATAGGATTATAACTGAATGCATTAATTGGTCTCAGAGTCCCAAACATACTCAGAAATAACTGCATTGTTTTTGAAATAAAATGTTCCCCACCTAGAGACTACTTTTCTAAACTCATCTCCTTTATTTCCTTTAACAACATATCGAATGATCGTGATTTCAACAACATCTCCTGAACTATTTGTACGCTCATGTTGTCTCTCAGTAACACCTTCAGGATAATCAATTGCAATTTGATCTTTATAGCTATCAACAATATCAGTTGGGTTGATTTCTTTGATATCATCTATTTCACTATTCACTTTTTCATTACTTCTGATATCATTTGAAAGAGCATCACCTAAATTCTCTGAATGTTTATCCTGAAAAGCTTCAATTTCAGTTGTATTCATTTCTCTCATCATTTCCATTTCAGTTCTTTCAGAAAACCTTTCATCATCTAACATTTCCTTTTCTGTATAAACGTTGTATAATTTATCAGTGCTGGATTCTGCTCTTAAATTTTCCTTATCAGACTCTTTATCATGATACCTATCCATTTCAGGTATAACTACCTCTTCTCTTGATATATCAGCATCTTTAGCTAACTCTGAAATCTTAGTGTCTAATTCCTCTTTATTGTCATAATTTGAAAATGTATTGTTTCTTGCATTATTATCTAGAACAGCATCTTTATCTGAAACATTATCCTTGTAATAATCTACTTCTGGTATATTTTCTTGCCTTGGAATATCAGATTCAACAGATAAAGTTGAGATTCTAGTATCTAATGACTCTTTACTGTCATAATTTGAATAAGTAATTGTTTTTAATCGATTTACATTTACTTCTTCAGTATAAGAAACATCATCCTTATATAATTCTACTTTAGGAGAATTATTTTTACGAGGTTCATCTCTATCAATAGCAACCAAAGATTGGTCTGATTCCAATTTTTCCTTAGCAGTATAATTATCAATCGAAAGCTCCTTACCTCCTTCAATCCTACTATCTTCAATACTTGTTAAAGCATCCTTATAGTAATCGGTTTTAGGGATATTTTCTTGCCTAGGCAAATCTCTATCTAAATCATTTTCAGCTATTTGATTTATTAATTCTTCTGTATTCTCATGATTTTCAGTTGAAACTTGATTACCATAATCAATTCTTTGATCCATAACATTGGATTCCATATCTTTAAAATGATCGAGCTGAGGAATTGTTTTTAGCCTATTGTCATCCGCATCTTGTTGCTCTTTTGTACGCTCAGTCTTTATTTTGTCAATTTCATATAGCCTGTCTGAATTTTCCTTTATATGATCTTCTAGCACATCAGATTTTTCTTTAAATTCTGTATCCTTTATCTCACTAATTAGTCTTTGTTTTTCATCGTCTTGTTCAATCCTTCCTTTAAATATTAGATTATCAATTTCACTTTCACTGTACTTTCCTGTAACTTCCTCACCATATAAAACAGTATAATTATCTATTTGATTTTTAGAGGGATCAATATTGTTGGCATTATTGGCTTTTTCAGCAGCCAACCTATCTAATATATCGTTGATCTCCCTTATTTTATCTTTAGGATATGTCGCATCATTTTGAATATTCAATGCATCCTGAAACCTCTTCAAAGCCAGCCTATATTTTTTTTGTTCGAATGCCGAATTACCAGCTTTAATTAAATTATTAAATTGAAGTGTAGATTTTTCTTTACTTGCTGCAGTCATTCTATCCTCTTCTACTTTTCTTATTTGTTCTGGCGGATATGGATCAGTTGGTTTCAATCCTTTAGCTCTACGATAAAGTTCCAATGCTTTATTATAATTTTTATCTGCATACATCTTATCTGCAACCTCAATGATCTTCTGATATTGCTTGTCTAATTCTTCATCTGCAACTTCTAGCATCCTGTTATTGATCCAATCGATCTGTTCTTGAGGGTAACTCTCATCAGATTTAGTATCAAATGCCTGCTTGTAATAATTTTTTGCTTTGGACCATTGTTCAGCATCTCTAGCAGCATCTGCCTGATTGATCAATTTATTATATTTATCTGTTATTGCTTGAAGTTTTTCTTCATTTTGTTTATTCTCTAATAGGTCTTTAAGAGTTCTATCAATTTCAGCAATTTTTTGATCAGGATATCCATCTTCTGGATTCATGTTTTTAGCTCGTAAAAAAAGTTCTTTAGCTTTATCGTAATTCTTGGCATTGAACTGATCATCAGCTGCAGCAATTAATTTATCATATTGTTGCTTAAATTCATCTTCTGTTTCCTTTTTCATTTGATCATTGATCCAATCGAGCTGCTCCTGAGGATAAGATGCTGAACCATCTACCATATTAGCATCTCTATAAAATTGTTTGGCTTTCATCCATTCCTTTGCATCTCGTGCTGCATCAGCTTTAGCTATAAAGTCATTATATTTTGAATTCTTTTCATTTGATGCCGCCTGATTTTTTAATTTAATTTCAATCTCTGCTAATTTTTGTTTTGGGTAATATTCTTGATTATACAATGCCAATGCTGCCTCAAATGAAGTTTTTGATTTTTCATAATCGTCTTCAGAGAACTCTCTATCTGCTTTAGCAATTAATTCATCATATTGCTTACGTTTACTGGACTCATTTTCAGCGTTAGCTTTAAGTTCTTCTAATTTTTTATTAATCTCTTCAACTCTATTTTTTGGATATTCTTTTTCATATAACTTTAATGCATTTTTATAGCTGATAAGAGCTAAGTCCCATTTTTCTGATTCATATTCATTATCTGCCTGTGCTATAAGTTTGTTATATTCCCTGTTCTGATCCTCAAGTTGAGCTGTTAACCTTCTTATTTCCCTGATTTTCTCTAAAGGGTATGATTCTGTAGGTTTTAGGTCTTTAGCCTTATTATAAGTTAATAGAGCCTGCTCATAATCTTTATTGGCTAAAAACTCATCTGCCTTCTGAATAATTTCATCATAATCTTTCTGAAGATTAACTCTTTTTTCTTCCTCAATTTTTAAATTAATGGCCTCTATTTCTTTTTGAGGATAGATCTCAGAAGGTTTTAAATTATAGGCAGATGTATATAGGTCTTTACTTTCATTCCAACTTTTAGCATCTCTTGCAGCATCTGCCTTAACAATTAATTCATTGTATTGATCCTGAATTTCTTGTAAAGAAGCCATTTCCTTTAACTTAGATTCTACTTTTAACAGCTTTTGTGTGACTACAATATTATCAGGAAATATTGACTTTGCATTTTCATATTGCTCCTTTGCTTTATCGAATTCCAAAATTGCAAAGCTCTTATCACCTTCTGATAATAATTGATCAAATTCTAGCTGTTTTTTATCTTCCTCCTCTTTTTGCTGCTTTTCTTCTGCAATTTTAATATCAATTTCTTTAAGCTTTTCTTTAGGGTAAGGTTCTTCAGAATATATTGTCAATGCATTATTATAATCTCTTTTGGCTTCTTCCCATCTATTGTTATTGAAAGAATTATCAGCAGCGGTTATAATATCATCATAACGTTGTTTTTTAGCTGCTTCATCTTGAGCAATACGATCTAATTTAGTATTGATTTCATCGATTTTCTGTTGAGGATAGAGCTCATCAGATTTTAATTTTTTCGCATCTACATATATTGCCTTAGCCTCTTCCCATTTTTCTGAATAGTAAAGTCCATCTGCCTTAATAATCAATTCGTCATACTGTCTTTTAAGTTCTGCTTGTTGTTGTTGAAGCTCTTCAATCTCCTTTAATTTTGCTTCAATATCATTTATTTTATTTTTTGGATATGCCTCTTCTGGCTTGATTGTTAAAGCTTCATTGTATGAAGATTTCGCATCTTTGTAATCCTGATTATCAAAATAGCTATCTGCTTTATCTATAAGATCTTGATAACGTTTATCTGTTAAAGCTTGTTGAGCAGCTTCTGATTTTAATTTTTCAGCTTTAGTTATCTGCTCATTTGGGTATTGTTCAGAAGGTTTTATCCTTAGCGCGTCTCTGTATTTAGAAATAGCCAAATCAAAATCTTTAGCTGTTAAAGCTTGATCAGCATCAGCTATTAATTTATTATAATTCTGTTCATTGGCTTGTTCTTTTGCTATAATCCCATCAATTTGTATAATTCTATCCTTTGGATCTCTTTCCGTTGGTTTAATAGCAGAGGCTTCATTGTATATTTTTTTAGCATTAGGCCAATCTTTTTTATCAAAAGCTTTTTTAGCCTCTATCATTTTATCCTGATATTGTTTATTTATCTCAGCATTGGCTAGATCATCTTTCCGTTTATTCGCTTCTTGAATTTTAACATAGGGAACCTGATCACCTGGTTTTAATGACTTTGATTGTTCATAAACAGCAATGGCTTCGTCAAATTTATTAGATGACAATAAATTATCACCTTTCTGTATCAATAATTCAAATTCAGCATTCTTCTTTTTCTCTTCTTCTTGGAGCACTAAGTTTTTCTCTGCATCCTTAATCTTTTGTTGAACATTTGCATCCTCCTTAATCTTTAATGCTTCTTTATATTTAATAATAGCAACACTATAATTTTTCTTAGAAAATTCTGTATTCCCCTGAGCAACCATTTTGCGGAAAAGATCTTCTTGTTGCCTTTGCTTGTTGGCTACCTGCTTTAAAAATTTCTCTATTTCATTTTTACGTTGATTTAAATAAGTATAATCCCAATCTAATTTACTGGTTGATGGATCTATTCTTGCTTTACCAACTGGTTTATTGGTAACTATTGAATAATCAACTTCTGGTTGTTCTTTAAATAAAGTTACGCTAGGTTCAATAAATGTTTTTTTCTCCACCTCATCAGCATAATACCCTTTTTTTGCATCTAATATTAATGTTTTTGAAACATAACCAGCTTTAGAAAATATTAATTCAAAAATATGACCAAATTCACAATGCATCTCCTGATATTTCCCATTAGAAGCTGTTGTTTCTGTCTTAAAAACAGAACCATCCCTTTTAATCACAACTTTAACTCCCTCTAATTTACTCCCAGATTTATTGGTCACTTTACCAGAAAATATCAATACAGGGTCATCCTGTCCTATTATAGTGTTGAACACAGAAATAGTCAAAATAAAATTTAATACTATTATATGTTTAATCAATCTCATTATAACTTCAAAATATTGTAAAATTTTAATTTAGCTATAGCAAATCATAGTTTAAACGATATTTTACAAAATTCGTTACCTATTTCACAAAAATAAGACATCATATCCTATTAATAATTAAGTCTATTAATTATTACAAACAATTCTATTAAAAGTTCAATAGATTATTTAAAAAAATAAAAACTTAATAACGCTAATAAATTAATAGAATACAAACTACAGATAAAAGCAATGAAAAGTATAAATCTATACTTACCTATAAATATTTGTTGTTTTAATCTATTACCTTTTAAACAAATAATTGAGCTTAGCCCTAAACAAGCAAAATAAGTATAAAGCACATAATTATTATGAATAATCAAAACTGGAGAGAGCAACATTATTATACCAAATAAATAATTAGAGTATATACTATTATCATTTGAGTAAAAGTGTTTCAAAAATATTATACCGGCAACCAATAAAGATAAAATTGCCAAAAGACTAAACCACTGTATTATTAATGGATTTAAAAAAGTAAACATATGAATTGGTACACCAATAGATATTATAAATATTAATAAAGAAAATATAGAGACAGGGGATTTAACAAGAAAACACAATGCTAAAAATGGAATCAAAAATGGAAATATAGGGATAGGAGGTACAAAATCACCTAAAGTTAACATATTAGACAATGCATAAATAAAATATAATAATGTTAAATAAAAAGTTAATTTTTTATCCCATCTCATCTAATAATGTCATTTTTTTAAAATTAAAATCAAATATAGTGTACCATAATTATAATTCAACGTTATAAGGGTGTAACTAGTATACGAGGCGATTAAAGTTAACTTCGAGGAAACTGGTTATTTCTGTAAGGTGGTGAATACCGTTACTAATTAGTAGCGGTATTCTCTTTTATACAAAGTATTCTTTGAATGATCTATATATTGAATAAATCGAAATAATTAAAATACTAAATACCCATAACCAATAGCCATAAGCAACTCCAGAACGATCTTCTAATTGAAAATACCAAAAAAGAGAAGATGAAATTGCTAAAATAATTACCGGAATCAATTTATATAATTTTACAGAAGACCTTTTAAACGACCAATAAAATAGTAAGATCACCCAAACAAGAACTAGAACATTTAAAAGGAAATATAAATAGTCAAAAATGGTTTCTATAAAAGCATATTCAGCTAATTGAAAAAAATACAGCTCAAAACCAGTTAAATTATTTTCAGTAAAACTATAAAACGGCAAAAAACAGGTTGTTATAAAAAAAATAAGGAGAAAGGAAACAATAAAATTTCTGTATTGTAAAATCATAATTAAGGAAATATATCAGCTGCAATTTGCATCGATTTATTAAAAGCCACTTCGTTTAAACCGTGAGAGATATTTCTTTTATTCAAAAAATAAATTAGATTTTCTGTTGCCATATTTCCCATTAACTGATCATCTGCCATTGGACATCCACCATAACCTTTAATAGCACTATCAAATCTACCACATCCACTATTAATAGCACTTTCAATTTTCTCTTCCCAGGAGGAAGGGTTAGTATGTAAATGAGCTCCAAACTCTACATCTGGAAATTCATTAATGAGTTTTTCAAAAAGCCATTTAATATTTTCTCTATTACTTGTGCCAATAGTATCACTTAAAGAAAGGATCTTAATTCCAAATTCATTCAATAGTTTCTCCGACCAATGTGCTACAATATGAGGACTCCATTCATCACCGTATGGATTTCCAAAAGCCATAGAAAAATAGGTCACTAATTCTTTATTGTTTTTTATACATAAATTTTGAACCTCTGCTAATCTATTTAAAGACTCTTTTATGTTTGAATTAATATTTCTTTCCTGAAAAGTTTCAGAGACAGAGAAAGGGAAGCCTAAATAACTAACCTCATCATATTGAACAGCTTCTTCTGCTCCTCTTTTATTGGCAACAATTACCAAAATTTTTGATTTTGTTGTGCTAAGGTCAAGTTTTGGTATTACTAATTTTGTATCTGCCATTTGAGGCATTGCCTTAGGGGAAACAAAACTTCCTGCATCTACTGTATGAAAACCTACTTTTAGTAAAGAATTAATATACTTTACTTTTTCAGCAGTTGGAATCATATTTTTCAAACCCTGCATAGCATCTCTAGGGCACTCTATCAATTTCATAATTATTGATTTTGCACTAAAATAAAGAAATTCATTATCCTTTAAAGGGTTTCAACTTAATAACCCAAGAAAATAGATAGATTTATTTGACAAGAAACTTGGCAACTACATCAGAATCATCAATCACAGTAAATAGCTCATATATTCCAGCTCTATATCCATTTATTTCTAAATCATAGCTATGAGAACCAGCTAAAAGTCCATTAATATTAAACTCTTTAACGATCTGACCCAAAGAATTGATGACCTTAAACTGCACATCAGCATCTTCATTCAAATTAAAATTAATAGTTAAAAGGCCATTGTTATCAACAGGATTTGGAAATAAAGAAAGTGTAGGGTCAGCTGAAAAATCCTCTTCAACAACCTTTACATTTCCATCATAAGGTCTTGTGTTATAAGCAGTACCTGTTACAATAATATCATTTAAGCTATCTAAAGGAGCAAAAGGAATAGTTGTCATTCCATTATCTACTATTCCTGTACCTAAAATATTATCATTTTGAGTTAAGCAGATCAAAGCACCTTCTACATTACAATTCGTGATAGTTAATGAAGATGAACCTATATTTAATTCAGTAACATGAGATGCAGTAAGGTCAATAGGGTCTTGTGTTCTAATAACAACCGAAGGGTCACCAAAAAACACCCAAGTTTCAATTACCTCTCTACCCTGAAAACCATAATCATCCAACATTTGCATCTGACCGTTGTAAAATAAACCTCCCAATGTATATTTTTTATTTTCTTGATATGATTCAACCAATATATCAACGATCTCGTCCTGAGTTGCCATAGGTGGTGCCCAAGACATTAATATAGAAGAACCACAAACTGAAATTGCACCAGTAGTGCTATTTGAACCTGTTGCAAGCATCCATGCTTCAGACATACAAGAACCTGTAGTGAAGGTCCCATTATTACACGCTACAGAAATAACAAATGGGTATTTACCTTCATTGGTACAAGAATTAATATGAGAAGAACTAAAGTTTCCTGTAACACAAACATTCTGAGCACCATGACCAGTATAATTAAATAAAGTAATTCCATCGTTAACAACATTTTTAATGTCATTACTATTAGGACTACCAGAAGCATCAGCACCACCGTGAGAACCATCGTAGAACTCAAAAACTTCAGAAAAACCAAAATTCAAAAGATCTGTTCTAATGTTTCTTAAATGTTGCCAATCAGCCTCACCATCATCTCCATAACCCTGACCTTCATCTGAACCTAATCCAATGGCCTTTGAATACCAATCACCAGATAATGGATTCGTTTCATACTCCATATTTCTATCTAATATTTTTTGTAGATTTTGAGAAGTTGATGCACTGAACCTTCCAACAAACACATCCGGATACCAATCATTAGTACCTGCTAATAATCCGTATTTAGCATCAGACCACTTTATTTCCTGACCAGTGCTTCCAGCATTGTAGCAATTTACATCAGCATGATCACCAACCAATAATAAATAAATCATATCTGGATGATTCTGATAATAATCACTAACATAATTATAGATCGATGATTGAGAATTACCCACTTCACTAATTGAAACAATTTCATTAGGAATTCCTTTTCTGTTTTTCCAATTCATGTAATCATTCATGTCTTCCATTAACTCATCCTTACATATGATTAACATGGATCCATCCTCTGCAACTGGATCGTATTTTTCAGCTTTATAATTCAAATATCTTTTTTGATTCATTTTGTGAACATTCTTTAAATGAACTCTTGACTCCTCTATTTCATTTAAACCAATTTCTTTAGTGTCATTGATCACTTTAATATTGATCACATGGTACACCCTTAAAGTTTTAGTAACTGGATTATATTGAATTGGAGAAAATTCCACTACCTGTCCCCTAGTCGATCGAAAAACATAAGGATCTCTTAACTTAACTAATTCCCCTGGATAAAACTGATCAATTGAATATGTTTTCCCTTTAACAAAATCAACTGTAGCAGGATCAATATTTCTATATAAATTACCTTTTGAAGGGGCAATTTCAACATTCATATAATCCGTATATGATGAGGATAGCAGATCTACAATTGTTAATCCGGTATTCGCTATTTGTATAGAAGCAGATATTTTTGGTATATCTGGATTATTAATATCTAAATTAGGTACACAATTATTAGCAGAAACAATAAAATGTTCAGACCCATTTATCATACCAACTGAATGAAAATTATAATCATCAAATTCTAAAGAAAGTGTGATACTATTAGAACTTTCAGAAATATATTTTATAACATTCTCTGCATGTAAATTAAAAGCTAAATAAAATAGAATAAAAAGAGATAAAACTTTTTTCATAGAATAAGATTAATTTATGTCTAAATATACAAATTCAATTGAAACAGAATAGTTGCCTAAAAAGGGAATTATCAACTAATATTTTAAACAAATTGGAATCCTATATTAAATTATTTTGAATGTTAGAGGATAAACAATATTTAGACTTGATATTATATGATACCAATTTTTCAGATTTAAAGACAAGTAAATATTATATTCGCAGTTGGTTATCAAAAACAATATGAGTATTCAAAAAGAAATAGAAAAAAGAAGAACTTTCGGAATTATTTCCCATCCAGATGCTGGAAAAACAACACTCACTGAAAAATTACTATTATTTGGAGGTGCCATACAATCTGCCGGTGCTGTAAAAAGTAATAAGATCAAAAAGTCAGCTACATCAGATTTTATGGAAATTGAAAAGCAAAGAGGTATTTCTGTAGCTACATCAGTAATGGCTTTTAACTATTTAAATAAACAGATTAATATTCTAGACACTCCAGGTCATAAAGATTTTGCAGAAGACACTTATAGGACCTTAACTGCGGTTGACAGTGTAATCATGGTGATAGATTGTGCCAATGGCGTAGAATCTCAAACAGAAAAATTAATGGAAGTCTGTAGAATGAGAGATACTCCAGTAATTGTTTTTATCAATAAAATGGATCGCGAAGGACAGGATGCATTTGACCTACTGGATGAATTGGAAGAAAAACTTTCTATTAAAGTAAAACCTTTAAGCTGGCCTATCGGCATTGGTGAGACTTTTAAAGGCGTATACAATATGCACCGGAATCATCTAAATCTATTTGATGGAAACAAAACAGGAATAGAAAGAGACATCCTTTCAATAAACGATTTAAACAATGACAAACTGGGTGAATTAATAGGAAAAGAAGATGCTGATATTCTTAGGGAAGAAGTAGAATTAATCAATGGTGTTTATGACGACTTTAATCCTTCTGATTATTTAAATGGAAAATTAGCGCCTGTTTTTTTTGGATCTGCCCTCAATAATTTTGGGGTACAAGAACTTTTAGAAACTTTTCTTGAAATATCCCCCACTCCTAAAGGAAGAGAAACCGACAAAAGAAGCGTAGAACCTGAAGAAAATAAATTCAGTGGATTTGTTTTTAAAATTCATGCTAATATAGATCCTAAACATAGGGATAGAATTGCTTTTTTAAGAATCGTATCAGGGAAATTTGAAAGAAATAAATTTTACAATCATATAAGATTAAATAAAAAACTAAAATTCCCTAACCCTACCAGCTTCATGGCTTCAAGTAAAGAAGTAATAGATGAAGCATATCCCGGTGATGTTATTGGGCTATATGACTCAGGAAATTTTAAAATTGGTGACACACTTAGTGAAGGTGAAAATTTCAATTATAAAGGAATACCTAGCTTTTCTCCTGAACTTTTCAAAGAGATTCAAAACGATAATCCTATGAAAACCAAACAACTTGAAAAAGGAGTCGCTCAGCTAACAGATGAAGGAGTTGCTCAGCTTTTCACTATGCAACCAGGAAATAGAAAAGTAATTGGAACAGTAGGAGAATTACAATTTGAAGTCATACAATACAGATTGCAACATGAGTATGGTGCTTCTTGTAGCTTTATTCCTAAAAACTTTTTTAAAGCATGTTGGATGACTGCTAATGAACCTGCTAAAATTGATGATTTTATTAAAAGAAAAGTAGGTAATATTGGATATGACAAAGACCTAAATCCAGTTTTTCTTGCCCCCTCTACTTTTTTGCTCAATCAAGCCGAAGCTGATTACCCAGATATTACTTTCCATAAAACATCAGAATTTAAGCTTGATGAATGAATTAATCAACAATTTTAATTTACGGGTCTACGCTCTGATCATTGAAGATAAAAGTATCCTATTAAGTAAAGAGCTTATAAGAGGAGAAATTGCCATTAAATTCCCTGGTGGAGGGGTTGAGCCAGGTGAAGGCGTATTAGATGCTCTTCAAAGAGAAGCTAAAGAAGAATTAGGACAACTACTAACCACTCATCAACATTTCTACACCACTGATTTTTTTCAGCAAAGCTCCTTTAACAATCAAGACCAATTGATCTCCATTTATTACAATGCGTCTTTAAGCAGCGAACTAAATAACCAAAACACTATTCCACTACCCGATCATCCTATTTTCTTTTGGAAAAATATTAATCAAATTCAAACCAATGATCTAAAGTTTCCAATTGACAGGCATGTTTTAAAACTACTTAAAGCGAGATAACATTCCTTTACTTTATATTTACAATTCATTAAACTTTAAAGCACTTTTAGTGTCTATTATAAAAATTCAAATATGAAGAGACTGATCTATTTCTTTATTTATACTTTTCTTTTCCATAATCTATCGATAACTGCTCAACAGTTCAGTGATTTTGAAACCTGGAATTCTCTGGGTATTCAAAAAAAATTATTTGATAACAACTTAACCCTTTCATTATCAGAAGAAATCCGATTTAAAGACAATAGCTCTACAATGGATCAATTCTTTACAGAATTTGGAATAAAATATAAATTTTTTGACCATTGGTCTATTGGGACTGGCTATCGAATCATCAGAGAAAATGAGGGAAAAGATCCTAATTCGAAACAAAAAAGATGGAATACAGACCTTGGATTCAAACATGATATTGAGCGATTTTCTTTAGGATATAGAATTCGCTATCAAAACAAAAGCTATTCTGGTGATTCTAAAGATGAAGGAGATGTTCCCGTTCAAAAATTACGAGCAAGGCTTAAGGTCAATTATAATATTAAAAATTGGAAATGGGATCCTTACCTAGCTGCAGAACTTTTCTGGACAAAAGAGACTATCCCTGTCAACAACTATATTGAGTCGATTCATGTAAATGACATAGAGGTTTCTGGTTTACAAAAGATTCGTTTAACATTTGGTACATCTAAAAAATTCAAAAAAATAGGTCAGCTCAATCTATTTTATCGATTCGAACATGAATTCAGCAAATATCCTTACTCATATATTGAAATGAATGACTGGTCTACTCTAACTCATGGTCCAGTAGCTAATAATAATTGGCACGTATTAGGCATCAATTTCAACTTTAATCTCTAAGACATCTACAATGAAAATTTTTCTAAAATACTTTTTTATACTATCTCTTATTTTTGGCTGTATCACATTCACTTTTAACAGCTGTAAAAAAATAGACACTTCTGAAATAGGTTATCTTAATCCAGATTATGGCGTTGTTTTTAATCAAGATGAAGTACAAAGATTAGACATAGTGATCGATCCAGAATACTGGACGGTCATGCAAGAAGACCTGCAAGAAATTTTAAGTCAGCAAGGCCCTGGAATGGGATTTTCTGATCAATCTCCTATTTATATCCCCTGTCAAGTATTTCACAAAGACAAACAATGGTATCATGTTGGAATTAGATATAAAGGGAATTCAAGCTTAAATAATCAAAATAACAAGCATCCATTTAGGTTGGAGTTCGATCATTTTGATAATGAAAATCCAATGATTCAAGACCAGTCTTTTTACGGATTCAAACAACTATCTTTTGGAAATGGTTTTAAGGACCCTTCCTTTTTACATGAAAAGATCGCTTCAGATGTTTACCGAGAATTTGGTATCCCTTGTGCTAAAACTGCTTTTTACAGAATTTATATAAATTATGGAGAGGGTCCTATCTATTTTGGTTTATTTACCATGGTTGAAGTCGTTTTTGACACAATGCTAGAAGAACAATTCGGAAATAACTCTGGCAATTGCTACAAACCTGATGGTAATGGCGCTCGTTTAAATAACATCAATCAAATTACAAGCGACTTTTTCGCTAATAAAACTAATTCAACTGCTTCTTTAGATGATATTAATGAATTAGTAACTGCACTTGTTTCTTCTAATAGAAATAGTGATCCAGCAAAATGGAGATCGGACTTAGAAGAAATTTTTAATGTAGACTTGTTTCTTAAATGGTTAGCAGCCAATACCACCATGAAGAACTGGGATACTTATGGACAAATGACTCATAATTATTATTTATACAACGACCCTTCTACAGATAAGCTTACATGGATACCTTGGGATAACAACGAAACTTTCTCTGATGGACCAGGTGGTGGTGGACCTGGAGGTCCGGGTGGGCCAGGTGGTGGTGGACCTCAGGCACTTGAGTTTGACTTTAGTGACCTCTCTAATAACCCTATGAGTAATGGAATTGTTGCATGGCCATTAATTAGATATTTATATGATGATGCTGTTTATAGAACTAACTATGATGACTATATAGACCTTTTTATTAATACTGCATTTGAACCCGGTAAAATGACTGATCAGATTACTGCTGCACATGAATTGATTTCACCTTATGTTATTGGAAATGAGGGAGAAATAGCCGGATATACCTTTCTTAATAATGAAGCGGAATTTACCTCATCATTGAATGAATTGATACAGTTTGTTCAAGATAGATACAACGAAGCGGATGCTTATACGCCCTAATAATTCTATTGTTTAATAAGTTTAATAACCCTTGAATTATTATCAATTGTAACACAAAATAGATACACTCCTTTAGACAGATTTTGCAATATCGGAATATTACTGTTATCTATGATCAAATGATTGTCTGCTTTATAATGATGGTTATATATCTGTTTTCCATATATATCATATAAAGAAACACCTATATAATTACTCGGTTTTAAACCATGTAATTCAACAAAAAACTGATCTACAAAAGGGTTAGGAAAAACTTTAACATCTATAGTGTTTTCTAAATTACCATCGGCTAAAAAAGCACAATCTACAGCACTTCCGGGAAGGTTATTATCTATCCACTGCAGCCTGTCCTGGATCCAAGTTTTAAGATAATCCAGCTCATTTGCATAATTATTACCCACATAATTGTTGGGCCACACATAAGAGCTAAGAATATCCCAACGATTAAAGTTTCTTTGTATTGGAGCTAACAGCAAATTACTCACGCTATCAATCACATAAAAAATAGAGTCTGTATGAAATGGGCCCTCTCTTAACTCCTCCCAACGACAATTGATTCTATTAAGGAATTCAGGGTCACTCAACATTCTATTCCACCAAAACGGGATCTCCCATCCCCCAGGACAAAAGGAATTAAAATCAGTCATCCACCCTGTATGTGAACCCCCTAAACAATAATCTGCATTACCCAAAGCTAAATTATAATCCCATGGTGGACCAATGTATAGCTTGCCGTTTTTACTTTCTTTATCCTTGTACAAAAAGGTACTCAATCGATAACCATCTACATTTTTAGTAGCTTCTGTTAGAAGCATATGATCTACAAATGAATTAATATCCGCATAACTTCTATATCCTAAAATTGAATCCTGATAATTAGGACCAGAAAGTACATCTTCAAAAGTCGTTATATAAGATTCTATGTAATTTTTTTGCGCTGGCAGAATATCGTCTGCTTCAGGATAATGATATAAAAATTCAATACTTTGTGGGTTTGATGAAATAGTTGGATATGGAGAGGTCCATGAAGCATTATTTACACCAGTAAATTTATCGATCTTTACTATATAACCACCAGTTAATGAATCACCTGCAAGATCATCAAAATCTAGTGTTGCAATATCCACCCTTCCATTGTCTTTTTTAATCTTCTCTGTAAAAAGATAAACTCCTTTATACTCATTATTAATTATCAATTCACAAAACTGTGTCCTAGGTGCATAATAATACATTTGACGTCCCAAATAATAGGATAGAAAATTTCTTAATAAAGATTTATCGCTATATGGTCCATGAAAAACCCAATCGTTCTCTGACGGCATTCCAAACAAAGGCACATTCAAATTAGCACCTGTACCATCCCTAGTTTCAACTCCATATCCTTTTTTGGGAAACATTGCAGAAGAAGAACCCCTAATTTCTATTCCAATCTCTCCATCATATTCATTGTAAGGATCTGTATTATTATTGTAATTTCCCGCTCCATTATTTACAATCCCCATCTGTGCCGTTATTTTTGGCTCATCTATTATGGATTGGCCTAATGTATTAATGTAAATCAATGGAAGTATACTTGAATCTGGTAGATCGAAAGCAATACTTGTATCGATATTCAGCTGATAATTACCCATTGCACCAGCATCATAACCATCAATCACAAAATAAAAAATAGTATTGGGTTGTAATAAAACTCCCGAAAGAACAGAGTTATAGGGTGCAGAATAAGCAGGAGATTGGCAACCATCTTCCTGGCAAGCTATAGGTATTGTATTACAAGCACCTTGATATATATAAAGCTGAGAATCATAATCTGTAATAGCCTCACATAAGGAAGCATCTATAAACTCAGGTGAATTTCCAGTTATATAATAATATACCTGATCTGGAGCTCCACCAACATTACCTATATCTGGACAATTTTCATAATAATCATCGATAGCTGTTGCAGTATTACCTATACCAACAAATGGTATCGAAAAAATCTGTGTAGCCGAAGAACAATCCTCACCTCCCGACTGTGAGGACAAAGTAGCGGGTAAGAATAGAAAAATTAAACCAATTAATAAAAAATGCATATTCTTACAATATATACAAAATACTATTTATCGAATAGCTTTTCCAATGAATTAAAGGCCTTAAATTCTAAGGCATTACCTGAAGGATCTTGAAAAAACATTGTAGCTTGTTCACCGGGCTCACCTTTAAATCTAATATAGGGTTCAATTATAAAATCCATTTTCAAAGATTTTAAATGATCGGCTAAATTTTGCCAGTCTTGCATAGTAAGCACCACTCCAAAATGAGGAACTGGAACACCATGACCGTCTACTTGATTATTATTAACATTCGCTTTATAACCAGTTTCATGAATAACGAATTGATGTCCATAAAAATTAAAATCCACCCATTTTATATCGGACCGTCCCTCTTCCATCTGCATTACTTCATTATAAAACTTTCTACATATCTCTAGGTCATGTACTGGAATAGCCAAATGAAATGGTCTTAAAAGTTTTGATTGATTCATTTTAAATCAAAATATGAGTTAAAGATTTAATTTACTGGACAAAATTCTCCATTTTTTTCAAAATATTGTAAAGCGTCTACAGTTCTCAATACTTCATCTACATTTCTAACCAATGTAAAAAAGTTAGTGATTTGATGTTGTACAACTCCATTTTTATCAATCAAAAACAAACCCCTGAAAGGAATCATTGGACCAGTAGAAAAAACCTGATCATTTTCATCAATATCATATTCACCAAACAAAACACCATAATTTGTACTAATAGTTTTGGTACTATCTGCAACAATGGGATAAGTTATTCCTTCAATTCCTCCATTTTCTTTGCTTGTCTTTAGCCAAGCTAAATGAGATTCCTCTGTATCTGTAGAGCAGGCAATTACTTCAACATCTTTTGATTGAAAATCGTTTAACTTATCCTGAAATTGATGCAATTCATAAGGGCATATTCCAGAAAAATCTTTGGGATAAAAAAAGAAGACGACATATTTTTTACCTAGAAATTGTTCCAAAGAAAATTGATCTACTATTTCATTACCATGTACTACTGCTTTTGCAGAAAACAAAGGTGCTTTTTTACCAACTAATGATGACATTTACAATTATTTTAAAAGTTAAAATTCGTATCTATTTTCAGCTGTAAAGTAAAATAAAAAAAGTCAATCAATATCTATAAATAAAAAATATCGATAATTTGATAAATTAAACTAAAACACCAATTGAAATCAAAAAGAAATATTTTAATTTAGACCTCTAATTTTTTGAAAGCAGTTATTAACTATACAATAGAACAATTATGGATAATGAAATGAAATGTCCTGTAGCACACGGAACGAATTCACAGCACTCTCTTGGTGCTATGTCAAACAATCAATGGTGGCCAGATCAATTAAATTTAGATATTCTACATCAGCATGATGCTAAATCTAACCCAATGGACGAAGGGTTTAATTATAGAGAAGCATTTAAAAACTTAGATTATGATGCTCTTAAGAGAGACCTTAATGACCTAATGACTGATTCTCAAGATTGGTGGCCTGCAGATTATGGACATTATGGACCATTTTTTATAAGAATGACCTGGCATGCTGCTGGTACTTATAGAAATACTGATGGCCGTGGTGGCGGTGGTACTGGTGCTCAACGATTTGCTCCACTAAATAGCTGGCCTGATAACGGAAACCTAGATAAAGCAAGAAGACTATTATGGCCGATCAAACAAAAATATGGAAACCAAATAAGCTGGGCTGACCTTATTATTCTAGCTGGAAATGTTGCTATTGAATCCATGGGTGGCAGAACCTTTGGTTTTAGCGGTGGTAGAGCAGATATATGGGCTCCAGAAAAAGACATATTCTGGGGAAAAGAAAATGAATGGCTAACCAACAAACGATATAAAGGTGATAGAGAATTAGACATGCCACTTGCAGCAGTACAAATGGGATTGATCTATGTGAATCCTCAAGGACCAGATGGTAATCCAGATCCAATTGCTAGCGCAAGAGACATCCGTGAAACATTCAGCAGAATGGCCATGAACGATGAAGAAACAGTTGCATTAACTGCAGGTGGACATACATTTGGGAAAGCACATGGTGCTGCAAGTGAAGACTTGGTTGAAGTTGAGCCTGAAGGTGCTCCATTAGAACAAATGGGATTTGGATGGAAAAATGCTCATGGAAAAGGACAAGGAAGAGATACTATTACAAGTGGAATTGAAGGTGCATGGACAGCAAATCCAACAAAATGGGACAATGGTTATTTTGACATACTTTTCGGATATGAATGGGAGTTAGTGAAAAGTCCTGCTGGAGCCTATCAATGGCACCCTATCAATCCAAAAGATGAGCACATGGCGCCAGACCCAGAAGATCCATCTAGAAAAGTTACTACTATGATGACTACTGCTGATATGGCCATGCGTGAAGATCCGGAATACAGGAAAATCTCTAAAAGATTTCACGAGAACCCAGATGAATTTGCCGATGCATTTGCTAGGGCTTGGTTCAAATTATTACACAGAGACATGGGTCCAAAAACTCGTTATTTAGGTCCTGAAGTACCCGAAGAAGAACTTATATGGCAAGATCCTATTCCTGCTGGAAATTCCAATTATGATGTAAATGCTGTTAAATCTAAAATTGAAAATAGCAACTTATCCGTTCAAGAATTGGTTGAAACCGCATGGGCAAGTGCTTCTACTTATAGAGCTTCAGATATGAGAGGTGGAGCGAATGGAGCTCGTTTGAGATTGGCTCCTCAAAAGTATTGGAAAGCTAACAAACCCGAACAGCTTGGAAAAGTTTTAGGAGTTCTAGAAGCTATAGCAGCTGAAACTGGTGCATCTGTAGCAGATGTAATTGTATTAGCTGGAAATGTAGGAATTGAAAAAGCATCTGGATTGAATGTCCCTTTTACACCTGGAAGAGGTGATGCTACAAAAGAAAATACCGATGTAGATTCATTTGCTGTTCTCGAACCAGTTTCTGATGGATTTAGAAATTATCATGATAACAGTCTACCTGTTAATGCTGAAAAAATGTTATTAGATAAAGCTCAGCTATTGGGTCTTTCAGCACCAGAAATGACTGTTCTATTAGGAGGCATGAGATCTTTAGGAATAAGTTCTGAGGGTCATGGTGTATTTACTGATAACCCAGGAACATTGTCCAACGATTGGTTTAAAATTTTATTAGACATGGATGTGGAATGGAAATCAACTGGGGAAAACGCCTATGAAGCTACAGATAGATCTACAGGTGAAAAAGTAAGAACAGCAACTAGAGCAGATCTTGTATTCGGATCCAACTCACAGCTAAGAGCACTTGCAGAAGTTTATGCTACTAACGATGCTAAAGATAAATTTGAAAATGATTTTATTAAAGCATGGAATAAAGTAATGAATCAAGACAGATTCGACCTTATCTAATCTTAAATAGATAATCATAAAAAAGCCACTTTAAGAGTGGCTTTTTTTATATCCTTAATCCCATTACACAAACATCATCCAATTGATCATTTTCTCCCTTCCATTTATTGAATTCTTCATATAATTTTTCAAATTGAATATCTAAATTATTTCCACTTATAGAAAGTAAATAATTTTTAAAATTATGAGACTTGTATTTTTTTCTTTGTTTACCTCCAAATTGATCAGCAAACCCATCTGAAAAAAGATAAACAATATCATTGTTATTAAGAGTAATCTTTTGAGCAGTAAAAGGTATCCCTTTACCAATAAAATAACCTACTGGTCTTTTATCTCCCTTGTATTCAACAAGTTGTCCATCTCTTATTAACCAAAGGGGATTTTTAGCACAAGTAAACATCAATTCATTGGTTTTCTTATTTAATCTACAAAGCACCATATCCATACCATCTCTTGATTCGCCTTCTTTATTATTTTGCCCCAATGATTGCTTAATTTTATTACTAATAACATCCATTATCTCATTGGTTTCCAATATTTTTCTCTCAATTACCATTTCGTTTAACAATGAATTTCCTATCATGCTCATGAATGCTCCAGGAACACCATGACCAGTACAATCAAATACTGTAAAAAAGATATACTCATCACTACTATACATCCAATAAAAATCTCCACTAACAAGATCTTTAGGCTGATAATAAACAAAGCTGTCAGGGAAACAATTTTTTATGTAATTATCAGATGTAAGTAAAGCTTCCTGAATTTTTTGAGCATAAGAAATACTATCAGTTATTTCTTGATTTTTCTCCTCTACTAATAATTTCTGAACCTCTATTTTAGCTTTTTTTCTTTTTGTATTGAACAATTGATAAAACATCAAACCAATTAAGCAAATCATCAAAATTATCACTACTATACCAAAATATATTATAACCTCATTCTTCTCTTGTTCTTTCAAAGAAATAATATCTTTTTTCTCTTGTTCTTTCTTCAAAACAATTTTCTCTTGTTCACTTTTATATTTAGTCTGAGTCAATGAAATATTTGACACAACCTTCCTATTAAATAATGAATCCTTATAGACATTGTATAATTTATAATAATGATAAGCATTCTCTACAGAGTCATATTGATCATAAATCATATATATGTATTCATAGGAGTTTTTTAATCCGACCTTATCATTAATACCTTTAGCTATTTCGATGGCCCTTTTTAAAGAACCTAGAGATTCTTTATAATTTTCTTTTTTAAAAAAACCTTTACCTATTCCTTGTAAATTTCTTACTATTCCCCATTGATTTAGGTGAATTGTTGTTATCTCTAATGAACGCTTATAGCAGTCTATGGACCTGTCATAATTTTCAGACTTAAAAAATAGATCCCCTAACCTTGTAAGCGTATAAGACTCAGTATTTAAATTATAATTTTTCCTGCTAAATTTTAATGCTAGATTATAGTTCTCTACAGCTTTATCATTATTATTTAAATGCAAATAAACATTGCCTAAATACGCATATGACCTTGAAACATCTTCGATATCATTATATTTAGATTTCATCTCAATTGATTTATTCAGATGCTCTAATGCTAAATCATAATCTCCAAAAACATCATTGATACCGCCCATGATTTCATAAACTTTACCTAGACCTTTAGGGAATCTAGCATCATCAAGGCATTTATGTGATTTAATTAGGTAATCCATACTTATCTCATAATCCCCTAAACCATTCAATGTTTTAGCTATTAATTGATAGCACAATCCTAGACCTATATCGTTGTTTTCTGAAATAAAAATATCATTGGCTTTATTGTACCATCTTTTTGAAGATTGGTAATCGTCAATTCTAAATGAATGATAACCCAAGTTCATATAACCATGAGCAAGTCCATTGTAATAATTAATATTTTTTGAAATCTGAATCGCTTTATTAGCATATTCAGGTGCTTTTTGAGGAAGGTAATAAATGTAGAAACGACTTAAATTATTTAATTCATCTACTTGAACTGAATCATTCTTAGCATTATCAATATTATAAATTAAAGAATCTATTTTACTCTGTTGAGAAGAAATAGAAATAAAACAAAAAAGAAAAATTGTTTCTACAAAAAATAATTTCATCCTACCCAATATAAAAAAAAGCTACTCGAAAGTAGCTTTTTCATTAGATATTTTTAATACTATGCGGAGAGACTGGGACTCGAACCCAGGCAACGATTGCTCGTTGACAGCTTAGCAGGCTGTTGCATTACCACTCTGCCACCTCTCCGTTCAATCATCTAAAAGATGAACGACTGCAAAAATAATATAGTTTTTTAATTCAACAACAAGCAATCAGTTAATGCTTTAAAATATTATAATTTATATTCTTTCGAAATGGAATGATTAATTAAATTTGCAATCCTAATTAATTTAAAAAAATCATCATGAAAGAAGTCGTTATCATCTCAGCAGTAAGAACTCCTATGGGTAGCTTTGGAGGGTCATTAAGTAAAGTTTCTGCCACTCAACTAGGGGCTACTGCAATTAAAGGTGCCCTCAACAAAGGAGGAATTGATCCTAAGTTAGTAGATGAAGTTTTCATGGGAAATGTATTACAAGCAAATTTAGGACAGGCTCCTGCTAGACAAGCTGCTATTTTTGCAGGTATTGGTGAAAATGTTCCTTGTACCACAGTAAATAAGGTATGTGCATCTGGAATGAAAGCCATTAGCTTGGCTACCCAATCTATAAAATGCGGTGATGCTGATGTAGTTATTGCTGGCGGCATGGAAAACATGTCTATGGTTCCCCATTATTATACTGCAAGAAATGCCACCAAGCTAGGTGATGCTAAAATGCTAGACGGAATGGTGAAAGATGGATTAACTGATGTTTATAATAAAACACACATGGGGGTTTGTGCTGATCAGTGTGCAGATGACAATAACATTTCAAGAGAAGATCAAGATAATTTTGCCATTGAATCATATAATAGAGCCAAAGCTTCTTGGGATGCTGGGAAATTCAATGATGAAATTGTTCCCGTAGAGGTTCCTCAAAGAAAAGGAGATCCAGTGATTGTTGCTAAAGATGAAGAATATACTAATGTTAAAATGGAGAAGATCCCAGCACTTAGAGCAGTATTTACAAAGGACGGTACTGTTACTGCTGCTAATGCATCTACATTGAACGATGGTGCTTCTGCTTTGGTTTTAATGAGTAAAGAAAAAGCAGATGAATTAGGACTAAACCCAATTGCTAAGATTATTAGTTATGCTGACGCTGCTCAAGATCCTGCACTTTTCACTACTGCTCCTTCTTTAGCAGTACCTAAAGCACTGGATAAAGCCAATTTAAAAGTAGATAATATTGATTACTGGGAGCTGAATCAAGCTTTTTCAGTTGTTGGTATTGCCAACACTAAAAAACTAGGATTAGATCCTTCTAAAGTCGATGTAAATGGAGGTGCAGTTGCCCTAGGGCACCCACTTGGAAGTAGTGGCTCTAGGATCATAGTAACATTGATCAATGTATTAAAGCAAAATAATGGGAAATTCGGAGCAGCAGGAATTTGCAATGGAGGGGGCGGAGCATCTGCTATGGTCATAGAAAATATGTAGTACTCCTTTTTGATGAAAAAATTATATCTCATACGTCATGGGAAATCTGATTGGGGTAACCCGGAGGTCAACGATTTCAATAGAGCATTGAATCATAGAGGTTTAAAAGATGCTCCAAGAGTTGGTAAATTCCTTTTAGATCACCATGAAAAAGCTGATATTATTTTATCTTCTCCTGCTAAAAGAGCCTTAACTACAGCACAATTAATTGCCAATGAAATTAATTTTCCTAATTCAGGTATTATAGAGAATGAGAAAATCTACCTTGCCAGTAAAGAATCTATTTTACAAATAATCAATACCATAGATGATCAATACAATTGTGCCTATATATTTGGACATAATCCAGGGTTTAGCAACCTAGCATCTTACCTAACTGACGATTGGATTGAAATGAAAACATGTTGTGTTGCAATCCTAAACAGCAATGTTAATAGTTGGAGTCATTTATCTAAAGGGAATGCATTATTAGAAAGATATGTTTCTCCTAAAAACATTAATTAAATGCTATTTTCTCTCTATAGAGAAACTTTTTCTGCAATGATTCAAATGGTCTGTATACATAATATACATATCCATCAATCACCTTTACTTTTTCTACATACCTAAATCCCAATTCAAAATAATTTATAGGCTTACCAGTATTAAGGTCAATCGACTTTAGAATAGTAATACCTCCTTTATGATAAATACCCAAAATATTTTTTAAAATAGGATCCTGCACTAATGGTTGATTCCATTTATCTTTCTTGTTTTTATGATGATAGCTTATTGGAATTGAATCTACAGGTTTTCTACTAATATCATATTTGAATAGCAAGTCATTGTAATGATCAAATATTAAAACAGTATCATTCTTTACAAATAATGGTGCATATACCGGCTGATACAAAATATCCTGTGTGAAAAAAGAAGCTCCTATCCAAATTTCTTTATCAATCCCTGTCGCCTGCTCTTTTCTGTAAGCCCATAATTTATCTCTACCACTAACGTATTTAAATTGAGCACGGTACAATTCCATCATAAAATCATCTCTTACTTCTCTCATAAGAAAATGAGAAGTATCATCCTTAATAGTAGCATAAAACCTAACTTCTGGATACAATTCATTGTAATTACTATAGAAATATTGATTTTCAAGTGTATCGATTACTCGATGATAAAATCCATAAAAGTCTTTTTCATCTACTGATAAAAGTTCGATTTTATTAGCAATATTATTTACCTTGACATGAAATACTCCGGTTTCTGTAATTACAAACACCCTATCTGCAAAGTCTTTATAAAGAGATATAGCTTTCCCTGGAACAATATAGCTATGGATCATATCCTCTAACCCATCAGTTAATACTATTTTTGATCCCTTTTTAAGGTTTTTCTCATACAAAAGTAAAATCAGCCTATTATTATCGATCAATTCAAAATCTTCCACTGAAAATCGTTGATTTCCATAAATAGTATCAATTTTTTTGGATGTAACTGTAAACTGTTTTAGCAAATTATCATCAAGAATCGTCTTTTTATATTCTAGAGTATCATTTTGCCTAATGTTTTTAAACCACCTACTATTTACTGTAATTGTTTTCGTTAAAAACCCTACATGCTTAAATGTAATCTGTAAAGGATCTTTATTATAGACTTCTAGAAAATATTCACCTTGGTCGTTTGTAAATGTATAATGGCCATTAAAAGATACTTTAGCAGACGGCACAGCAACTCCATCGTGATCATAAGCCTTTCCATTTATAATAAAACTTATCTTATTTTGACCATAAGAAAAAAGGTGAACAAATAATAGAATAAAAACAAAATGTCTCATATCAATGAGATGCGTTTATTGGCATAATTCCATAAAGAAATTAAATTTTATAAAGCCAATTGAACTTGTCTTCTACCTTACCTTTTTTGTAATCATTTAGGTAAGCAAGTACTTTAGTAGAAAAACTTTCATCATTTCTTTCAGGAAGAACATAATCCTGACCTTGATAATTAATAAGACTAATAGGTGCAATTGTAGCAGCAGTTCCAGCTCCAAATGCTTCCTTAATAGTCCCATTTTCAAATGAAGTGATAATTTCATCAATAGATACTCTTCTTTCCTCAACATTAATCCCCCACTCTTTAGCAATATCAATTACACTTCTTCTAGTTAATCCATCTAGAATAGTATCACTTGATGCAGGAGTAATTAATTTATCTCCTATTTTGAATAAAATATTCATCGTTCCTGCTTCCTCAATATATTTATGCTCTTCAGCATCGGTCCAGATCAATTGAGTATAGCCCTGATCTTGACTTAATTTAGCTGGGTATAGTGCAGCAGCATAATTACCTGCAGCTTTTGCATATCCAGTACCACCTCTAACAGCTCTTGTATATTCAGTTTCAATTTTTACAGGAACAGCACTGCTATAATAAGCGCCAACAGGACATGTAAAAATGATGAATTTATAGGTCTGTGATGGCCTTATACCAACATAGGGATCAGTAGCAATTAAAAATGGTCTGATATATAATGAATAGCCTTCTCTGTTAGGAATCCATTCTCTATCCAAATCTAATAAAGACTTAAGCGCCTCCATAAAAAACTCTTCAGGGATAGTAGGCATACACATTCGCTCTGCAGAAATATTAAATCTGCTAGCATTCTCATAAGGTCTGAATAACAAAATTTCACCTTCTTCATTTTTATGGGCTTTCATCCCTTCAAAACAGCTTTGCCCATAATGAAGAACAGAAGTAGCAGGAGAAATTGAAAGGTCTCCATATGGTTGAATTTGAGGATTGCTCCAATGACCATCTTTATAGTCCATAACAAACATATGATCAGAAAAAACTTTTCCAAATGGTAAGCTATCCCAATCAACTTGATTTATTCTTGAACCTGATGTTCTTTGTATTTGAATTTCTGCAATCTCTTCCACTATCATATCCTATTTTGGGCACGAATTTAAGAAAATTAAAAGATTATTAGACTTTATTTCTATGTAAATTAAACTATCTATGTTTATATAACAAATCATCATTACATTTAAATATGAGAAATGACTTGAAATCAATACTTAAGTCACATTGGGGTTATGAAAATTTCAGACCTAAGCAACAAGAAATAATTGAGTCTATATTAAAAAATAAAGACACATTAGCTCTTCTACCAACTGGTGGAGGTAAATCTATCTGTTATCAGCTTCCAGCAATTATATTAGAAGGAATATGTATTGTTATTTCTCCTTTGATCGCTTTAATGCAAGATCAAGTTGAGGGATTAAAAAAAAGAAATATTAAAACAAGCTTTATCAATTCAACAATGACAAAAAGAGAAATAGATATTACTCTTGATAATTGCATTTTTGGTAATGTAAAAATACTTTATGTATCCCCAGAAAGACTAAAAACTGGAATTTTCATAGAAAGATTTAAAAAAATGAAGGTGAGTTTTGTAGCCATAGATGAAGCACATTGCATTTCACAATGGGGGTATGATTTTAGACCAGACTATTTGAATATTGCTCAATTAAAGGATATTCATCCTAATTTGACTTTCATTGCCTTAACTGCTACTGCTACACCTGAAGTTGCTAAAGACATTCAACATCAGCTTAACTTTAAAGTTGCTAATGTTATTCAAAATTCATTTTATAGACCTAACCTTAGTTACAAAGTCATTAGAACTGAAAATAAATTAACTCAACTAACTAAAATATTAGACAATCAAAATAGCTCACTTATATATGTTAATTCAAGAAGAAAATGTCATGAAATTGCTAAATTTCTTAACACTAGTGAAACTAGGGCACTCATCTATCATGCAGGACTGAGCAATAAAGACCGTAAGGATATTCAGAGCAAATGGATTGACAATCAATACAAGACCATAGTTGCAACCAATGCATTTGGAATGGGTATTGATAAACCAGATGTAAGTACAGTTGTCAATTTTGACCTTCCAAGCTCTATTGAATCCTATTTTCAAGAAGCTGGTAGAGCTGGAAGAAATGGAGACAAAGCCAACTCCTATTTATTAGTAAATGAAAATGACAAAGTAGAGCTCAAGCAAAGAATAGCTGTCAAATACCCACCTAAAGAGATTATTCAATATATCTATCAAAAATTCTGCAATCTGCATCAAATAGCTATAGGATCTGGAGAAGGGATCTCCTACTCTCTTAATTTTAATTCATTTTCGGATATGATAAATAAAAATGCTTTAGAAATTTACAATTCATTTAGAATCCTAGAGCTATCAGAGCACCTTAGTATCACCAATAATAAATTTGAGTTATCCAGGTTAAAATTTCTCATTTTTCATAATGAGCTATCGGATTATATTGATAGAAATATTAAATATAGGTCACTGATAAAAGTAATACTTAGGAGCTATTCAGGATTATTCGATCATAAAGCTACTATTAATGAAATAACTATTGCTAATAGATTAAATATAAAACCAGAAATAGTCAAACAGCATTTAATCGAGCTAAACGACCTAAATATCGTTAACTATCAACCACAAAATAAAGATACGATCATTACTTTTTTAGAACCAAGACAAGACACCAAAAGATTAATCTTATCAAACCTAGTTTACATAGACAGGAAAAAAAATGAGCTAAACAAGGTGAATTCAGTAATAGAATATGCGTATAATAACTCTAATTGTAGAAATAATATGCTGCTCAACTACTTTGGCGAGAATTTTAATAATGCGGCTTGTTCTTGTGATATTTGTATAGATAAGGATTTAAATAAAACACCTCTTAACAAAAAAACAATTATACTTTTCATTAAGGATCAATTAAAGGAAAAACCAATGGAAATCAACCAATTATTAGAAAACAAACGATCAGAAGGCCAGAAAAAACAAATTACATTAGTTATTAGAAAAATGCTAGATACTAATGAGGTCATGCTAAATGAGCTTAATCAACTCCAATTGGTGAAAAAATGATAATCCCTAACTCTTACTATATAAATGAAGATGTCGTGAAAATTGCCAAAGATTTAATAGGCAAAGTCATTTACACGCAATTGGATGGAGAAGTTACTGCAGGAATAATTACAGAAACAGAAGCTTATAATGGAATCGCAGACAAAGCATGTCATGCCTATAACAATAAAAGGACCAAGAGAACACAAACCATGTATTTAAAAGGTGGTGTTTGTTATGTTTACCTATGTTATGGTATACACCATTTATTAAATATAGTAACCAGTAAAAAGAATGACCCCAAAGCAGTACTAATAAGAGGAATTAAACCAGTAAAAGGAATTTCTTTAATGCTAAAAAGAAGAAATAAAAAACAATTCACTAGCCAGTGTAATAATGGTCCTGGAAAAATTTCAGTATCAATGGGGATTAATAATGAATTCAATGGAGAATCTCTAATGAGCGATCAAATTTGGATAGAAGATCAAGGTAAAATAATTAAAGACAATGAAATTATTGTTACTAAAAGAGTTGGAATAGATTATGCAGAAGAAGATGCCCATCTCCTTTACAGGTTTCTATTAAAATAATTATCATTGTTTTCTGCAAGTTTCTCTACCTGCTTTATTCTCACATGATTTACACTCTTTACTATTTCTTTTAAATAAATTACCCATTTCACAGAATAATTCACCCCAATTATTAAAACTTTGTTTGTAGAAAGCACCAACCCCCTGAGTGTATTGAGATTGTTCCAGGTTGGTGAAATCATATTCATTGGATTCATTGAATGCATGAACCCTTAAATTACCATCTGAATTCAGCTTATATTCAACATCTACATCACCAATAAAGCTAGATGGGTTTTGGTTTAATTTATTCCCTTGCGAAACCCCTAAATTAGTTTCAATAGTCAGTCTATCATTAAATTGTTGGGTAGACATTGCTATAGTTACCTCATCATTACTGATCTCATCACCAGGACTATATTTAAATCCTAAATCAAAATCATCAGAGAATTTAGAGATCATGTTACTTAGCTGACTTGACAGCATCTCAGTAGTAGTTGAAATTGAAAGATCCACACCAGCATCTGAAATATCTTGTTTATTGGTCATAAATTGATTCAGGATCAATAAAGAAAAAACTTGTTTATTCATTTCCTGATCTGAACTAACAAGGTTTTTCACTACTGATTTCGCACTTTGATTTGCTCTAGGGAGTATTATATCAAAATCAATTTCGGGATTGAAAATATTATCTGTTAAATGCATTTCAACATTTACATCTGTTTTTTGCTTCCAATCTTCTTTCTCAGCATCAGGCATAATATCAAACAAGCTAGTTTTCAAGGGGTAATAAGTAACCAAATCAATATCTGCTTTGTAAGGATCTCCATACCAATTGATGGTCCCTCCTCTTTTAACTAAAAAGTTCTTATTTAAAAAATCTTTTAATGTAAATAGATAATTAGCTTCTGCAATTTTATACTCACCATACATGTAAAAGTCATAAAACTTATCAATAACCATATCAATATGTCCATTCCCTGTCCCTTCCATTGCATCTCCTACTACCTCATCGAAAACCAAATTTATATGAGCATCTTCAGTTAGGTCTAGACTCAATTCCATGTTAATTCCTTCAAGATCGACCTCATACTCATCGAGTTGATTAGTAGATGAATTGAAAGTAATAAAGTCCTGTAACACTACCTCTTCAGCTCCATACAATGGCAAAGTAACATCAGTTCCCTTTTCGGATTGCGCCTCTATATTAATCCTTAACTCTTTAATAGTATCATATTCAACCATCACATCCCCAGTTACAAATGCTTTACCATAATAATAGGGGTTCATTTTATAAGTAGTATTCATCACCATAAAGGGTTCAGAGAATGATGCTAAAAGATCATAATTATATTTAGAAAAGTTTTGATGATAAAAAGAAGCAATAAATAAACCTTCAGAACCATATTTGTCTTTAATGGGTATTCCGTCAACCGATATCATATCCGGTTTAATATTAATCCTGCCATTAGTAAAGTAAGTAGTATTGAACATTTCCATTTTTATAGAACCATCCGATAATTGGAGTTTACCCGCTAATCTTGGTGTGCCTAACTCACCCTTCACGCTCACCTTTCCTTTAACTTCACCTTTTAATTCAGACATAATATCTTCATCTAAAAACGCATTGGCAAATGTTAGGTCAAAATCTTTAAATATAAATTTGAAATCTAAATAATCTTTCTGCTTACCTACATTATAATAACTTCTTCTTATTAAAATACTTGAGCCATTGTTTTCATTAAGCAAATTACCATCAATAATTATCCTTTTTCCAAAGGGGTCCCATTTAGAAAACAAATTAATATCTCCTAATAAATTATTATTTAAGATTAAATCATCAATAGAGGATTTTGAATCGAAATGCACATCATTATAGACATCCGAAATGCTCCCTTTTAAATTTACTAAACCAGAAAAATTTAGATCATAAGGCGTAAAAAACCCATTAAAATCTGATAGCTCAACATTTTGAATATTCATAAAAAGCTGATCATTAGGATCTTCAGAAATTGCACCATTCAATGAAAACAATTGATAATCATTAGCAATAGAAAAATTAGTGACATTTATAGCACTAGAATCTAATTCTATTTGAATACTGTCATTAACTTTCCAGCTACCTGCCTTCTTTGAATAGATATCTGAAGAAAGTAAATTGAATTTGAAATGATTTTGATCTAACACCAAGCCCTCAGACCTTAGTGTACCTAAATAAGATGAATCATCTGCATGCCACTCTACTAAAAAATCAAAATTATTTGCATAGGCATTTGTTTTTAAGCTTAGGTTCTGGATGAACATATCAGGATTTAAAAATAAAGAATCGATCTTTAGATCAAATACATAGCTAGTGTCCACATCCATGACTTTACTTGAAGTATCCAGCTGGATATTAGCAAACCTCATGTTATTATATTCTATCCACTCAGAACTAGCAAATAGTTTAAGCATATCATTATCACTATCAAAATTACAAGTCAAATGAGTATTTGGAGAAACTGATAATTCTGGGATTAACAGCTCAGTTAATTTAGAAAGGTCATTAACATTTATATCCAACACAAAATCATCATGTGAAAAAGAACTATTGTTGTTTAATGGAAAAATACTAGGTACTATTTTTGAACCTAATAAATACATGTCATTAGAAATAGAATCTAAATTATAATGACCTGTCATTCTACATTCAGCAAATTTTGAATACAATTCTATACTATGCATAAATGGATTACTTTGAGAATCAAATAAAATTGAATCCATGTAATAATCCTTTCCTTTTTCATAATAGCTGATGTTTTTTAATTCAATCATTCCAGAAAAATCATCTAGGTTATTTCCAAAACCAGCAGCTTTAAAGTCAAAACAAATAGAAGAGCTCTCACGTTCATCTATGATATTTAGGTCATAAAGATGAGCCTTTTGAACATTGATATTAAAATCGAACATCACAGGACTCTGAGAAAGATCGAAATCTCCTTCAAAAATAAGATCTATATGTTCATCAAATAGGTCTAATTTGCCATTAAAAGCCTTTTCTTGTAAATTTCCATGTATGACAATATCATCATATACATAATTCATATATGTTAATTGCTTGAATTGTCCATCAATACTTATGTCCATATCTTCAAGAGTAAGTCCTTCACCATCAATTGTTAGATCTGAACTAAATTCACCCATATCTGAATTCCCTAAAACTGAACCTGCATCAAAATTAAAAGTACTAAGACCCCCTTTATAATAAAACTGATTATTTGTATCTAATTGGCAGCTAAAATTACCATTAACATTCCCCTTTTCTGTTTGGACCTTAAAATCAAATCCAAAATCATTATAAAACCCGTCTATTATTCCACTCAATTCAATTATCCCTAATGGTTCTAGCTGTTTGGGTAATATTAAGTCTTCAGCTAAACCAAATTGAGTTAGATCAATGCTTTCGAGATCTAATTTAGAAGTCTGGCATTTTTCTATATCCATATAGATAAGACAATTTTCAAAATCAGTTAACCCCTTAAATTCTACATTACCCTTAAAATAGGATTTATCTGAAATTTTAAAATTAAGCTCATTAACAAATAAATTATTGATAGTCCCATTAACCTCACCAGAAAAATCAACAGCACTTTCTATATCTTTAAGACTTGGAACAAAATAACTAATATCTTTAATGCTAATATTAGATTCTTTTATAGTGCCTTCAATAAATACTGCATTTATAAAATCATTCAGGTCATCCAAGTCTTGATAATTAAATGCTATCCCATTAGTAATAATTTCTGAACGATCAGTTTTAAGATGAAAGCCCTCAATTTTGATCTTTTTGGGGTTTAATACAAAATGACCATCTAAGTCTTTTAAAGTAAATCCAGAGCTCTCATTAAATGCTACATCTTTTAGATCTACTGAAGATATTTTGTCTCTATTTCTAAATTCAAGAATATCTCCTTTGAAATCACGTAATTCAATGTGGTTATAATCTAATCCATAAGCTACCCTAGATTTATTCCAATTATGGTAAGAAAAATAGGTGTGATCCAAACCGACCTTTTCTATTTTAACTGTAAATACTTCATCACTTTTGGGTTGATCAAAATAATCTAATAAGAACTGAATATTCATTTGATCATCACCCTTGTATTGTTGCAGCTTGATTCTTGTATTTGAACAAGTTATATCTTTTAAAACAGCATATTTATCCTTAAAGTTTAAATCTTTTAAAGAAGAGGAGGCTTTGGGTGCAAAAAGAAGAGTATCTCCTTTTTGATCTTCTATATAAAAGTTTTCAAGCTCAATATAGCTAAGGCCAACTATCTTTACTTTATCTACGCTAACAATAGTATCTAGTTCTGTAGAATAATAACTGGCTAGTTGCTGTGCAACAAATGTTTGGAACCATTGAGATCTAAAGAAAAATACTAAAACAATGGATAGTATTAATAGAACTTCAAATAAACGTCCAGCATATTGTATAGAAGTCGTAACAATATTTTTGATAATTTCACCTATTATTTTCATATGAAGAAGAACAAAGATAGCATCATTCTTGGTATAGAATCCAGTTGTGACGATACTTCTGCAGCAGTATTGATAAACGGCAAAATTCATTCCAATGTTGTAGCTAATCAGGAAGTGCATACCAACTATGGTGGCGTTGTTCCTGAACTAGCCTCTCGTGCCCATCAACAAAATATAGTACCCGTTGTAGATCAAGCAATTAAACAAGCCAATATTTCTACCAATGAATTATCTGCTATTGCCTTTACAAAAGGCCCTGGTCTCCTTGGCTCATTATTAGTAGGAACGTCTTTTGCAAAATCAATGAGTTTAGGTCTTAATATTCCCATTATAGATGTCCATCACATGAAAGCTCATATTCATGCTCATTTTATTCAGACCTACAATGAAAATGAAAAGAGTGTCCCTGAATTTCCATTTATCTGCTTAACTGTTTCTGGAGGCCACACCCAAATAGTACTGATTAAAAATTATTTAGACATGACCGTTATAGGTGAAACCATTGATGACGCTGCTGGTGAAGCATTTGACAAAGCAGCTAAATTATTAGGATTTGAATATCCTGGTGGCCCATTAATAGATCGACATGCAAAAAAAGGAGATCATTCTAAATATAAATTTACCTACCCAAAAGTTGAGGGACTTAATTATAGTTTTAGTGGGTTAAAAACTCAATTTTTATACTTTTTAGAAAAAAACAAAAAAGAAGATGCTCAATTTATTGATAAGAACTTAGCTGACATCTGCTCTTCGTATCAAGATCATATTATTTCCTATTTATTTAAAAATGTAAAAAAAGCAATGGATAAAACAGGGTGTAAGGACCTTGCGATAGCAGGTGGTGTTGCTGCTAACTCTGCTTTAAGAAAGCATTTGCAAAATTTAGGAAAACAAGAACAATACAATACATTTATTCCTGCATTTGAATATTGTACAGACAATGCAGCCATGATTGCAATGAGTGGTTATTTTTTATACCAAGAAGGTCAATTTGCTTCACAAGACATAAGCCCAAAAGCAAGAATTACATTTTAAATTAACGAACGATCATTAATTTTCTATAATCGTTGTTATTTAGAACTAAGACATAGATACCTGCTTGCCAATTATCTGTAAATAATCGATCTATAGGTTCCTTAGAGCTATAAATTAATTGACCTGCTAAACTATAAACAGTGACTGGTGTACTTTTAGAAAAATACACAAATTGATCAGCGGGATTTGGATACACAGCTATATCATGTAATACTTCTTGCTGAATATCTACAGTACTTAAATCCAAATCATGGGCATATAACCCAGTTCCAGTACCTACTAATAATTCATCATAAAAAAGCACATTCACCTTTGTTCCTGTTGGATAGGTATAAGCTAAATTCCATGGCATGGAAAAATCTATAGGAATAGTATGAATCTGTTCGTCAATAGCTAGAAAAACATAGCCATCTCCCATAGTAATTGCAGTACCATATCCTCCTGCATAGGGGCCAATTACTGAAGATGCCCAAGTACCAGAAGAAACATCCTTAACCTGTACGTTATTAATTGGCCATATTCCTGGATCAGTATTTAAAAATATTAATGTATCTCTATTTACATTAGTTGCTATATCAACAATTCCATCTGTTGCCCCATAGCTTCCATCTCTTGATAACGACCAAACACCTGCTATCAATTCTGCCCTAAATAATCCATATGCACCAGCAGTCATTGGGTCAGATTCTAAACCAATATATAGTACCACATTTGAATTTTCGTAGGTAAATGCTACATCCAGTACGTTTACATCCTGTCCATTAACAGTTGTAATTAAAAGTAATTGATCCCAAGTACTGCCGCCATCTAAGCTGTAAAACAATCCACCTTTATCTCCATAAGTACCTGTAAAACCTGCAGCTACTATAGATGAATTATCTGCTGACACTGCAATACTAGTACAATAAGAGTTAATAGAATTAAAATTAAAAGGAGGGTTTTCAGGAGTAAATACTTGATGCCATCCATCAGATCCAGGTGTAGTTGACGTCCCAGAATTAGTCGTTCTATAAACTCTTTGATTCCCAACAAAAATGACAGAATCATCATTTGGGTCCATAGCAACAGAATAATAAGGAGAACCATCCCCATTAGGAAAATGGGTATCACTCCATGATTCTGAAGGAGTATTGTAATCTGTTACATTTCTGATACCAGATTTAGAAGCTACCCAACCAATGGTGAATCCTGCATTCATATCCAAATCATTTACTTGGACTGCTTCCAAACCATTGTTCCAGCCAAAAATAGAATCACCATTAGAAGTAGAATATCCCATCCCAATATTAGTTGAATGATACTTAAGGTCATTGATAATGGGGTCTGTTTTTGTAACTCCATCATTTGCGCGATTCAAATTCCCCACATAAGCGTTACCAGGATTATTCCAGCTACTCATCATTGATGTATCTGTTAAAACTGCATTTCCAATAAAAATATTTCTACCTGAAACAAGATCATCTATGATCATATTACTACCCACAACTCCACCAGCAGGGCCTGGAATGTCTATAAGGTCATAATCCCAAATCATACCATTTGTAGTGGTCCATGCTATGTGGCGATCTACGATATTTGGATCATTTAATGGAGGTTGACCAGCAACATACCAAGTACCATCTTCTGCGAATCCATAAGTCTGCCACTCGACATTAGCTATTGTAGGTGCAGGCACCAAAACTGAATTTATTGGTGTAGAATTATTCATGGCGTAATAAGGATCTAAAAACACGTACATATGAGGAGAAGCACCTCTATCAAAAATATATAGGTAATCATTGAATGGATTGATGATCATTTGGGGAGGATCATTGTAATCTTTAAGAAGGGTCATACCATTAGTTGAAGAATAAATTCCTGATGGACTGATAAGTCCAAACTCCAAAGTATCCATTCCACCTGCCATTGAATTATTTTTAACTAAAAACATGGTATCTCCAACAATTAAAAATGATTGAACCAAGCTATCTACCAAATTTGCTGTAGGTGAAGCAAGAAGTGTGCTGTATAATTTACTTTCATGAAGAAAAAAGATAGTAAAGCTACTCTCATGAATTTCTATATTATCAATGAGGTCACCATATCCATCATCTATATCTGCACTTGGTAAAGCTGTCCAATCCAAATTATTAATAGTTGCTGTTCTTGATCCTTTAGCATAAAAAATACTATTGGCACTTTCTGTAGATATAATCACATAGACAGAATCTGGATCAAAAGCCCAAGTCTCGATATCTCCAATAGTGCCTCCATATACATCCTGAGGAACTGGTGCAGTTAAGGTTTGTGCATTAATAAAGTTTGAAAAAAATAGGAGTAAAGCTAAAATGTAACAATTTCTCATAGGTGTTTTATTTAGTATAAATTTATTAAAAATAAATTTCAACTAATAAAAGCAAGAATATAAACCCTGAATTACATCATGATTATATTTGTATGAATTCCATCAAATGAAAACCATTTTTGACATAGAAGGTATGACCTGCATCGGTTGTGCGAAAACTATTGAAGCTCAATTAAAAGGTATGGGGTGCTCAGTAATTTCTGTCAACAATAGTTTAGGGGAAGCCTGTGCCATTGTACCCAATGACAAGAAAGCAAGCACTATAGCTCAAAATCTATCAAAAATCGGGTATCCTTCTAAAGTTAGGGTTAGTTCTATGAATAAAACTCAAAAGAATAAATGGAGCCGTCTTGAGGTTTTCCTGGTCATCAGTTCAATTTTTACAATTCCACTATTATTACATATGCTGCTTCCTTCAAGCTCATTGATCAATCAACCTGAAATTCAGCTTGCTTTATGCATCCCTGTCTTTATTATAGGGATCATGCAATTTGGAAGAAGTGCCTGGTTTTCAATATTAAGTAAATCTGCTAATATGGATGTACTTATTTTTATGGGAAGTGCATCTGCATTTATCTATAGCTTATATGGCACGATCACTTATTATGGAACAGAATTAGCACATCATTATCTATTTTATGAAACAAGTGCAGGAATCATCACCCTAGTCCTGCTTGGTAATTTTCTTGAGGAAAGAGCTGTTAAAAAAACTACTTCTGCACTTAGAGACCTTCAGCAGCTTCAAGTAGATAAAGCTACATTGATCATAAAAAACGAACAAACAGAAGAAATCGATGCTGAGAATATACAACCTGGAAATATATTACTTGTTAAAGAGGGTGAAAAAATTCCAACTGATGGAATAATTGTAGAGGGTTCAGGAACCTTAGACGAATCTTTACTTACTGGAGAATCTGAACCTATTGAAAGAAAAAAGAATGACCCAATAATTGCTGGCGCCATTCTAATAAAAGGAATACTTAAAATAAGGGCACATCAATCTATAGAAAATAATACAATAAGTAAGATTCATCAGCTGATCAAGGATGCTCAGCTTAAACAACCTCAAATACAAAGAATTGGGGATAAAGTAAGTGCTATTTTTGTTCCAGTAGTCATAAGTATTGCTCTATTCACCTTTTTAATTGGCTGGCAATACGCAGACCTTTCTTTTCAAAAAGCATTGATATCGAGTATTGCAGTACTTGTAATTAGCTGTCCATGTGCAATGGGCTTAGCTACTCCAACCGCAGTAATGGTGGGTGTAGGTAAGGCAGCTAAAAGTGGTGCTGTTATAAAAGGGGGGGACACACTTGAAAAAATAGCTGATTCAAAAACCATCATATTTGATAAAACCGGCACACTTACTTCAGGCTTATTCAAAGTTAAAAAAATGGATGTTCATCAAGGAACGAAAGACAATGTACAATCTATTATAAAAAGCCTTGAGCTAAATTCTAATCACCCGATCGCTAAATCATTATTAAGCTTTTGGAAGAACACAGAAATTACTGCACTAAGTAAAATTGTAGAAACTAAAGGGATAGGCATGGAAGGATTGGATAAAAATGGCAATACATGGGCCTTTGGTTCTTCAATTAATCTTCATAATAAAAGTAAAGCAGATCTAGTGCTTATAAAAAACAAAGAGCTGATCGCTGAAATATGGATAGAAGATGAAATTAAACCAAATGCTAAGAAGTTGATCAGCTGGTTATATGCTAAACAATTCAATGTAATCCTCCTTAGTGGAGATAAGGCTAGTAAATGCAAGCTAATAGCAGATCAATTAGGAATTAAAGAATACCATGGAGAAAAAATGCCTGATGAAAAAATGAAATTCATTAATGCGCTAACTGAAAAAGAAAAATTAATCATGATAGGAGATGGAATTAACGATGCTCCTTCACTTACAATGGCAAATGTTGGCATCTCATTTAGCAAAGCTGCAGACATTGCTCAAAATGCTGCTGATGTTGTGTTACTTGAAAGTAATGACCTTTATAAGATCAAAGAATTGATTCAAACAAGCCAGCTTACTTTATCCACCATTAAACAAAATCTATTCTGGGCATTATTATATAATGTAGTCGCTATACCTATCGCTGCTATGGGTTTTTTAAGCCCTATTATTGCTGCAGGATCCATGGCTTTTTCTGATTTGATAGTGATTGGAAACTCTTTACGTCTTAAATTCAAGTAATTAATCTCTTTTATCCCTTTTTTGAAAACCTAACTCAATTAGTAGCTCTATGCATTTAACCATTTCATCTTCTTTAACCATTATATAATCATTGGTATAAGTTGATGTCATTGTAATGTCTAGTCCATTTAAAGCTGTTTGAGATGATATAGCTGCTAAGAAACCTACACAATAAAATGGATTTCCACACCTAATATTGATAAGCTTCCAATTCTCATCATTTCGTTCGTATGCTCCTAAGCTATCTAAATTAATTAGATCTGTTACAACAGTAATCTCATCACTATCTCTTGTAATAATTAAATGTTTATCTGGATTAATTACCTTTTTCACCCTTGTATAAGCATAAACTCCAGGATCTATTGTAAACCAGCTTAGATCAATAACTTTTTGAAGTTGAGGGTCAATTTCTAATTTCATAAATTATTTGGCTTATAATAATTCCTTTTTCTTCATCCATTTCTCCTTGAACCCTACCCCAATGATTAGTAATAACACTATTCCTATGGTTATCCATGCCCACATAGGGAACATAGGAGTATCTCCCCTTGCATAGCTATGTAGTCCTTTAGAAAGGTAATAATTGACTCCAATAAAGGTCATCAATACACTAGAAAACCCAATTACTGAAGCTACGTTAAATACATATCGACCTCTCATTCCGGGAATTAATCTAAAGTGAAGTATAATCGCATAAGTGAGTACAATTACCAAAGCCCAAGTTTCTTTAGCATCCCAGCCCCAGTACCTACCCCAAGATTCATTGGCCCATATGCCTCCTAAAAAAGTACCTATAGTAGCCAATACAAGCCCTATGGTTAGGGTCATTTCATTGATATAGGTGAGCTCTGTAATTACTGCTCCTAATCTTTTTTCATTTCTTTTGGTTTTCCCTAAATAAGTGAAAAGGTTAATAAGGCCAAGTATAAAACCAAGGCCTAGAAATCCATAGCTAATGGTAATACAAGCCACATGTATCATCAACCAATAAGATTTCAATACTGGTTGTAATGGAGTCATTTGAGGGTCAAAGCTACTATGCCCAGCAGTCATCAATACAAAAAATGCCAATAAGGATGTAGCTGCCAATGTAATCTTAGAATTACGAATAAATATAAACCCTGCTAATAATCCTCCCCAAGCAATAAATGTTAGTGCTTCATATCCGTTACTCCACGGTGCATGCCCTGTTATATACCACCTTAAACCTAACCCAAAAGTATGGTAGATAAAACCTAGAATAAGAGCTCCGATCAACAGCCATAAAATAGAATTTGAGATTTTAAAAAATAATGACTTTCTATTGCTGATTAAAGCATCTATGAAGCTGAAAATCAATAAAAACACGGCAAGCATGCCATAAATATTCTTTAATAATCCAAAAATATTAGACTTATTATAATAAATCTCCAACTCTATTAGTGAACTAGTTGGCAAAATATCTTGATTTGCATTTTCAAGCTGATAGTTAGAAAGCTTACTAATGAGCTGGTTGGCCACAGTATAGTTCTTTGAAGCTGCTGCTAATTTAACTTCAAATAAATATCTTTGAAGAGTATCAGTAATGTAGATATCATTATTATTACCCTGTATTGAATTCTCTAGTGAATCAGCATTGATCCAAAGGTTATTAGGGTCACCTTTAATAGGATAGATCTTTAATAGATACCTATTCATTAATTGATCGAGTAATTTAAATCTTTCAAATACTTTGATCAGCTCTTTATCAAATACATTTTTATCAATGTCTTTTTTATTGAATGAGTGATTATACTTATCAATTAATTCTTTCAGGTGATTATTTAAATCATTGTAGGAAGCATATTTGCTTTCGATATTAAAATGCTCAAAAACTCCCGTCCCCCGCTTTTGATAGATAATCTTCTCGTTTTTCCAATATGATGGATAGATCAAAAAATCCAAAAACACCTGCATAGCATCCACTTGTGATCCATCCTTTAATTTGAATTTATCTTTTTTTGACACCTTATGAAATAGATCATATGCCAGAGAATGTATAGGCTCAACCCTACCTTCAAAAGACTGCACCAACAAATGTCCAAATTGATCTGCATGATCAATACCTACAGGGCTAAAATCAGGAAAATCAACCATTTTAGATTTTGCCTTTTGATAAGTTAATATAATATCCAGCATTGTATTGGCTGCTGAATAATCAGCTGAATCTTTGGCCTTCTTAAGATCACTAAAATAATTAATTAGAATATTTCTAAAAGTAACATTTCCTAATCCATGCTGCTTACCAGCTATTGGTTTTGATACAGCAATATCATTCCAATTCACCCATCTATTTTCAAGATCAAATTGTAAGGGATATATATTAAGCTCAAAATACATCAGCTGATAAAGTTTCCTTACAGCATCATATGCTTTAATCAGTTCTATATCGTATTGAGATTTTTGATTATTTTGAAGGCTTTGCTGATGTTTAATAAATAACTTCTCTTTTTTTGTTTTCTCATCAAAAAAATCTTCTATTGATGCATATTCTCCATTAATACCAAGGTCTTTAGCTAATGTGTCTGAGCCAATAAAAATGACCTTTTGATTTGACCAATAATCTGGATCAATTATAAATTCAAGAAATAGCTGAAGGTGATCTAAGCTAGTACTATCCTCTAGATAAAATATTTCCTTTTTAGTAATGTTTGTAAATATGGTTTTTGACAACTCACTAGCCTTTTGAATTTCTCCTGCCTCATTTTGAATTTCTAAATTCCCAAACTTAGTTGCATGTAATGAATCTATGGGATAATTTTGTGCCGAGACAGCGCTCATTAGCAGAAATGGCAATAAAAGCCAACCACTCAATCGTTGCTTCCTTATTTTTATAACTTGCTTTCTCACTTTAAGGAATCTTGAATTCTTATTGGTAAGTGTTCCAATAAACCCTAAAAACAAGAGTAAGTAACCAAAATAAGAAGTCCAAGTTCCCCAAAAATCATGATTAACAGATAAATTGGTAATATCGGGATCTGCACCTGAATCTTTTAACTCTTTACTAGACCATTCATATCCTGACTGAAAAAAACGATAACCTCCATAATCCACTACATTATTCATAAAAAGTTGATGCTTTTTATTGTGCTTATTTTTAGAGTCATTGATTACAATATCACTTTCGAAGCTGCTTGGACTTTCAGAACCAGGGTATTTTACCAATCTAAAGTCTGATAAACTAATATCAAATGGCAGTGAAATCTGTTTAGCACCATAGGCCAGTTGAAAAAATAGGCCTCCTACTTCAAGCATTGTTGGGACTGGCATTCGGCCAGCACCACCTAATAAAACCGCTGTTTTAGTTACGTTTCCAACCGATACCTTTGTTAATAACGCATCCGGCAAATTGTCAATTTCTGATTTATTATACTTTATTTCAGCTTTTTCATGAATTGCATTCACAGCAATTTGAACTCCTTGCACATTGATTAAATCTCCATTTTTAAAAATATGTTCAACGTCTCTAATTAAAGTATCCATAGCAATATTATTAGGATCACTTCTATCTTCTTTTGTTAAATTAGACATATTAGCTCTTAGCATATCATAAGGCGCAATCACATAGCTTCCCTTATCATCATCAAAAAACTGTATAGCATCTGTTCTTGAATCATTATTAAAAGAAATGGCCATCATTCCTTTTTTAAAGACCTCACCTTCTTTAATATATTCTAGTTGTCTTCCAGGTAATACCAATTCCAATATTTTACCTCCATCATCCGAAGCTGTAATTTTCTTTTGAGCATGATAGATATAATCGAAATAAGAAATATTAATCTCTTTTTTACCAGGAAAGTCAATTTCAAAATCAAAATCATTAGAAGTTAAAGAAGTAAAATACAATTGTTTATCTCCAGTATATTGTTTAACCTCATCGTGTACTTTTACTTGCAAATAAGGTTCAGATGAAAAAATATAATTTACAGATTCTCCTTCTTTAATGATCATGACACCTTCATAGCCAATGTACCTTGTAATACCTGCTCCTAAAATGGTGATTATGAAACCTAAATGAATAATTAGCATACTCAATTTTTTTCTTGACAATAGTCCATATCTTTTAAGATTGTATGAAAAATTAATCACCAATAAGAGCATGATCAATTCGAACCACCAAGCATTATAGATCAATACCCTTGCAGTAATGGTATCATATGAATTCTCAATAAATGTAGCCGTACCAATAGCCACTGCGAATAAAAAGAGCAAAATTGCCATTGCCCTTGTAGATATAAGATGTTTAAGTAAGTTCACCTTAAAATTTTGATGCGAAATTATCAATTTTTAGTTGTAGTCCATACATAAAAAACACCTAAATAAGTTTAACTTCTTTTTGAATTGCTATTTTAAAGAACAAGTCTATCTTTAAAAAAAAAATAAATGACATTTTCTAATAAAGAAATTAGGGCTGAAGATTTAACTCCTTTAACATTATACCACTGGGAATGTCCTTCACCAAAAGCTATTGTTCATCTAGTACATGGTATGAGTGAGCATGCTGCTAGGTACGATCATTTTGCTAGCTGGTTGAACGAAAATGGGTATTCTGTAATTGCTTCTGATCTAAGAGGACATGGGAAAACTGCTGGATCTATTAAAAATGTTGGGCATTTTGCAACCAAAAATGGTTGGGAAAAAGTAGTTAATGATTTAATCCTAATTAGTAATAAAATAAAAGAAGACCATCCTGAACTGCCTATTTATTTAATGGGCCATAGTATGGGTTCATTCCTTGTGAGGTCATTGGCTTATACTGATTCAGCTATAGGAAATGGTTATATTCTTTCTTCCACAGCCGGACATCCAGGGTTTTTAGGCGTTGCTGGCGAACAGCTAGCATTAATCAATACTAAATTGATGGGTAAGCGCAATAGATCATGGTTGTTGACTAAGCTAGCTTTTGGAGATTTCAATAAAAAATACAAAGAAAAAAGAACTGAAAAAGATTGGCTATCAAGAGATGAAAATATTGTAAATCAGTATATTAACGACCCTTACTGCATGCAAACATTCACTTCTCAGTTTTATACAGACTTAACACGGGGTCTACTAGAAATCAACCAACAGAACAAGATCGATAAAATGGATAAAAACAAACCTGTTTTATTATTTGCTGGAGACATGGATCCTGTTGGAAACTACGGAAAAGGACCTGAAGAGGTAGCTAAAAAAATGAAGCTTGCTGGAATTACTGATTTAGAAACTACCATTTACAAAGATGGAAGACACGAAATGCTTAATGAGCTAAATAAAGAAGAAGTCTATAAATTGATCCTTAACTGGTTAAATAAAAAAACTGAGTAATGATCAAAGACAATCTATTAAAAATCAAGGAAAGTCTCCCAAATGATGTACGCTTAATCGCTGTATCTAAAACAAAACCTATTTCATTGATCAAAGAAGCTTATGGTGCTGGTCAATTGGATTTTGGGGAAAACAAGGTACAAGAGCTCATCAACAAACAACCTGAGCTATCATCAGATATACGCTGGCATATGATCGGCCATCTACAAAGCAACAAAGTAAAATACATTGCTCCTTTTATCCACATGATCCATGGAGTTGATAGCTTTAAACTACTAAATGAAATCAATAAGCAAGGAAAAAAACATGACAGAATCATCAATTGTCTTTTACAATTTCACATCGCTCAAGAATCCACCAAATTTGGTTTAGATTATGAAAGTGCAAAAGAAATTATAGAAAATGAGCTATTTATTGAATTTAAAAATGTTTGCATTTGTGGAGTAATGGGAATGGCTACTTTCACTCATCAAGAAGAGCAAGTATTAAGTGAATTTGAATATTTACATAAAATATTCATTAAATTAGCAAAGCATCCTTCCATTTCAAATTCATTTAAAACAGTTTCAATGGGCATGAGCAACGACTACAAACTGGCTATAAATAAAGGATCTAACATGGTAAGGATTGGTAGCAAAATATTTGGTGAACGAATAAATTAATAAAATTAATCACATTTTCCAATCACATTAAAGGAAAAAACAGTTTGTTCGTGGAGAAAAAATGCTACTACATCGAAAAAATAAATTTCCTATTAATTTTCTTTCCATATTTGTAGCAGGGGTAGTCAAATATATGTTGCTTTAAGCAACTTATTTTTGAGGGGAGCTTTTCAGCTCCCTTTTTTTTTGTCCATACTTTACCTTTTACAATTCATCTTCTTTATTGTACATTTGCGCAAAATTCAGGTCATTATTAAATCATGAATACAAAAAATAAAAAGAAAAAAGATATCAATCAATCAATACTAAATGATATTCAATCTAATGATCGTTCAAAAATGATCAAAGGATTTAAAAAGTTAAGCAGTAAAGGAAATGAAGAGATCATTCAGCCATTAATAGACATCTATTCAAATTCAACAAATAATGAGCTTCAGGAAGAGGTCAAAAAAACGCTTAGTCAGCTAAAAACAACTAAAGCATTACCTGTTCTTATTAAGAATATAAATAATAGTGATAAAAGAGTAACAGAATTAGTCTTGCATTCGATATGGAGCTCTAACCTAGACGCATGTGATCATATTCCTTTAATAGTTGAAGCTGCCACAAAAGGTGATTTTATGATAGCACTAGAAGCGCTTACATTAATAGAAAACCTTGAGGGACCTTTTAAAGAAGAAGACCTATTAGAAGGAATGGTTCATGTCAATGAATATCTTTCTAAAAAACCAGATGACAAAGAAGACCTAATCAAGAGTATAGCTAATACATTAATGCAATTTGAAGAACAAATTCAGATCTAATTGAAACCAGAATTCAGCATTTCGATCATTGGCTCAGGTAATGTAGCTACTCAGCTTGGAAGGGCTCTATTAAAGAATAATATTAAGATCGATATAATATTCAATTATAATATTCATTCTGCTGAACTACTTGCTAAAGACCTCCACTCAAAAGCTTCAAACGAACCTACAGATCTACCTACAGATTCCGACCTATACATTATTGCTTTAAAAGATGAGCATATTTTAGCGACTATCAATCAGCTTGATCTTAAGAATAAACTAATCGCACATACTTCTGGCACATTTAACACCCAATTATTAAATAAGATATCATCAAGAGCTGGTTGTTTTTACCCTATGCAAACACTTACTAAAAATGAGAAAATAGTATTTGAAAATACAGCTGTTTTTATTGAGGCCAATCTCGATGATGACATTGAGCTTCTAAAAAATATTACTAATCAATTAAATTGCACCCCCTACCAAGTCAACCAACTGCAAAGACAACAGCTACATATAGCTGCTATCGCCACTAATAACTTCACTTACCACCTTTTTAGCTGCATACAAGAGTATTGTAAATCTAACAACCTACCCTATTCTTCACTTGGTCCATTATTTTCACAAACAATAAAAATGATTGCTAAAGAAAATACTTTTATGTACCAAACAGGGCCTGCAAAGAGAGGTGAAAACGAAATCATAGAAAAACACAAGGATTTATTAAAAAGTGAAGAATTTTTAGCTGATATTTATTCACTTTTTACAAAACAGATCAAGAAAAAGCATCAAAATAATGAGCTATAAAGAAAAACTTCAAAATATCAATACTTTCATTTTCGATGTGGATGGTGTTCTTACAGATGGATCTGTAATTCTTGATTCTTCAGGTGAAATGGTAAGAACTATGAACACTAGAGATGGATATGCACTTCAGCATGCCATTAAAAAAGGATATAATATCTGTATTATTACTGGAGGCAATTCTATCATGGTCAAAAAGAGATTAGAATACCTGGGTATTAAAGATGTCTTTTTAAGTGCCCATGAAAAAATTGGACTATTACACGAATACATAAAAGACAAACAGGTTAACATAGAACAAGTCCTCTATATGGGTGATGACCTACCAGACCACACTTGTATTGTTGAAGCAGGAGTTGGCGCCTGTCCTCACGATGCTGCTGTTGAAATAAGAGAAGCAGCTGACTACATCTCTCATAAAGATGGCGGCAAAGGGTGTGTAAGGGATGTTCTTGAACAGACCATGAGACTTCATGGCAAATGGTTTGACAAAGATGGGCTCAAATGGTAAAAGAACTTTTACTTACGATTCGATATAAAAATCTCATTATTCTTTCACTTCTTTTTTTATGTTTTGAAATATTCATCTATAAAAAGGGATTACAAATTCATTTCCATTATACAGCAATCTACAATTACATTATTGTAATACTAACTGCAGCAGGAGGATATGTTGTCAATGATCTTTTTGATAAAAAAGGAGATATTCTTAATGAAAAGAGAAAATTCAACTTTTTCACATTCAACTCACTGTTTTTACTTTATTTCATTTTATCTCTTACTACCATTAGCATAGCTATTTTATTTAGCAGTATACCTATGCAACAGCTTACATGTATAGCTATTATTTCATTGTTACTTTATTCATGGAAATTACAGCATTGGCCAATTTTAGGAAATCTTATAATTGCTTTGATGTCTGGTATTGTTCCTCTGATTGTTTTTATTGCTCATCCAGAATTATCACCAATATTAAAAGACCCCACTACACCTATTGAAGATCTTGTTGACTATATTTTTATTCTCATCTATGCTCTATTCGCATTTTTAACCACTTTAGCTAGGGAATTGATCAAGGACATGGAAGATATAGAAGGAGACCGAGCCATTCAATCGAAAACATTGGCAGTAACTGCTGGAATCCGATTCACAAAATCACTTTCAATAATCCTTCTGGTTATTATCTCTCTGCTTCTTTTAGTTTTATTAAAAGACAGGGAAGAAATGCATTTTTCAACAATAACTGCTATCTCCATGATTCTATTTCTTTTTTTTCCTATCTGTATTGCTGGATGGAAATTAAACAAAGCCCATACTAAAAAACAATTTCATTTAATAAGCAATATTCTTAAATTAGTTATTGCCGGATCTATATGTGTAATCATGATCCATTCATACACTTAATATGCTACCATCAATTACAGCTAAATACGATATTATTCTTGGCTCAAAATCACCTAGAAGAAAAGAGCTATTAAAACATCTAATAAAGGATTTTGGCATACAGGTAAAACCTGTAAATGAAAAATATCCTAATAATTTAAAAAGAGAAAAAATAGCTGTTTTTCTTTCGGAATTAAAAGCAAAAGAATTTAACCCTATAGGTAATCAGCTTATTATTACTGCTGACACTATAGTTGTACTCAATGATCTTGTATTAGGAAAACCTGTAGATAAAAATGATGCATTTAAAATGCTAAAAACGCTATCTGGAAACACTCATGAAGTAATAACAGCCTGCACCTTATATAGTCAAGAAAATTTTAGCACATTTTATGACATTACTGAAGTTACTTTTTATGCTCTTTCTGATGAAGAGATCATTAGCTATATCAATCAATGCAATCCTCTTGACAAAGCAGGATCCTATGGGATCCAAGAATGGATGGGTTATGTAGGTATTAAAAAAATGAATGGTGAATTTTTCAATGTAATGGGATTACCTTTACATAAATTATACAGAGAGTTAAAAAAGATCTGTTGATTAATCTTCTTTTTCTTCCAACAAAAACTGAAGATTTTCAAACATAAGATCAAAATCTTTTCCAGACTCTATCATATCCATATCATCTGACTCATATTTCCAGACAATATTTACACCCATATCATTTGATTCTGCAGCATTATTAAAAAGTCTAAAGATCTGATACAACATTCGAGCAGAAGAAGTATTGAAATAATCAAAATCTACTTCCATGGTAATCTCATTTTTTTGCTTTTTCTTGTCTATGTAATTTTTAGCCATGTCAAAAATTGGCCCATAGAATTTCTGAGCATTTTCAGGATATGAGACTCCTTTTAAAGAAAAATACTTCTTATTGGTGTCTAGAATTACTTCTGGAGTATTTCTTGATTCGTTAATTATTATATTTCCTTCCATGACTTTTAGTTTTTAGATTAAACTCAAAACAAACATACATCTTATATATAGGGTACAAACCTGCTAGTTTCCCATCGTTCCATTTGAGTTTTCTAATGTGCATTTATTTGTATATTTAAAATATGAAACAACTCCTTTCCCTTTTATTATTCTACTTTATTATTCTTACATCATCAAGTCAAACACAACCCAATCAGCCAATTAATGGTCCTGGAGGTGGTAGCTATACTCATACCGGAGTTAACATGTATGATTTCACAACTCTTTTTGGTGCTGACGGATATTGGCTATTTGAGCCTACTAGTCCTGCTCCAGATAGTGCGGATGTTATCATCTTTAATCATGCATATGGTGTTTTTAACCCCGGTCCCTACGGAGCATGGATAGAGCATCTTGTTAAAAAAGGAAACATTGTTATCTTTCCTAAATTCCAAAATTCAGATGTGTCACTTCCTAGTACTTATACTCCTAATGCCGTTACTGGCATACAGGATGCAATTAATGAGCTGAATAACAATACCAGCTATGTAAGGCCTCGTTGGGAACATCTTGCTATGATCGGTCATTCCTACGGAGGTGTAGTTAGTGCAAACATTGCTGTTGAATATACCAATTATGGTGTACCTAAACCAGATTGCATTATGCTATGTCAGCCTGGGACTGGAGGCATCAATACAGGAAGAATAGCTTCTTATGCAGGTATGGATTCTGATTATAATATGCTCATAATTGTAGGTGATGATGACATTGTAGTAGGAGACTCTTTTGGATGGGAGATCATGAACACCACTTCGATTCCCAATACTAAAAAAAATCTTATTGTTCATTATGCTGATAATTACGGCAATGGAATCATTGAAGCTTCTCATAATGAACCATTAGCTAAAGACAATAGTTATGATGGAGGAGTAACCAGTACAATTATAGCTTCTGCTTATACAGTTAGCAAAGAAGATCCTGTAGACTACTACTGTTACTGGAAACTAGCTGACGCATTGATGAGCTGCACATTCTATGGAACAGATTGTAATTACACTTTTGGAGATACCTATGATCAAAAACACATGGGATTGTGGGGAGACGGAAACCCTGTAATTCCTCTTGAAGTCTTTCCAAAATCTACTGTCACTGCATCCTGTAAAAACATTGATGTTTATCTAGATATTTTAGGAAATGCCATCATACTTCCATCTGATCTTGATAATGGAAGTAGCACTACTTCTCCCCCTATTAACTATACTGCAAGTCAAACTTCTTTTAATTGTAATGATCTATTAAATGGTGCTCCTACTAATGACATGGTAATAACTGGAGTAATTGATGGACCTTTAAGCGGAGGCACGCCTAAAGCCATTGAGCTTTATGTTTTTAACAATATTAATGACCTGAGTCAATATGGAATAGGTTCTGCTAATAACGGGGGCGGATCGGATGGTCAAGAATTTACTTTTCCTGCCATTACTGCCAATGCAGGACAATTTATCTATATTTCTTATGATTCAGCCCAATTTAGCAATTGGTTTGGGTTTCCACCAGACTATACTGCTGGAGCTGCGCAAATTAATGGAGATGATGCCGTTGAATTATTTTACATGGGAAATGTAATTGATGTTTTCGGTGATATTAATGTGGATGGAAATGGTGAACCTTGGGAATACTTAGATGGATGGGCTTACAGAACAAATCAGACAGGTCCAGATGGAAACACCTATAACTTAGGTAACTGGACTTTCAGTGGGCCTAATTCTTTAGATGGTGAAACCATGAATTCTACTGCTACTAATCCTTTTCCATCGGGGAGCTATATACCAGTAACTATAGGACAAGTTGCTGTTTCTTTATACGTTATTGATCAAAGCGGTATACCAGACAGCTGTCAATCACTTGTAACTGTATTAGACACTATTTCTCCTACATTATCCTGCCCATCTAACCAAGTAATATCTTGTGATAGCTTAATGCCTGATTTTACTTCATTAGGTATGGCTATAGACAATTGTTCTTCTTCCCCTTTTATTACTCAATTTCCATTAGAAGGAGCTACTCCTACAGGACAAGTAACTCTTACAGCTTCTGACGCTTACGGAAACACTGGATCGTGCACTTTTAATTTAATCTTTATAGACACAGTAGCTCCAAGCATCATTTGTCCATCCGATCAAAATGTAACTTTAGATACTAATTGTCAATTTATTCTACCTGATTACACACTTACTACAACTAGCATGGATAATTGTGACCTCAACCCTACTCTTTCTCAAAACCCTTTGGCTGGAACTGCTCTTACAAATACCGGGTCAGTAACATTAACCTCAACTGATTTGGATGGCAATACCAATTCCTGTTCATTTCTAATATTAATAGATAGCTCTGCTACTACGATCAATGAATCTGCTTGTGATAGCTACACAGCACCTGACGGACAGACATATACCAGTAGTGGTCAATACACAGCTATTATCCCTAATAGTATTGGCTGTGACAGCACAATTACCATTAACCTTATTGTAAATACTGTAAATGTAAATGTTACTCAAGCTGGAATACAGCTTACCGCTAATGAGGTTGGCGCATCTTATCAATGGTTAGATTGTAACAATATTTTGGGTAGTTATTATAATGAAATTTTAGGGGCAACTTCTCAGACCTATACATCTACTGTTAATGGAGATTATGCAGTAGAGGTTACAAAAAACGGATGTGTAGACACATCTTCATGTTATCCCATTTCCAATGTAGGTATAGAAAATAACAACATGCAAACGCTAATCATTTACCCTAATCCTAATAATGGTAATATACATATCACAAGCACCATTCCTTTAAATAATGCTACAATTACAATTACAGATTTAAATGGAAAGGTCGTTCTTTGTAGAAGGAATGAAAATGGAACAGATTTTCATATACCATTTAATGAACCAGCAAATGGAGTTTACTTTCTAGAGGTTATAAATGATAAGATAAAGTCCAGAACTAAGATCATTAAACAATAAAGTCTTTTAAGACGCTACAAAACTGATTATACCCAATTTATAGGATGCCAATCCCATACCTGCAATGACTCCTTTACAATGCTTGGCCATTTTGGATTCATGACGAAAGGATTCTCTTGCATATACATTAGAAATATGAACTTCAATTACAGGTGTATTAATTGCAGCTACAGCATCTGCAATTGCTACTGAAGTATGTGTATAACCTCCAGCATTTAGTATTATACCATCAAAATCAAACCCTACTTCCTGTAATTTTGTAACCAGCTCTCCTTCAACGTTACTCTGGTAATAATCGAGTTGAATAGCTGAAAATTCAATTTTTAATTTATTCAAATGATCCTCAAATGATTCATCTCCATAAATATGAGGTTCTCTTTTACCAATTAGATTTAAATTGGGGCCATTGATAATAATTATTCTTTTCATGGTTATTTTACATAATCCTGTTTACGTACCAATGCGTATTGCTCATCCTCAAGTTCTAGGTAACCCAATTCGTATACAAAGTAATATGTTTTACCCTGTTTAGTTCTATAAATATTGGTATAATAATAAAAATTAAATCCGTTGAGTAATAATTTCTCTTTTGTAGTACGTGCTTTTTCACCCGGCATAAGCTTAGAAAGAATTCTTCTGTTCTTTCTTAAGATCACATTTACTCTTCTTACATAGTCGTTAGCATCTTTATTTAATCGATTATTATAGGAATTTCTACACTGGTCGTTGCAGAACTTTTTATCTACTCTTCCCATTAATGACGTACTGCACTCCAAACATTCTCTTTGTTTACTCATTTATTGATTTTATTGCAATTTTCATCAGAAAGATAATCAATAACTGTTTTAAAATGCGTATATCCGACAAAAAACGAATATAAATGGTTAGATACCGACTAAATGCTCTAATTCAGTCAATGTTTGGAAAATGAAAAATCTACAACCCATCAAACAAAAGCTGATTATTAAACGATACAGCAAAAACACAATCAGCACCTATTTAGCCTGCTTGCAATCTTTTTTTAAGCATTTTAACCATGTTGACACTGCCTTATTGGATAAAAAAGATATTCTAGATTACCTAGAAACAATGATCCATAAAGGTTATTCTAAAAGTTCTCAGAACCAGCACATTAATGCTATTAAATTTTATTATGAAAAATTCCTGGAAAGAGAACGTGAATTCTATTATCTAGATCGCCCAAGAAAAGATATAAAGCTACCTACAGTATTGAGTAAAGAAGAGGTCCAAAAACTCTTTCATAGCTCCTATAATCTTAAACACAGAACCATTCTTGCTATTATATATTCGTGCGGATTAAGAGTCTCAGAAATGATTAATATGAGAATAAGAGATATAGACCACAAAAGAATGATTATTTGGATAAGGAATTCGAAAAGCAATAAAGACAGACAGGTTCAATTAACTCCACAAATTCTACAATTGACAGAACAATACATACAATATTATGAGCCGAAATATTACCTAATCAATGGCATGAATGGTGGACAATATTCTTCGGCAAGCATTCAAAAGATGATCAAGGCTACTTGTAAAAGAGCAGGCATCTATAAAAATGTCACCCCACATACCCTTAGGCATAGCTTTGCTACTCACCTACTTGAAAATGGCACCGATATCCGCTTTATTCAGCATATTTTAGGACATAGTAATATTCAAACCACTCAGATCTATACACATGTTTCTACTACCAATATTAAAAACATTGAAAATCCATCTGACAACATGAATATTTTATAACTTCACACATAACAAGAATAAACGTAATACGTTTATCGTTACGTTGTAGAACATTATTGAATTATATTTATAGAACTTTTAAAAACACAATCATGAAAAAACTTTTACTCTATTTACTACTCTTTACCTCTTTTAATTTAAATGCTCAAGTACCAGGCTATGTGCCTTCTGCCAGCTTAGTTGGTTGGTGGGGTTTTAATGGAAATGCCAATGATGATTCTGGAAATAGCAATGATGGCAACGTGAATGGAGCTACACTTACATCGGATAGACTTGGCAATGCCAATGGTGCATATGAGTTTGATGGAATGGATGATTATATATTAATACCTGATCACCCTGATTATACCTTCGGAGCAAACGACTTTACGATATCTTATTGGGCATATAAACTGGACACAATTCATGTTGACCCCGCTTATAATAATCAAGGAGTAAACGTATGGAACCTCGGTAGTGCTACAGGGACAAATGAATGGGTACTTCATCATTCGGGGTCAGGCACGAATTATGCCAATTATATTATTGAAAGCGGTACAACAACTTATCAGTTAATATCTACAACAAATCTGGTAATTTCAACCTGGTACCACATTCTTGGATTAAGAGATAATGATTCATTACACTTATATATTAACGGCACCAGAGAAAGTAGCTTGTTCATTGGAAATATTTCCGTAAATAATGTGGGTGATGATATGCTTTGTGCGGCATTAGACCCTTCTTTTGCTCCTGGAACTTCCTTTAGTAATGTAATTTTAGATGACATCGGCATGTGGGATCGTGCTTTAGATTCTTGTGAAATATTAGATTTATACAATGCAAGTTTGGGTAATTGTTGTGCTTTAAATCCAATAACATCTCAACCCACAAACCAATCTACATCTATTGGGAATAATGCTACATTTTCATTTACAGATAATTTAACTGGAGCTACTTACCAATGGCAAATGGATGCAGGTACCGGATATTCTGACCTTTCAAATGCTGGTCAATTCAGTGGTACAGACACACAAACACTAACCATTTCCTCCACATCTATGAGCAATAATAACACTTTATATAGGTGTGTTGTAAGTGAATCTGCAAGCTGTTTGGACACAACGGATGTCGTTACTCTAACTGTATCAGAATCAGGTACATCAATTAATGAGTTAAATAATTCATTGGTTAAATTATTCCCCAATCCTTCTAATGCCATTATTACCCTTACCCTAGCCCAGCATTCTAATGGTCAGATTATTTTAACTGATATATTAGGTAAAGAGGTGTTGAGTAAAAGTTTTACTTCTAATGAGGTTCAACTAAACTTAAAAAGCTTAGAATCTAAAGGAACTTATTTTGCAAAAGTTCTTGATTCTGATGGTAATGTTATTGCTATCAAAAAACTGATTTATCAATAACGGTTCTACAACAAGAGCTAAACTGCATTAAAACGCAGTTTAGCCGCACCGTTATGTGTAATTAAAAATTGAAAATGATTAAAGGACTTTTCGAAACACATC